>JAWKLD010000001.1:0-62500 GCA_041392855.1 Flavipsychrobacter sp.
CAAGGCGTGCAAGTCTGGTACTCAAATAAAGGCCAATATTGACTTCCCTTTTAAGTTCAGTGCATATTTTAGTGCATAATGAAATGAGTTAAAACAAAAAGCAGCTACGTTTATACGTAACTGCTTGGTAATCAGAGTGCCCAGAGGGGGAATCGAACCCCCACTCCCTTTCGAGAACCAGATTTTGAGTCTGGCGCGTCTACCAGTTCCGCCACCAGGGCAAAAAGCGCTATTAGCGGGTTGCAAATGTATTCATTCTTTCCTGAATACGCAACAGGTATTTTTTTCTAAAATATAGGTCTTTTACTTGTGCCAATAGGGAAAGATCTCCTTTGTAAGCCGTGTATTGGTCAAATAATGGTAGTAGGGTGTTGTTGATCTCCTTTATCGCCGTATTGTATGCGTTTGTAGCTTGTTCTTCCAGTGTTTTGTCATCAGCATCCATCTCCCATTCACTTACGGTTTCGTTGAGCTCCATCATCTCCATAAGGAAATCTGATGGCAGTTGATATTTCTCTTCTTCCTCTAATTGGTTGTTTGTTCTTAATATATATGCAGTGCGCTTATCTTCATCGGTAAGCGTTTTATAGGCATCGTTATTCAGTGCCGACATTTTGAGCGCTTCAGCTTTAGTGTCATCATCAGCTAGAGAAAATCTATCAGGGTGGTACTGGCGGCTTAATTCATAAAACTTCTTTTTCACTAAAGCTTCATCGATGTTAAAGCTTTCTTCTATGCCGTATAATTCAAAATAGTTTACCATTTGGCAAAGATGGTTATCTTATATTTGATTGCAAAATTTAGGACATGGTAAGAATAGGATTAATAAAGGAACGAAAAACTCCGGAAGATTACAGGGTAGCATTAACGCCTGTTCAGGCAGCGTACATTAATAAAACCTACGAAGGAGTAGAGGTAGTTGTTGAACCATCGTCAACAAGGTGCTTTCGAGATGAGGAGTATGCAGCAGAGGGGATAAAATTGGTTGAAGATCTCAGTGATTGCGATATTTTGCTTGGTGTAAAGGAGGTGCCTATTGATCACTTAATACCTAATAAAACCTATTGCTTTTTCTCTCATACTAAAAAAATGCAACCTTATAATAAACCGCTCATGAAGGCGCTTATTGAGAAGAAGATCAGCATGGTAGATTATGAATGTCTTACCCATAAAGATGAACAGCGCATATTAGGTTTTGGTTTGTTTGCAGGAATTGTTGGAGCACATAATGGTTTGCTTACTTATGGTAAGAAACATGAGCTTTTTGAATTACCTCCAGCAAATTCCGTGGAAGATTTCCAAGCCTTGATACATGCTTATAGAAAACAAAGACTACCTAATATAAAAATCGCTGTTACAGGGTCGGGTAGAGTAGCCGCAGGTATTGTAGAGGTGATGACCAATTTAGATATCGAGTCCGTGGAACCTGAAGATTACTTAACACACCAGTATGATTACCCAGTATATACACATTTAAAAGGTAGTGCACTGTATGCCAGAAAGGATAATGGCCTCTATTATAGAGATGGTTTTCATGCCAACCCTGAGGCGTACAAATGTTTATTTGGTAACTATATTGCCCAAACGGATATTTTGATGAATGGTATATACTGGGATGAGGATATTGATCGTCTTTTTGAGAAAAAAGATATACGAAGGAAAGACTGGCGTATAAGTGTTATTGCAGATATTACATGTGATATTGATGGGTCAGTACCTATAAATGTAGGAGCTTCAACAATTGATGATCCGGTATATGGTATTGATAGGGACAGCCTAGAAAAAGTAGCACCTTTTCAGAATACAAAAGATACCATAGATGTAATGGCTGTTGATAATTTGCCTAACGAGCTACCAAGAGACGCATCCCATTATTTTGGGGCACATATCGAAAAGTTCGTATTGAAAGAGCTGTTGAGTAATAATAGCGATATCATCAATCGTGCTACAATATGTAAAGGTGGTAAATTGACCAGAGACTACGAGTATTTGAGTGATTACGCTTATAGTTAATGTAGAAGATCATTTATAGCGTTGGCAAGTACAGGGTATTGAAATTGAAATCCTGCTTGTTCTATTTTTTCAGAGCTAGCAGTACAGCTTTTTAGTATTTCAATACTCATTTCACCCAGCATTAGTTTTAAAACAAAGCTTGGAACAGGTACAGGTATTTTTATGCCTCCTTTTATTTGGGCAATGGTTTTCATGAGCTCCTTGTTGCTGGCAGGGTTAGGAGCTACTCCGTTATATATACCACTCATGTTGTCTGTTTCAATAGCAAATGTGAAAAGCGAGGCAAGATCCTGTACGTGTATCCAACTAATTATTTGTTTTCCCGAACCTAATATGGGTACAATCCCAAATTTTGTTGGCTTTTCAAACTCTTTAAATGCTCCTGCTTCCTTTCCTAAAACGATCCCTATTCTAATGATTACAGTTCTAAATTTATCGGAAGCTGTTTTTGATGCGGTTTCCCATTGATAGCATGTATTTCCTAAGAAGTCGTTATAGTATTGGTCTGTTTCTTTAAAAGGTTGATCAGTCCTGTCTGGCCCATAATATCCTGTAGCAGAGGCAGCAATAAAACTATTACAGTTAATAGCATATTGCTTTAATTGTTTTACAAGAAAGTTTGTGGCATCTACACGACTGGATACGATCACTTTCTTGCGATCATTAGTCCAGCGTTTGTCTGCTACTCCTGCACCTGCTAAGTGTATTACAGAGTTTAATTTGGGTAAAATATCTATATCAATTTCTTCATTTGATGGATTCCAGTAAGCATATTCTACTCCTTGTTCATTAGTTTTTTTATTAGGGTTTCTTGTAAATATCACAACCTCATGCCCTTTCTTGATGAGCATTGTCTTTAAATGCTGCCCCACAAAGCCTGTTCCTCCTGTTATACCTATAATTTGTTGCATTTTGCTCTTTTTCAGCTTAGTTATGATATATATTAAATGATTTTAATCTTATGCTGTATAATAATATTGTATTTTAAACAATAAAGCCTTTTTATCTACGTTTAATATCCAAATGTTCATCTATGAAGAAAACTTTACTCAAGAAAATTACTATCAAAGACGCGCAAGAAACCGAGATGTTTGATCCTGACCGACACGAAAATGTCAAGCTTTCAGATTTAATAATAGAAATGAATGATGTGCTAAAAGAAGCCGCATCCGATCTATTACAACCACGTAGTCAATCTGTAAAGAACATTTTGAAAAAAGCATTACGCTAATTCAATAACGGTTATTTCTGGTAATATACCCAGCCTACCTGGGTATCCAAGAAAGCCAAACCCTCTATTTACATATAGGTGTTGTGCGCCTTTTTGGTACAATCCAGCCCAGTTTTTGTAAATATATTTTACAGGACTCCATTTTAGTCCCGGTATCTCTATGCCAAATTGCATGCCATGAGTATGACCGCTTAGTGTGAGGTCTATATCTTGATAATCTTTTATCACCTCTGCATCCCAGTGCGAGGGGTCGTGAGAGAGAAGTACTTTAAATGGTATATCTTTTTCTTTCAAACCAGCATAAGCATTGCTCATACTACCATATTTAGGGAAACCAGCTTTTGCTCCCCAGTTTTCTATGCCGATTACTGCTATTTTATCATTTCCTTTCTCTATCTCCACATGTTCATTCATGAGCAAGCGCCAGCCCATTTTGTCATGCGTTTCCTTTAGTTGTTCTAAATTTTGTCTTTTAGCATCGTCGCTAGGCCATGTTACGTAGTCGCCATAGTCATGGTTGCCTAGTGTAGAATATACACCTAAAGGGGCAGTTAGTTGAGAGAATAAGTGTGTGTAAGGTTGTATCTCCTCAGCTTTGTTATTTACTAAGTCGCCGGTAAAAAAGATAATGTCAGGCTCTTCATGCATCACTTTTTCTACACCTCTACTTACCGCATGTTCGTTATCAAAACTGCCTGAGTGTATGTCCGATATTTGAACAATTTTCAATCCCTTGAAGGATGCAGGCAGGTTGGCAAATTTGAGTTTAACTCGATGAACTTTATAGTTGTAGCGATTGGTAATACCATATAAAAAAGCCCCTACAGCTGTGCCTCCTAATATTAGTGCCGTTCGTTTGAAAAATGTAGAACGGGAAATACCATTCGATTTAGCGATCTCATCTGTAACATCGGGAGTAGTGGGATTGTATATATAGTTGATAACCCACATGCATATTCTGCGTACATCGTCAAGCATCATTACTGTGGCTGCCAGTATTTTAGCTACCCACAAGCCCATGGTGAATGCTATGATCAAGTTCTTTGCCATAGGTGGCATTGCGTCCCAGTTTAATGATCTCATTAAAATAAAGCTGGTCCAAGTAAAAAGGGTGACAGCAATATAGGAGGTGTATATGATAGCCTTCCAAGGGTTAGCCATGGGTTTAGCTATCGAACGTATTAAAATAAAGCTGTAAAACTCTGCCAATAATACTATCGTAAGGAAAATGAGAAAACGTGTACGCATCTGTTTGAGCTTAGAAGGCTAGAAATTCATTTATTTGTTCATTGATCACTTTTTCGGTCTCTCTTTTTAGTATTCTCCCTTTCTTGTTTATTTCTTCGTTGATACGGCTAAGCGGTATCTTGTTGTAGTGTACATTCATTTTTACATAATGCAGAATGTTGGTCATATGTTCCATACCGCGAAGATTACCTGCTCTACCATCAGCAACACCTACTAATAGCGCCTTTTTATGCCACCAGCATTTTTTGATGTCACTATTATCGATCATTACTTTCAGAATGCCGGGGAAACTGCCATTGTATTCCGGCATTACAAAGACGAATTTATTGGAAGGTATTAATAGGTTCTGCTCTATGTTGAGCAGGTCGTGACCACGTTCCCAAACAGCTTTCCCCTCTAGGGATAAAAGTTGCACATCATTGGTATGCTTGGCTATGCAGCTGTGATAATGTTTGGCAACACGTAGTGTCATACTGTCGACCCTGCTTGTGCCTGATATTACTGTAATCATAATTTGTGTAAAGATAAGCCCTTTGCCAAGGAAACCTTATTAGGAATGTTAAACTATTGATTGGAAAAACTGATGATACAGTACCTGCTCCTAAATTGTTCCGATTTGTTACAAATTTCACCTCATGATTTTGTAACATTTTGTATGCTATATGTTGATGAAACTTCATAGGATAGAGTGGTTTAAGGGTAGGTGTCATTTTATGAAATACTAATTGCTATATAGTAGTTTTATTATAGCAAATATACGCTATTTTAATGATTTGTTCAGCATTGATAATGACTGTAAATAGTCGGTATCAAACTCGATTGCTCTTATCTCTTTCAGGTTAATTAATTCTTCATCCTCATCCCATCTGCCGTCAATGTCTATTGATTGTAACGCCAGTTGTCCGTTGGATATAGAGCGTACAATACCTACATAGCAACTATCTTCTTGAGTCGCTAACTGTATAGAAAATAGCTGATACTCTTTAGATAAATGATTAAGTATTGTTTCTACATCATCTAAAGAGAGTGTAGGCAAGTTTTTGTCTATGCCTTTCATTTTAAAAACTTTTTCCACCAACTCTTCCATCTCGTCTTTTTTATAGCCATCTAAGTTTTGATGGTTGACAATTATATAACCATCATGCATATAATCGTTAGGATTTTTGGCGAGTAGGGTCCAGTCTTCGTTATAGTCTATCACCATGCCCGATATGGGCTCTTCCCAATCGTTGTATTTGATAGAGATGACCTCATTAATAAAAGTTTTCGCTGTATTCATAAGTATAAAGATAGGCTTAGTAGAAATCTGTTTCAGCTCTTTGCTACATTTGTTTCTGTTATGAGTGCAGATTTACTACAACAGATAAGAGCACTGGAAAAAGCATCGAGTGTGCTAGATCCGGATGCTGCAAAGCGAGAAGAGGTTTTGGCTACCACCAAAGCTTATGGCGATCAGTTTTTGAGTAGGGTAACGACCACTCCTACTTTTATACAGGAAGGCTATGATGATGATGCTTTGGGTAGTACAGATTTTAATAGTAGTACGGGTATAAAAAAGGTTGTCGATCTTTTAGAGCAGCATATGGAGCACCCTGGTATCAATACTGCCTCGGGTGGGCACTTAGGTTATATACCAGGAGGAGGATTGTATGCTGCTGCTATTGGCGATTATCTGGCCGATGTGACCAATAAATATGCAGGTGTTTTTTATGCTTCACCGGGAGCGGTACGCATAGAGAACTCATTGATAGAATGGACGGGCAAGTTGGTAGGGTATGAGCAAGGGTTTGGCGGCAACCTTACCTCTGGCGGGAGTATTGCCAACCTAATAGCTGTGACAACAGCACGTGATGCTAAGGGCATCAAAGCCAAAGATTTTCATAGAACGGTTATCTACACTACACAGCAAGCGCACCATTGTGTAGATAAAGCCATCATTATAGCTGGGTTGAGGGAGTGTGTGGTAAGGCAAGTGCCAATGGACAAGGCGTATCGTATGGATGTAGCCGCCTTGCAGGAGCAAATAAATATAGATGTGAACATGGGGTTGCAGCCCTTTATGGTGATTGCCAATGCAGGCAGTACCGATGTAGGAGCAATAGACCCTTTGATGGCGATAAGTGAAGCGGCACGAAAGAATAATTTGTGGTTTCATGTAGATGGGGCCTATGGAGGGTATTTCTTGCTATTGGAAGAGCAAAAGGCAAAAATGGATGGCATACAATATGCGGATAGCATTGTGTTAGACCCACATAAGGGTATGTTCTTGCCTTATGGTACTGGTATTGTGCTCATAAAAGAGATGCAGCATCTAAAAAATGCCTTTGCCTACGAGGCCAACTATATGCAGGATACCAATGGTTATGACAGTCAGCTGTCGCCTGCAGAAGTATCGCCCGAGTTGAGTAAGCATTTCAGAGGGCTGCGCATGTGGTTGCCCTTAAAGCTGTATGGAGAACAAGCGTTTAAAGACTGCCTGCAAGAAAAGGTGTTACTGACCAAGTATTTTTGCCAAAGAGTACAGGAAATAGGTTTTGAGCTCTGCAATGACCCTGAGCTAACCGTGGTCACCTATCGCTATGTGCCTAAGGCTGGGGATGTCAATGAATTCAATAAAAAATTACTAGAACTGATGCATAAAGATGGTAGAGTGTTTATTTCATCTACCAACGTAGGAGGCAAATATGTGTTGCGTTTTGCCTGCTTGTCTTTCCGAACCCATGTGGAGCATGTGGATGTGTTGATAGATATGTTGGAAAAAGGAGTAAGTCAGCTGGCTTAGTTTTACTTAAGCTATTGAAAATCAGTTTATATTTAATATTTATTAATAAAACATCTGCATAACTACTGGATAACCTATGTCTTATCCACATTCTGCGTGGAACTGTTCCATTTATCGCGTGGAACGTTAACTTTGTATAGCACAGGATATTGAAAAATATAAGGTGAGATCTATATGCAGTTGACGTATTACGGACATGCTTGTTTTTCGGTGGTAGTTGGTGGTAAAACCCTGCTGTTCGACCCATTTATTTCAGGGAACGACAAGGCGCAACATGTTGACATTGAGCAGATTAAGGCTGATTATATCCTTCAATCTCATGGACATGAAGACCATATTGCCGATTTGTTGCCTATAGCCAAGCGTACAGGTGCCAAGGTAGTGGCCATGGCCGAGATAGCTGGCTGGGTACAAGCACAAGGCTATGATAATGTGCATGCTATGAACTATGGGGCTGTAGATATGGAGTTTGGTGAGGTGCGTATGGTAATAGCAGGGCATAGTAGCTCTCTGCCCGATGGAAGTAACGGTGGCAACCCTGCCGGTTTTGTCATCAAACCAGACGAAGGTAGTTTTTACTATGCCGGAGATACCTGTTTGATGATGGACATGCAGTTGATACCTCGTTTTGCGACTATTGACTTTGCAGTAATGCCGATAGGTGGCAACTTTACCATGAATGCAGCTGATGCCATAATAGCATCGGATTTTATAAAATGTGATAAAATAATTGGTGTGCACTATGATACATGGCCACCAATAAGCATAGATAAAGACAAGGCCAAACAGGCATTTACAGCAGCGGGTAAGCAGCTGATACTACCTGAAATAGGCGAGACATTAACGGTATAACAAGAGCGTGGTGTAGAAAAAAGAGGTAACTTGAATTTGTAGAAGGTTTTAATTTAAGAACAGAAACATGGCGAAAATAATAGCTATAGCAAACCAGAAAGGAGGAGTAGGGAAAACTACTACGGCAATCAACTTGGCAGCAAGTTTAGCAGTGCTGGAGTACAAAACATTATTGGTAGATGCCGACCCTCAGGCAAATAGTACTACAGGTAATGGTTTTGACCTGAGAAATATCCAGTTGAGTTTGTATGACTGCATGGTCAATGACACAGACTCTTCTCAAGTGATATTGGAGACGGAAACACCCAATTTAAGCTTATTGCCATCTCACCTCGATCTGGTGGGTGCGGAGATAGAATTGATCCACCACCCTAATAGGGAGCATGTGATGAAGCAAGCGCTGGATCATCAGCGGGATAAGTATGACTTTATCATTATCGACTGCTCTCCTTCATTGGGCTTGATCACTGTGAATGCATTAACCGCTGCAGATAGTGTAGTGATACCGGTACAGTGTGAATACTTTGCACTGGAAGGTTTGGGTAAATTGTTAAACACGATCAAAATAGTTCAGACAAGAATAAACCCTAACCTACAGATAGAAGGTATCCTGATGACCATGTACGATGGTCGCTTGCGCCTATCTAATCAAGTAGTGGAAGAAATTAAAAACCATTTTGACGAACTCGTATTCAATACTATAGTTCATAGAAATACTCGTCTTGGCGAAGCGCCAAGCTTTGGTTCTCCTGCATTGATGTATGATGCGGAAAGTACAGGTGCTATCAACTACCTGAACTTGAGCAAGGAGATCTTGCAGAAGAATAATATGACTAAGATTAAGAACGAGGATAAAATATTTGAGGACGAAAATGTCACAGACCAATAAGAAAAAAGCATTAGGGAAAGGTATTCGCGCATTATTGAATACCATTGACGAAGAGGTGAAGGATGCGGGTGCGATCAAAAATGTACCCCCTTCAGTATCGGGAGATAATGCGGGTAGCATTATGCGTGTACCTGTAGAGCAGATAGTGGTTAACCCTAAGCAACCGAGAAGAGATTTTGATGAGCAGGCGTTAAAAGAATTGTCGGAGAGTATTAAACTACACGACATCATACAGCCTATTACAGTCGTAAAGCTTGCTCCTAATAAATATCAGCTTATATCGGGCGAGCGTCGTTGGAGAGCTTCCAAAATGGCAGGCTTGAAAGATGTGCCAGCCTATATACGTGTTGCAGAAGACGATCAGGAGTTGTTAGAGTTAGCCCTGTTGGAGAACTTGCAACGTGAAGATCTGAACGCTATTGAGATAGCACTTAGCTACCAGCAGTTGATGGACGAATGCGACTTGACGCAAGAGCAAGTAGCAGAGCGTATGAAGAAAGACCGTACAACGGTGACCAACTACTTAAGAATATTACGTCTGCCACCGGATATACAAAAGTCGGTACGTGATGGGCAATTAAGTATGGGCCATGCAAGAGCTATTATAGGGCTGGAGCAGGTAGATGAGCAACTTTATGTGTTTAGAGAAGTGAGAGAGAAAAAGCTGTCGGTAAGACAAACGGAACAGTTAGTAAAGAATATAGCATCTAAAGACGGAGGAGTGACTAAAAAAGCGCCTGCTACCAAGTTGCCGCCTGCCTATAAGCGTATTGAAGATAATATGGCCTCTCATTTTTCTACAAGAGTAAGGCTGGATAGAAAGAAGACAGGAAAAGGTACAGTTACTATAGAATTTTATAATGACGAAGACCTAGAGCGTATTATGGAACAAATGAAGCTGTAATTAATCAATAAGAACTTATAAATTTGGGGCTGTAACACAGCCCCTTTTTCATATTATGAACGGTGTACCAGAAGATTGGCGGAAAACAGCAGAAGCGCATCAGAAGTTATATAAGCAAATGCTGCAGAAGGGTAAGAAGAATCTGATCCTCAAAGCATTGCCAGATCTGCATGAAGAGGCATTTGAACAAATAGACTGTTTGGACTGTGCCAATTGTTGTAAAAATTATTCTCCCCGTTTCAAAAAGCCTGATATAAAGCGTATTGCCAAGGTGATAGGCATGAAGGAGGGTGATATGATATTGCAATACCTGACTATGGATGAAGATGGGGATTATGTTTTAAGGCAGTCTCCTTGTCCTTTTTTGGCTAGTGATAATACCTGTGATATTTATGAAGATCGTCCTACGGATTGCAGGAGGTACCCTTATACAGATGAAGATGTATTGCTCAAACGTGTGAACATAACGTTGAAGAATGCAACAATATGCCCGGCTACTTATTATGTATTAGAAAAGCTAAGAGCGGTTATTAGTAAATAAATACACCGCTTGGGTTGAAGTTTCTACTCAACGAGTCCAGTATTCTTGACGTGTCGCTAGGGCTGGCGCTAATAGGCATGGCTACAAAGTAGTAGTTGGTATCTTCTTTGATGATCTCCACGTTATTGCCATAGCTCTTCAGCTGGCGGTAACGTTTGTGAGCACGTTCTTTACTGTCGTAAGTGTTAAGGATCACTTTAAGCTTTAGTGTTACTGGCGTTGCTTCTATCATTGAAGTACTTTCCTCCACAACTTCTTCTTCTGGTTCTGCTTCATTAGTTGCAGTGCTGTCACTTGTAGTTGTGTCAACTGGGCTAACTACAGGTAGTGTTTCTTCCTCAGGTAGCGTTTGGTTAAGTAGCTCTTCTGTAGGGGTAGGAGGTGGTGTAGTACTAGCTTTATTACCATTCATCTGGTTATAAAACTGCCAACCTAAGAAACCCGCTGCCGCTAGTAATATGACGATTAACGCCACCAAAACTATTCTCACCCAGTTTAGCTTAGGCTCTTCTTCTTCAAGAGATGGAGCATCTGGTATGTGTGAGGTTTGTTGTTGGTAGCCAGGTGTTACCGGTTGAGGTATTGGTGTTTGCTGTGGCAAAGTAAATCCACCAATTGTTGTTTCAGGTCTTTTTGCAGGGCTCTTAGGAGCCTTTATAGCAGGTGGCCTGAATTGTAGTTGAGGTGCAGTAATAAAATAAGCTTTCCCGCTTTCCTCTGCCAGCTTACCAAGAGCAGGTATCGCTACCGTATTTCCTGCAGCTATTTCCTGTTTAGCCTTTTCGCTAAACTCATTAAGCGCTTTAGTAGCTTTGGAGATACTTATTTGCTCATTGGTAGCAATAAAGTTGGATAAAGATTCATCGATATTACCATTAGTAGATAAAAGGATCTCCTTGATAGGTGCGTGTAGCGACTCTCCATCGTAGGTAGCCGGCTTTGACTTTAGCTCAAGCGTACCTAGACCGTTCACATAACATTTGTTATGCTTTAGGAGAAAAAGACCTATATATTTAGCTACATTCATCTACTATGTCCGATTGGGCTGCAAAATAAGCAATCGCCAAAGAATTAAGCAATTGAAATAAGGATTATTTAAAATTTAAGCTGAATACCTCCGTATACGTTCATGCCGTAAGCATCGTATCCATACCATCTTTGGTAGCCACTATTCAACAAGTTGTAGGCATTCACAAAGGCTGATAGGCGTTTAATGAACTCATATTCTGCACCCACACCAAGATCAATGATCGTATTAAGTTTTACTTTCTTGTTATTCTTATCAAGAGCATAAAGCTCATCCTTTACAGATAAGTACCCTGTGATAGTAAGGTGTTTGATAGGAGATGCTGCCACATCTGCTCCAAACTCAATGCCCGGCATGTGCCATACTTCAACAAAACTGTGTTTGTAAAAGTTATTCCACCTTCCGTTAAACCCAAGTGTGAATGTATGAGCTATTTGGTAACGTATAGAAGCTTGTAAGGACAAGTTGTTGATCTTACTGTCATACAAGATATTAAAGCGTTTATTATCAGTAAGTGTATCGTTGACAAATAGCGGTAAGCCATTATACTCCCACCAGCTTGCACGGCCGCTAAAAGAAAGGTTGTTGCTTATATTACTTTTTATTTCAGCAAAGACCTCATTGGTAGTAGTTTGTTGTACCGTAAAACTATTGCTCATGTATGGGTTAATACCTGAAAGGCTACGATAGTTATTCGCTAACAATTTAGCTTGCCAACCTACATTGAGTAGAAACTGAGTATTAGGTACTCGGAAAGAAGCTTCAATGTCTGGCAACATGTAAGTGCTGCTGTTTTGACCGAACGTTGGGTTGATACCTGCTCTTAAGTCAAAACTATTAGTATGTAAGTTAATACCCGGTCTGAACTGAATGATATTGCTGCTTTGACTGGTTAGGCTATTTTTAAACTGGTTGGTCTCTACGTAAATACCAGCAAATAGTTGCAAAGTGCTATCTACTTCGTATTGAAAAGGGGCATTTAATCCAATGCTTGTTTCAGAAGCATTTCTACTATCAGAATAACTGTCAAAAGATATAGTTGGTTGATAGCTTATGCGCTTGATACCCATTTGATTGTTGGCTAGCCCCAAATCAATATGAATACCAGTGAAAGCTTGTTTTAAACTATCCGTATCATATGCATATACGGTATGGTCGTACCCATAGTAATAATATTGGTTACGACTAATGCCCACACCTACATTAATGGCATTGTCTCCTTTGTAGTAAGTGCCTTCAGCTTCCATTCCTGTAAGGGAAGTTTGCTGTCCTGCAATATTCCCTTTTTGAGAAAGATGCTGTAAGTGTATGGCTGTTTTATAGTTTTCTCCTTGCAGGCTACCTATCCCTGCATCTAAAAAGATGGTAGATAAATTACCCCCACCAAGCTTTACATAGTTGGCAAATGGTTGTTGACTATTGTTCTTAGTAAGCGCCAATGGTTGTAAAGGAAGGGGGCTATATGTATAGTTCAACTTTTGAGGAGGAACATCATAACGAAAATTAGGCTTAGAAGTATCCAGCGGTGGTAATGCAGGCGTTAAAGCAGGTTTAGCACTTTGTTTTACTTCAGGCTTGTAAGATTGTATTATCTCAATAGTAGACCCCTTTATAGTCGTGTCTTCAGCTGTTTGCGCAACAGCAATTTTGCTACTTAGCAAAAGCACTATCGATAAACATAGGTATGTATACTTCATGTACGACACTGTTATTCAGATAATTTACTTTCCTTTTTATCTAATTTCTTCACTTCACTAAGCTTGTCTTTTGCTATTGTTTTTAGCTCTTCGATCTTAGTGTTTTTTATGATACTCTTCAATGTTGCTTGCGCATTGAAGTAATCTTTCTGACTGGTTAAAACATCTGCCAGCAATAAGTAAGACTTAACTACCCAGTAGTCGCTACCCAATGATTTTTTTATCGTTTCACTAGCGGCTTCCTCTGCTTCAGTTACCTGCCCCTGTAAGAAGTATAGCTCGGCAATGTTATATCTCGCTTCTGCTGCTACGTCTGCTTTTTTGGCATCGGTTATCTTCTTGTAGGCTTCCAGCGCTGCAGGGTAGTCTTTTTGCTCTTTGAACGCTTTGGCTTTGTATAGGTTTATGTTGGTTAAGGTATTTTCATCTATGCCAGGCAAAGAAGATAATGTGTCGGCAAAGAGCGCAGCATTATTTAGGTCTCCTTGTAGATAGTAGCTCTGCATCAAGCCATTGTAAGCTATTTTCAAGCTCTCTGTTTCCAAAGCACTATTGCGAAGTAGCGAGTAGTATTGAGTGGCCTTTGTATAGTCTTTATTATTGAAGGCAATAACAGCTGCTTGCAGAGCACTGTTTTCAGAGAAATTGCTCCAGTTATTCGCTAAAACAGCATCGTAATAAGATAGCGCTTCAGTCTCTTTGTTTAACTTTTTATAAGACTCTGCCGTATAATAGTTGGCCTTGGTAATGAATATGCCATTTGGGAACTCAGCTATATATTTTTGAAAAGAGGTAATGGCAGCTTCAAAATTGTTATCAGCAAACTGAGTTTCCGCTGCAGCGTAATAAGTAGAGTCGGTAGCGTTCTGGTGCTCCTCAGCCATATTGTTGTCTTTAAGCAACTGTACGTAGGCTTTAGGCTGATTGGTTTGTATGTATAAACTCTTTAGCGCTTCCAATGCTGGTGGTCTTTCTTCTGATGTAGGGTATTGTTCTGCTATTGCTTTGTAGGCATTTATAGCTTTCTGAAGTTGACCTACCTGTTGATACGAGAAGCCTATTTTCATCCATGCTTTCGGTGCAAGATTCCTGCGGTCGTAAGCTTCGGTCAGAGGAGTTAATGTTTTTATAGCAGCGCTATATTTATCTTCTTCTATATAGGTCAACGCCATTTCATATCTCGCCTCGTAAGCATACATTTTAGAGGTCTCAACCAATCCTTGTAATAAGGTCACTTTTTCTTTGTTTTGACCTTGTAAGCCTAAAATAATAGCCTTTTGATATAAGGCGTAATCCTTTTCAGGGCTATTGGCAGCAATCACACTATTATAAAGCTCAATGGCTTTAGGGTAGTTCTTCTGCATGAACACTGCATCTGCCTCTTTCAACGTAGTAGCAATGGCAATAGCTGAGTCTTGTTGTTGTGTTAAGAGTTTAGACTTATTGAAATAAGTCTGAGCCTCATCATATTTACCAAGCTCCATAGAGGCATAGCCCATGTTGAGCAATATGTTTTGTTCAGAAGCCGAAGGGCTTAAGTAGGTAACCCACTTTCTACCCTCTTGGTTGTTCAGGTAAGCAGTAGCATGTTTTAGAACATCTGCATACTGCTGATTTTGGTAGGCAATTTCTGCTTTCCAGAAATTACTAGCTGTTGTGTAGGTATTATCTACAGGGTATTTCAAAGATTTGTTGAGTAGTGCTTCCGCTTCAGCAGTTTGTCCTGCTTGCAAAAGTTGCATGGCATAGCCATAGGTTACCTTCTGCGATACCCGAGCATAGTCAGAAGTTTTAGTGGCTACTTCTTGCAGCGCATTGTAGGCCTCTGCATAGTTGCTGGTTTTTATCAGCAGGTCAGAAAGCATGGTATTGGCTTCGTCGGCAAAACGAGATCGACTAAAGTCTGCTAGCAATAAGTTGATATAATATATCGCCTCAGCATTATACCCTAAGTCGTAAGATAGTTTTGCACTCAAGAATAGAGATGCCTCTTTTTGTGCCGATATATAAGGCATGTCTGCACAAATACTATAAGCATTTCTGGCACTTAGTTTATCGCCTGTTTTTAGGTAGCAATCACCAAGTAGGTACATAGAGGTTTGTCCTAACGAATCTTTGGTGTCGCTAAGTTGTTTTAGCTTGTCAATGGCTTGTTCCC
Source organism: Flavipsychrobacter sp. (assembly GCA_041392855.1). Classification (NCBI taxonomy): domain Bacteria; kingdom Pseudomonadati; phylum Bacteroidota; class Chitinophagia; order Chitinophagales; family Chitinophagaceae; genus Flavipsychrobacter; species Flavipsychrobacter sp. Next base: position 15,343 of record JAWKLD010000001.1, read on the forward strand.
ATTTGCTAGCGTCATAATAACAATATGCAAACTCATAGAGATCTTCTTTTCTGATGATGTCGGTATTGTTATAATAATGCTCAAAGTATGGGAGTGCAGCATCGTAATTGCCTTCCTCAAAATATATCTGAGCTACTAGTAAGTGCAGCTCGTTGTGGTAATATGTTTTTTCTCTTTTTTGAATTAGTCTTAATGCTTCTTTTTGCGCTTTTTCTTTTTCCCCTTTGAAGTAATGTATCTCCGCAATGTAGTAAGGAACCATGCTTTCGTATTCAGGGTTCTTTTCTACTTTCTTAAAACTCTCCAGAGCGGCATCGTAGTTGCCATTATTATAAGCCAGTAGGCCATAGTAGTAGTTGGCAGCAATATTGTATTTGCCATCTATTTCTTTGATGGCTGCAAGTAATGGTGCAGCTTGCTCTAGCTGGTTATTATTGAAATAGGCATAGGCAAGTTCAAACTTAGCGTCAGCTATTTCTCTATTGTCCAGATTGGCAATGCCTGCCATCTCGTAATATTCAATAGCTTCACCAAGCTGATTATTATTGAAGTAGTATTGTGCTAATGCAAATGCTGTCCGTTGTTTATACGTAGGGTTGGCTGTGCCATATACATAGTCTCCAGCGTGGTCTATCCCATCAGCATCATTCAGCTTTATAGCGGCTACTGTTTTATAATAAGTAGCCTCGTCTTTTTTATAGTACTGCTTAGCGTTGGTAGTTGAGGGTAGTGAAAGGTATTTGTCGGCAGATTGTATGGCAGCTCTGTAATGACCATCTAGAAATTGTTGCTTGGCTAGGGCCAACCACTTATTTTCTGTTTGTTCAGGAGCTAATACTTGAGACGACAATGGTTTGCTTAATGCGGTAAAAGCAATTAAGCAAACCAGTATTTGGGTAATCGACAGTCTATATTTTTTTGCCATTCAGCAATTTGTAATTAAAAGTTCCAAGTCACATTTACACTAGGGAATATTGGTAACTGATATATACGAGTATTGTCTATTCTGTTTATGTAAAATATGTTATTACGATTGTAGACGTTACTCATGCTAAAGGTAGTCTCAAAATTAGAATGTTCGTTCAAGTCAAAACGTTTTTTAACAGATAGGTCTAATCTATGATAAGCAGATAGTCTACCTCCATTAATGTCATTAGCATAAAGTATGCCTATGTTTCCGTTTTGAGTAGTAACATTTGTATTCACACCACTGCTTGTTGGGCTTAGGTTTTCGTAGAAACCTTGTGTTTGTGTGAATGGGAATGCAGAACCAAAGTTGAAACGTACAGATAGATCCCAATCTTTGTGTTTACCTGCTGCGTAAGAACCTAATAAGTTAACATTGATACGACGATCAAATGGTGGTGCATACTCTTGAACAGCAGTAACACCTTTAACACCATTAGGTACACCGTTTACATAGTTGTTAGTAACCTTATTGTCTTCTAGTATAGTTGTTTTGTATTTGATCTGCTGGTAAGAAACTACACCCCAAAGGTAAATACGCTTCTTTTTATATCTTGCAGAAAGGTCAACACCATAAGCAATACCGCTACCTGCAGTAAAGTCTGGGTCGCTACCATTTACTTTCACACGACTAAGTTCTATGTTTTGGTTGAAGTTTTTGTACCAAGGCTCAAGATTGAATTCTACACCTTTCACATCAACTTCTATACCCAATAACGCATGGTAAGAGCGCTGTAAATTTGATTTGACACGATTGCCATCTGTATCTAAGATCGTTTGGTCAGGACTTAGAATGAAACCTGTAAAGAAGTTTACGATGTCTCTATCGCTTTTGGTACTGATGATGTTTTGAGAGTATAAGCCAGCGGCACCTTTCAGTCTTACATTTTTAGATACGTTATACTTCAAACCTAGTCTTGGTTCCGGAGATAATGCACTTATGTTAGAGTAGTACTGTAGTCTGAACCCTGGCTCGAAGATGAACTTCTTGCTGAAGTTTTTACGATAAGTAACAAATAGACCTGCAAGTGTATTTCTTCTATCTAGTTTAGTAGCATTACCTAGTTGGTTCGTATAGTCTAGCTGTGTATGAAAGCCACTTACTTCCACACCATATTTCAACTGGCTATAACCCGGGAAGTAGTACGTAAAGTCAATACCACCTTCAAACCCGTCGATGCCACTGCTTCTTGGTGCAAAGTTGTTTTCGTTGTAGTCTATTAGGTATTTAGAATAAGCAAAACGACCATTGATCAATGCAGAGCTATTGGTAGGAGAAATAACGAATGTCATACCTGCACCTGTAGCTTTCCAGTGAAAATCAGCATTCACTGAATCTGTAGCAGGGTTGATCACTTTAGCTTTATCGTCAAAGTTGAAACCGAATAAGTTAAGCTTACTACCGTTATCAGCATTGAAAGTTACTTTACCATAAACGTCTGTAAAGCTATAAGGAAGACCACTTTCAAAAGGCTCACCCAAGCCGCCGTATATAGATTTAGATGTTTGGTCAAGATAGCTGTGCTTAACAGATAAAAGGAATGTTGTAGCAGCACCACCTTGTTTTTTAGCTCTAGATAAAGGACCTTCTAGCATACCTCTCATCATTACTGGAGAAACTGATAGCTTACCAGCAAGACGGTTTTTGTTACCATCTTTAGTAGTTACGTCTACGATAGCCGAAGTACGGTTGCCGTATTCTGCATTGAAACCCGCAGTATGTACATCTACGTTACGTATAGCATCCGTTTCGAATACAGAGTAAAGACCTATAGAGTGGAAAGGGTTGTATATAGTAACCCCGTCTAGCAATATACCTGTTTGAGCTGGAGAACCTCCACGAATGTATAATTGACCACCTTGGTCTCCCGTGAAGATAACACCAGGAACTACCTGTAAGTATTGAGCAATATCAGGCTCACCACCAGCACTAGGTAATAGCTTCATTTCTCTAGGAGTAACATTTATAGTACCAGCCTGTACTTTGGTTGTTTTTTCAATTTTTCTTGCAGAGATCTCTACTCCTTTAAGGCGTGTAGATTGTTGCTTGATGAATAGTTTCTTAGTGACTATATCACCTGCTTTTACTGTTACAGATACTCTTGTCGTGTCAAAACCTAAAAGAGTAGTGAATAGTGTATATGTACCAGGTTTTACCTTAGTTATAGAATAGTAACCGTTAACATCTGTTTGTACACCGACGTTTGCACCTATTAGCACAACGTTGGTATATATCATAGGCTCGCCCGTTTCTTTATCATAAACGAAACCTTTAATGGTACCTGTTGACTGTGCGTAAACAGAAGTACAAAGACTTAATAAAGCAATAAATAAAAGTCCGATGCGTTTTTGCATAGCTGGATAGTTTAACTTCAAAAAGGAAATTTAATCCCGAAAAGTACAGATTTACCTGCAGTATAAATAGCCACAAAGATAGGAATTACACTTTTGTGGCAAAGCGATTCAGCAGATTTTGCGAATACAAGTTCCCTACTATGTTGATAAGCTGGTAAAAAGCCAAATTTCGATTAACTTGTGATTATGAAAATATTTTCCTCGTCGCAGATAAAAGCATGCGATGCTTATACGATACATGCCTCTAAAATGAAGTCTATAGACCTTATGGAGCGTGCTGCTAATAAGTGTGTAGACTGGTTGTCTACTCATCTGCCCAAAGATGCTTTGTTCATCGTTCTATGTGGTTCGGGGAATAACGGAGGGGATGGCCTGGCTATTACAAGGCTACTGCACCAAAGAGGATATGGAGTGAAGGCCTTTTTGCTGGAGATAAATGACGAAATGACGCCCGACTGCAATACGAATTATGAACGACTGAAAAATATAGATAATGACTATGTAGAAGTGCTACAGGAAGGCATGTTTGTAGCAGATATACCCCAAAATGTATATATAATTGATGCTATATTAGGTACGGGTTTGAACAGGCCTGTATCGGGATGGTTGTCAGAGTTTATCCAAAATGTAAATGAGAGTGAAAATATAAAGATAGCTATTGATATACCGAGTGGTATACCTGCTGATAATATCCCTGAAGGTGACTTTGCTGCTATTATGGCGGATCATACTATTAGTTTTCAGTTCTATAAACGCTCTTTCTTGCATAGGGAAACAGGTATCTATACAGGTTTTATACATGTGTTAGATATAGGATTGCATCCCACCTTTATAACAGCTACACATACCAACTATGCTACAATTGATACCGATGCCATAGGAGCTATATACAAGAAAAGGCAACCGTTTTCTCATAAGGGCGACTATGGTTTTGCCTATTTGATAGCAGGTAGCCATGGTATGATAGGCGCTGCTATATTGGCGGTAAGGGCAGCTTTTAGAGCAGGGGCAGGTAAGATCAAGATACTGCTCCCCGAGTGCGGTTATAATATTATGCAGACCGCAGTGCCTGAAGCGATATGCACAGTATATGGCGAAAAGTACATCTCCCGCATTTGCGATTGGGAAAATGTGGATGCTATAGGAATAGGGCCAGGTTTAGGTACTAATGAAAATACTGCCAGAGCCTTTAGTCAGTTCATAGAAGAATGTAAAGTGCCTGTGGTAATAGATGCCGACGGCTTAAATCTTTTAGCTCAAAGGAGTGGCTTGTTAGGCAAAGTGCCTGCGAGAAGTATATTGACGCCCCACCCAAAAGAGTTTGATAATTTGTTTGGCAAATCGGCGAATAGCATGCAGCGATTAGAGCGTGCTCGTAAAGAAGCGATGCATTATAATATATATATAGTCCTGAAAGATAGGTACACCATTGTGGTGACGCCTAAGGGTGACTGCTGGTATAACCTTACTGGTAATCCTGGTATGGCTACAGCAGGTAGTGGCGATGTGCTTACAGGTATCATAACAGGTTTGTTGGCACAGGGCTACAGCTCGGAGCAGGCTGCAATGATGGGCGTATATATACATGGGCTTGCAGGAGATATAGCCTCGGGCAAGCAATCGGAAGAAGCTCTTGTAGCAGGCGATATTATTACTAAGCTGGGTAAGGCCTTTAGGATAATTAGTAAGTATTAGAAATGAGTAGTGAATATTATCATACTAAGGAGTCGGTAGAAGAATACATTAAACTATCTGAAGGCTATGACGGTGCATATTTAATAAAAGAGTTAATGCCTTTGCTGCCAATAGGTTCAACGGTTTTAGAATTAGGGTCGGGTAGTGGTAAGGATATAGAGTTACTTAGCCAATATTATAAGGTAACAGGTTCTGACTACTCCGAAGAGTTTCTGAAGGTGCTGAAAAATAGACTGCCCAATGTAGATTTCTTACACCTCAATGCTGCAACATTAGTAACGGATTTATGTTTTAACTGCATCTATTCCAACAAAGTACTGCATCATCTAAAAGACGAAGAGCTGACCAGCTCCATAAGCAGACAGCATGAATTATTAAATAGGGACGGTATTGTTTGTCACTCTTTTTGGAAGGGAGAAGGTTCAGAACTGTTTAAAGGTATGTTCGTCAATTATCATACAAAAAAAGAACTGGGAAGCCTATTTGCTACAAAATTCAACATACTTCATTTAGAAGAGTATGCAGAGGTGGAAGAAGGAGATTCCATATTCTTAATAGCACAAAAAAAGTGAGTTTTTAAACTCACTTAAACTCATATCCAATATCGTTTCGGTAGGTCTTGCCTTCAAAGTCTACTTTTTGAGCATTCTCATAAGACGTAGCCAAAGCAGCTTTTATATCAGTACCATATGAGGTGATGGCAATAACACGTCCACCGCTGGTTACCACTTCACCATCGCTTTTCTTTGTTCCTGCATGGAAGAGGGTGCTATTGGTTACACTATCAAAACCTGTCATCACCTTTCCTTTGGCATAGCTCCCTGGGTAGCCTGCTGATACCAGCATTACGGTACATGCAGCACGTTCATCATGTTCTACGGTATATTCATTTAGCTTGCCTTCTTCCATTTGTAGTATCATTTCTACCAAATCACTTTTTAGTCTTGGCATCACCACTTCTGTCTCAGGGTCGCCCATACGGCAGTTGTATTCTATTACATAAGGTTCGCCATCTACTTTGATCAATCCAAAGAAGATAAAACCTTGATAAGTAATGTTTTCCGCCTTTAAACCATTTACCGTAGGGTCTACAATTTGGTTCTTGACTTTTGCCATAAAGGCATCATCAGCAAAAGGTACAGGAGAGATAGCTCCCATACCACCTGTGTTCAGTCCAGTATCTCCCTCACCAATACGCTTATAGTCCTTAGCTTGAGGTAATAGTGCATAGTTGGTGCCATCTGTCAACACAAATACAGACATCTCTACACCCGAAAGGAACTCTTCTATCACCACTTTTTTACTAGCATCGCCAAACTGTGCTTCTTTGATCATATGCTCAAAAGAAGTCAATGCTTCTTCTGTTGTTTGCGCAATAACTACCCCCTTACCCGCAGCTAATCCATCCGCCTTCAATACGATAGGCAGGCTATGTTGTTTGATATAAGCAACGCCTTCATCATAGTTGGCATCAGTAAACTCCTGATAACCAGCAGTAGGTATATTATGACGCTGCATGAACTTTTTAGAATACGCCTTGCTACCTTCCAGCTGTGCGCCTTCTTTTGATGGGCCTACTACTACGATGTGCTTTAATTGCTCATCATTTTTAAAGAAATCGTATATGCCTGATACTAACGGGTCTTCAGGGCCAGGTATTAGTATGTCAATATTATCTTGTAGGCAGGCTTCTTTAATGGCTTCAAAATCAGTAACAGGTATATTAAGATTGGTGCCATACTGGCCTGTACCAGCATTGCCCGGAGCTATAAATAGCTCTTTACAAAACTTACTTTGTCTTAATTTCCATGCTATTGCTGATTCTCTTCCGCCTGATCCTAATAAAAGGATATTTTTTGCTGCCATAATGTGTAAAACTTAAATAAAATAAAATGCTATTTATGTCGTTCGAATATAATAGCTATTTTCAGGTCACAAAAATACTCAAGCAGTATTACTTTCAGCAAATTTTATCAAAGAATATGAGTAAAGAACAAAATGCATCTGTCGCCAAACACCCTAAAGGGTTGTATGTGCTCTTTTTTACAGAAATGTGGGAGCGCTTTGGATACTACCTTATGTTGGGGATATTCTCTCTATATATGCTCGACTCAGTAGAGCATGGAGGTATGGGTTTTAGTCCTACTACTAAGTCAGATATATATGGTACTTATTTAGGTTTGGTATACCTAACACCTTTTATTGGAGGTCTATTGGCAGACCGTGTATTTGGTTTCCGTAAATCCATTATAGCAGGTGGTTTATTAATGGCAGCTGGCTATTTAGGATTGGCCATGCCTGGGGAGACCACATTCTATATTTCTTTATTACTCATCATATTAGGTAATGGTTTCTTTAAACCAAACATTTCGGTATTGGTAGGAAACCTTTATAATGATGAGAAATATAAGGCCAATAAGGATTCAGGCTATAATATATTCTACATGGGTATCAATATAGGTGCCTTTGTCTGCAACTTTGTGGCAGCTTATATGCGTATCAACTTCGGTTGGGGCTGGGCATTTGGCGCGGCAGGTGTAGGTATGCTTATCGGTGTACTTATCTTCTTAGCTGGTACCAAACATGTAAAACATGCTGATGTGATGAAGCCTGTGCAGAAAGAAGATATGTCTATGGCTAAAATATTCGCTTATGTATTACTACCAGTATTCATTTGTGGGGTTGTTGGTTATATGATACCGGGCAATATTTTTGGTACTGATTCTAACGACGCTTTCCTTTTTGGTTGTATCCCAGTTGTGATATTCTATGGCTCTTTATGGGCACGTGGTAGTAAAGAAGATAAAAACTCAATAGGGGCTTTACTATCAGTAATGGTATGTGTGATCATATTTTGGGCGGTATTCCACCAAAATGGAGATGCACTAACGGTTTGGGCAAAAGACTACACGGATAGAGAAATGCCAGCGAGCATAGCCAACGTAGCACAGAAAGTGAATATGGCACAAGAAGTGACCTACGATGCTAATAATGTTGAAGGAACATATTTTGAAAACTTACAGTTAGATAAACGTCCTGAAAGTGGTAACTCTCTTTTATTGTTTTCAACAGAACTATATCAATCTATCAATCCGTTTTGGGTGGTATTGCTAACACCTGTAGTTGTAGGGCTTTGGGGCTTCTTGCGCACCAAAAAGCGCGAGCCATCTACGCCTGCAAAAATTGCTTTAGGTCTGTTTATCACAGGTTTATCTACACTGGTCATGGTAGCAGCGGTGTCGTCGGTACAGATGGGAGATGAAAAGGCCTCTAGTTGGTGGTTGATAGCTTCTTATGGTGTAATTACGTTCGGGGAACTTTGTTTATCGCCGATGGGACTATCATTAGTCTCTAAATTAAGTCCACCAAGACTAACAGCACTAATGATGGGTGGCTGGTTCTTATCTACTGCCATAGGTAATAAGCTATCTGGTATGTTATCAGGTCTTTGGGAAGAGATCGACAATAAATCTAATTTCTTCCTGATCAACTTTGCATTATGCATGGGTGCTACCTTAATGCTTTTGGTGCTATTGAAATGGTTAAGAAAAGTAATGAATGAAAAAGGAGTGCACTAGTCGTACGGCACTTTAGTATATATGTTCAGAAAATACCGCAATTAGCGGTATTTTCTTTTTTATGACTTTTAGGCTATACATTTTTTACTATCTTTCGTAATTCAACTTTTAAAAAAATAGCCAGAAACAATATGGATCAAGTACAAAAAGGACACCCGCCGGGGTTGTATTGGTTGTTCTTCGCAGAGATGTGGGAGCGCTTTTGTTATTACGGTATGCGTGCACTGTTAGTGCTCTACCTTACTAAAACATTAATGGTAGCAGACAAAGAAACGTTTGCTATATACGGAGCTTATACTGCATTAGTTTATGCGGTAACAGTGCTGGGTGGTAAACTCGCAGATAGCTTGCTAGGTTATCGTATAGCTGTTATCTTAGGAGGTTTCTTAATGGCCATTGGTGAGTTTATGATACTGGGCGGCACTCAGTTTTGGCTACTTATGGGTATGGCTGTAATTATTTCTGGTAATGGCTACTTTAAAGCCAATATCTCCAGTATTGTGGGGCGTTTATATCCTGACGGAGACCCTAGAAGGGACTCTGGTTTCACCATTTTCTATATAGGTATCAACCTTGGTGCTTTCTTAGCAACTACAGTTGTAGCTGAGGTGGGTAATAAATTTGGTTATGAGTATGGCTTTGGTCTTGCAGGTATTGGTATGCTTATCGGTGCATTCGTATTCATCTTCGGACAGAAGCACTATGAAGGACACGGTTTGCCGCCAGATAGAGACAAACTGATGAAACCTGCCTTTGGCCCATTGAGCAGACTACATGTGGTTATTCTGGGTACGTTGGCGATCATTCCTGTTTTCTATTTGCTACTCACTAATACTGATGTTGTAGGTTACCTACTAGGTGCTACAGCGATATATGTATTATACTTATTATTATCAGCAGGTGTAAAAGGTGGTAAGGTATTGCGTGATAGAATGTTGATATTAATTCTGTTGATGTTCTTCAACATTGTATTCTGGGCGTGTTTCGAGCAAGCAGGTTCTTCGCTAACTCTTTTTGCGGATAGAAATATAAACAGGGTAGTGTTTGGCTATGAAATAGGAGCCGCAACTACACAGTTCTTCAACCCTCTATACATTTTGATATTCGGTTCTATCTTCTCTGTAATGTGGGTGAAGCTGTCTAAAATTGGTAAGAACCCGAACATACCGATGAAGTTTGGTTTGGGTATCGTACAGCTAGGTTTAGGTTATCTAGTAGTGTGGTTAGTAAGTGGAATGGGATTGGTAAGCGAAGAGTTTACTATGCCATTATTTACATTAGTATTCTTATACATGTTGCATACTACGGGTGAGTTATTCTTGTCTCCTATCGGTTTGTCTATGGTGACAAAATTGGCGCCTAAGCAAATGACTGGTATGGTAATGGGAGCATGGTTCCTTTCTATTGCGGGTGCAAACTATGTAGCGGCGATATTGGCACAGCTTACTGGTGCAGAGCACGGTGCAGAAGGTGTGGAAGCTACAGCTGCTGAGAGTCTAAACCAATATGTAGATATCTATACACAAATGGGATTGATCACCGTGGGTATTGGTCTTTTATTGGTGGTGTTATCTAAGCCATTAAATAAATTAATGCACGGCGTGGTATAATCTTCTAATAAACAAATTGTTATCAGAAGCAGCTCTATATAGGGCTGCTTCGTAGTTTAATAGGAAAAAGCTAAATTGGGCTTTCTAATAAAAAATAAATGGCAGAAGTAACAAGAGAGTCGCTTGACTTAAAGCAAATTCAAGATTTTAAAGGTAAATATCCTAAGCAACTATGGTATCTCTTCCTTGTAGAGATGTGGGAACGTTTTTGTTTTTATGGTTTACGTGGTATGCTTGTCGTTTTCATGGTATCGCAATTGATGATCAGCGATCAGGAAGCTAACTTACAATACGGAGCCATTCAAGCTTTTATATATGCCTTTACATTTATTGGCGGTTTGTTTGCCGATAAAATTCTAGGATTTAGAAAGTCGCTTTTCTGGGGAGGATTATTGATGATAGCAGGTAGTTTTATTATAGCGGCATCTCCTACAGAGTTCTTCTATATAGGTACTTGCTTTACGATAGTTGGTACGGGTTTCTTTAAGCCTAATATCTCCACTATGGTAGGTGAGCTATATAGTGCTGGTGATCCTCGTCGAGATGCAGGTTTTGGTTTGTTCTATTCAGGTATAAATATTGGAGCACTTTTAGGTGGTTTCCTCTGTGTTTATTTAGGTAAATATTATTCATGGAGTTTAGCTTTTGGAGCTGCGGGAGTAGTAATGATCATAGGACTATTAACCTTTTTAGTTACGAAAAAGACAATGGGACCTATAGGGGAATCTCCATTAAAGGAAGCTACGCCAAGCAAAAGAAAAACTTATGAAGTGGCTGTGTTTATAGGGTCTCTGGCTGTAATGCCATTAATACTTATTATGGTAAGTAAGACTGAGTACACAGATTATTTTATGTATACTATTGGCCCATTGACATTGATATACTTGGTATATGAGATGTTGAAATTATCTGCAGCAGAGCGTAAGAAAATGGTAGCTGCTTTAGTGTTTATTGTTTTTTCTGTTTTGTTCTGGGCATTCTTTGAACAAAGTGGTGGTTCTTTAAGTCTGTTTGCACTAAACAATTTGAAGCACTCACTATTAGGTATAGAGGGAGTAGACCCTAACGTTATTAATAATACAGTGAACTCTCTATTTGTTATCATATTTAGTATTCTGGTAGGTTTGCTATGGATATGGATGGCCAAAAAGAAAATAGAGCCAAACTCTGTTGTGAAGTTTGGTTTAGGTTTCCTGTTTTTAGGAGGAGCATTCTTTGTATTCTACTCAACAGTATTCTTTGCAGATGCAGATGGTATGACCTCTCTTAATATTTTTACATTAGGTTACTTGGTCATCACATTTGGTGAGTTAGCCTTGTCTCCGATCGGTTTGTCATTAATGACGAAATTAGCACCTAAAAAGCTCTGGGGTGTTATGATGGGTATGTGGTTCTTGGCTAGCGCTTATGGCCAGTATGTAGCAGGATTACTAGGTGCTGGTATTGCTTCTGCTGGTGAGAATGCATCTAAAATGGATAAGCTGGTAACTTATACTGATGGGTATAAACAACTAGGGCTTTATGCCTTAGTTGCGGGTATTATACTTATAATAATATCTCCTATCATCCGTAAGCTGATGCAAGAAGTAAAATAGAATATGAAGAAATATGCTGTAATAGTAGCAGGCGGCAAAGGTCTACGCATGGATAACGCTGTGCCTAAGCAGTTTTTGCCACTGCTGGGCAAGCCTATTCTATATCATACCATCAAGGCCTTTAAGGATGCGTATGAGGATATAGATATTATCCTTGTGCTGCCTCAAGACCAGACCAGCTATACGCAGATGGTATTGCAATCCTTTACTGAACGAATAGAACTAACGATAGTGCCGGGAGGTGCTACAAGGTATCATAGTGTGCAGAATGGATTGAATATGGTAAAAGAAGAGTCGATTGTATTTGTACATGATGGGGTAAGACCATTAGTGACAAAAGAACTGATACAACGATGTTTCGATGATGCTATAGCTTACGGCAGTGCTATACCTGCAGTGCCTGTTAGCGACTCTATGCGATTGGTAGATGGGGGGCACAGCAAGCCTGTAGATAGGTCTATGATGCGTGCCATACAAACACCACAAACATTCAAGTCTGAAATATTATTGCCAGCATTTCGTCAGGACTATCAGGATGCATTTACTGATGAGGCTACCGTCGTAGAGCATTTAGGTACTTCAGTACATATCACAGAAGGAGAAAAGAGTAACCTGAAAATAACAACGCCAATAGATATGAAAGTGGCGGAAGCGATACTGGAATCGAGATTGGAAGATGCGTAACGGGGTTTTAATATTATTGCTTTTCCTAGCTCAAATTGTTGCTGCGCAAGAGTTTGAAGATACGAGCATCTTCAAGTATCCTATACAGATGGATAATGTAGTGATCAAGGCATCGAGAAGTGGATGGGATGTACAGGGATTTATAAAAAGAGTACAAGAGGATACCACCTTTTATAAGGCATTTAAAACCATGCGCATAATGGCTTATAATGCTACTAATGATATAAAGGTGTATAATAAGAAGGGGCGTGTAGCAGCATCTTATTATAGTAAGACAAGACAGCACAGAACTGATGATTGTAGAACAATGGAGGTGCTCGATGAAAAAGTAAAGGGCAACTATTACAAAAATAAAAAGAAGAAAGAGCATCGCTATTTTACAACGGAGCTATACGAATACTTGTTCTTTACGGAAGGGAAAATTTGCGGAGAAACAGATGTTCTGGAAAAGGATGATGAAGAAGAGAAAGGAGGTATGATAGGAAGAAGTGTAAAACAGTTAAAGCAGTTGATGTTCAATCCCGGTAGTAAAGTGTCGGGGGTGCCCTTTATGGGCGACCGAGCTGCCATATTTGAGCCGGATATAGCCAAGATGTACAACTTCAAGCTACTATCAGAAGAGTATAATGGAGTAGAGTGTTATCTGTTTAAGGCCATCCCAAAGCCAGAGTATAAAAACAAAGTGGTCTATAATAATCTAAGTACTTGGTTTAGAAAGTCAGATTATTCTATAGTTGCAAGAGATTATTCTTTGTCGTTCAAAACAATGGTCTACGATTTTGATGTGACCATGAAAGTCCGTACACGACAAGTAGGTGATAAACTACTGCCTACATATATAGATTATAATGGTAATTGGCATGTTTTCTCTAAAAAAAGAGAAAGAGTTCGCTTTATAAATACGATTACCTACTAGACCTGAATTAGGTTTATTAATTTAGCAGCATGATAGCCCCGGAAAGTATACAGGAAGTAATGAACCGCGCCGATATTATCGACGTTGTGGGGCAGTTTGTGCGACTGAAAAAGCGTGGCGCGAATCATATAGCCAATTGTCCATTTCATAATGAGAAAACGCCCTCTTTTTCTGTATCGGGAGCAAAGGGTATTTATAAATGCTTTGGTTGTGGTAAAGGTGGGAATGTAGTCACCTTTGTACAAGAACATGAGAAATTGACTTACCCTGAGGCGGTACGTTGGTTGGCAGATTATTATAATATAGAACTGGTAGAGTCAGAACAATCGCCTGAGCAAAAAGAAAAACAACTAGCCGAAGAGAGCCTACGTATACTTAATGAGTACGCCGCTACTTATTTTCATGATACCTTATTGAAAGATGAGGAAGGGCAAACAATAGGGTTGTCTTATTTTAAAGAGCGAGGTTTTAGAAAGGATATCATAGAGCGTTTTCGACTAGGATATTGTCCTGAACGTAATAATATGTTCTTATACCATGCTTTGAAAAAAGGTCATAGTCAGGACCTGATGGAGAAAGCTGGTTTAGTAAAGACAAAAAACGGCAGTACTTACGATGCCTACAGAGGTAGAGTGATATTTCCCATACAAAACATGACAGGAAGAGTACTGGGGTTTGGCGCACGTATCTTAAAGAAGAACGACCGAGCACCCAAGTATGTCAACTCTCCTGAGAATGAATTGTACAATAAGAGTAGGGTGCTGTATGGCATGTACCAGTCAAAACAAGCCATAAGCAAGCAGGATGAGTGCTTTATGGTAGAGGGGTATACAGATGTTATTTCTCTACATCAGGGAGGAGTAGAAAATGTAGTTGCCAGTAGTGGAACTTCTCTTACAGAAGACCAGTTAAGATTAGTGGGGCAACTCACTAAGAACCTGACCATATTATATGATGGTGATGCTGCCGGAGTAAAAGCTGCTTTGCGCGGGCTGGATATGGCATTGTCTCAAAGTTTTAATGTGAAGTTGGTATTGCTGCCAGAGGGAGAAGACCCTGATAGTTTTATACAAGATAATGGTGCTGCCAAGTTTCATGAATATGTAAAAGAGAACAAGCAAGATATTATCAGCTTCCGTATGGAAGTAGGTATGCGAGATATAGGTAATGACCCTGTGCTGAAGTCGAAACTGGTCAATGAAATTGCAGAAAGTATTTCACGAATTGACAAGGTCAATGATTTTGCCCTAAAAGAGCATTATATAAGGTTGGCATCCACCAAGCTACAGGTACAGGATGTTGGTTTTATCAACTTGGTCAATAAATATACCAGAGAGCGAATAGAGCAAGAGCGTAGGCAAAAAAGAAATGAAGAGGAGCGAAGATCCAATATGCCTCCTCCTGAGGCAGAGGAGTATGGTGTGGAGGAGCAACCTTTGCAAACAGAGCAAGTATCTAGAGATGCAGAGCAAGAATGGGCTTTGGTAAAAGCACTAATAGAGCACGGAGATAAGGAGTATGAAGAAAATACAAGCGTGGCTTTCTTGGTTCATGAAAGGGTAGACCCTGAACTGATAGATACACCATTGGCCAGAAGGTTTTTTGATCTTTATTTTGAGTATATCAACGAAACAAAGAAAATTCCAACACTGGGTTTCTTTGTGGGGCATGCCGATGAGGAAGTACAAAAGAAATCGGCTGATATATTTCAAACACAAGGTTTAAGCCATAACTGGAAAGAACGTCATAATATAGATACACTAGATGGAGATCTTAATTACCTCAATGAGATCAATAGTCCCTTATTATATTTCGAGGTAAAAAAGCTGAGGATGATCATGAGCTCTTTGCATGAACGTATAGGCAAAGAGAAAGATAGTAAACGACTGGAAGTGATGATGAAAAAGTATATGGAACTAAAAGTAGAGGAAAAGGAAATGACACAAGCATATGGCACTGCTATCCTAAAGCTTAAGTAACGAATATCAATTTACTCAACCACTTGTTTTTTGATAAGAGATAGGCACTGACTATTGAAAGCAAAAAAAGCAAAGGCGTAAAAGCATATCCCCACCAACTATAGGAAAATACTTCGGTTTTTAGTATCAAGATCAAATACATAAAGAGCGGATGAATTAAATAGATGCCGCCTGATAGTCTGGTTATTGGCTGTAAGGCTTGGCCTATTGTGTTGTTCTTTTGGGCAAACAAGAGTAGCACGATAACAATGGGTATGGTCGTAATGTAAGATTCTGCAAGTACATCAGAAAAATTAGTTCTTACCCAAACCGCTTCAATATATTGAATGAAGAATAAGGCAACTAAAAGTATTAAAGCTATAGGTTGGCTCATTCTTAATTGATACTTTCTGGTTCTGATGATATGTCCGAGTGCCATCAGAGGGAAACCGATAAAAAGTCCGCTCCTGGTAAGATGTGTTTGACGAAGCCATTCTGAAGTGGGTATATTAAGAAAAGAAACTTGTTGTGGATAGATAAAAGACCACTGATGCCCTGAAAGTCCAATTAAGTACAGAATACTTGCTAGCAGTACTAGTATGCCAAGTCGTTTACGTAGTAGGTATACTAAAAATAGACCTAGTAAGTATGCTGTAAAAAACCATAAATGCCGTTCATAGCCATAGACCAAAAGCTTGTAAAGGATATTGACATTGTTATTAGTTTCTGCATGGGCAGAAAAATAGAATATTGGATAGGAGAAGTTGTTGAGGTCTCTTATCATTATAAATATGGCAGACCATAGTAAGTAGATAAGTATTATTTGAAAAGACTTTTTTATAAGCTTCTGCGTGCGTTCAAAATCTATGAAGAAACCCGAGGCCGCAAAGAAAAAGGGTACAGCAAAATGGGTGATAGTATCTGTGATATAAGAAAAAGAAGTAGTAGTAAACCCGTCAATAGCGCTCGTAGTTTTCGTGTGAATACATATCACGAAAAATGAAGCAATAAACTTGATCAGGTCAGCTGTATAGTTCCTTTTCAAATAGGTTTGTTTGTGGCTAAGGTAACCGATTGAAATTAAGTTGTGTAATTTAGGGCAAATTCGTCAATAGTGTTTTCAGACTGGATCATATGCATATTTAGCTATAACCGGGCAGGTTTGTTACAAAACCTACTACAGTCTATTGCTCAGTTCTATCCGGAAATGAAAGTCGCAATTTTTGATGATGATAGTGACGATGAAGCTACTGTAGCCTTATTGTCTCAACTGCAAAAGCAGGGTATTGAGGTGCATCACAAGGAACTAAGTGGTAGTAGTAAACATGGTGGTTTGTATACGATGATGGATCAGGCCATAGGCCATGCTATGAGCAGTAGTTATAAATATGCCTATTTCGTTCAGGATGATATGCAATTTCTTTGGAGAGATGAAGGTCTTGAAAAGAAAGTATCTTCTGTTTTTGCTAAGGAAGAATGCTTGATGTGTAATTCCAGCTTCCTTCAAAAGATTTTTATTGAAGGCATAGAAAACAGGTTGCCTCGGTTGGAAGAAGAAGACCTATATGCCTTTAATGGTTATGGGGTAGCAGACACAGGCATTATAAATCTAGAAAAGGCAAGAGCGGTGTCCTTATCTTTCCCTATGGAGAGTGAAGATGGTAACGGGAAATATTGGCATGAGAAAGGATGGCAGATGTATTGGCTACCGCAGCCTCATCTAGCTTGGGTACCGTGGCCTTCTACCTATAGGTACAAGAAGGTGGAACATAGAAAGCTAAGTAGCTTGCTGCCTTTAGAAAAGGAAAGTATTGCTAAGCTTAGTAAGCATAAAGGATATGCTTACCTGGAAGATTATACTGCTACTACTAATTGGTTTTTAAAGCCTTATTGGTATGCGGATCATCCGGGAAAAATAAACCTGTTGAAGATTTATCTTAAATATTACCTTAGGCGTATTATAAAATAGAGATGGCAAGAGTACTAGCAATTGATTATGGCAAGAAAAGAACAGGGCTTGCCGTTACAGACCCTTTGCAGATAATAGCTACAGGGCTGGAAACAATAGAGTCTGGTGCTTTGATACCGTATTTGAAAAAGTATTTTGCTCAGGAAGAGGTGGAGAAAATATTAATAGGCTACCCCTTAAATATGGATGACACGCCTACCCATGCCACACCTTTGGTAGATAAGTGTATTAAAGACCTGAAACGAGTGTTTCCTGATATGCCTGTAGAGCAAGTGGATGAACGAATGACCTCTAAAATGGCCTCTGCCGCTATTGCCGGTATGGGACTAAAAAAGAAAGATAGGCAGAAAAAGGAACTTATAGATACGGTGAGTGCCACCATTATGCTACAAGAGTATCTCGAAAACCGTCTATAATTCGTAACTTTGCACCTCTTAAAGATTATTGAATGATATTACCGATCGTTGGTTACGGACATCCTGTATTGAGAAAAATGTGTGTTGATATTACTCCCGACTATCCTGAGTTGGAGAAATTGATAGCAGACATGTGGGAGACTATGTATAATAGTAATGGTGTAGGTCTTGCAGCTCCGCAAATAAATAAACCTATCAGAATGTTTATGGTAGATACGGAGCAGATGGTGGAGAATTTTGATGCAGAGGATAAAAAAGAGTTCCCTAACGAAAAAGCGATCAAGCGTACATTCATTAATGCGCATATAGTGGAAGAAGGAGGAGAGCCTTGGGTGTATAACGAAGGCTGTTTGAGCATTCCTAAGATACGTGAAGATATAAGTAGAAACGAAACAGTAACATTAAGATACTGCGACGAAAACTTTAGTGAACTGGAAGAAACGTTTAGTGGCCTTACTGCTAGAGTGATACTTCATGAGTATGACCATATTGATGGTAAGCTATTTGTAGATTACTTAAAGCCCTTGAAGAAACGTTTGCTGAAAAAGAAGCTACACGAGATATCAGTAGGTAAGGTAAGAGTAGACTATAGGATGATGTTTGCCAAATAAGTACTATCTTCCTATAATTATCTGTGTCTGTTACAACAAAATATAGTGAAGAGGAGCTGGTAGTGTTGCTAAAGCAACGCCTGCAATCTGCGTTTAATTATCTGTACGATAATTACTCAGCTACATTATATGGTGTAATTAGACGAACGGTTCAAGATGAGCAAATAGCACAAGACGTATTGCAGGAAGTTTTTGTGAAGATTTGGAATAGTATTGAAAGCTACGATCCTGAAAAGGCACGTATCTATACATGGATGATCAATATTGCCCGAAATGCATCGATAGATAAACTACGCTCGAAAGGGGAGAAGATGCAAAGCAAAATCCAAAATGATGATAGTGTCGTATATGATAAAGAGGCAGATGGCAATATAGATATACAGACAGATGCAATAGGGCTGTGGAAGGCTGTAGAAGGACTGAAGCCGGAGTATGCTACATTAATTAATTTGGCTTATCACAAAGGATTTACCCAAAACGAAATATCTGAAAAGTTAGCAATACCGCTGGGCACGGTGAAAACCCGTATGCGGCAGGCTATGAAATTGTTAAAAGAACATTTTAGTACATAGAAGTGAATATAAAAGAATACATAGAATCGGGCATTTTGGATGCTTATGTCTTAGGAGCGCTTACCCAAGAGGAGCGTGCTGAGGTACAAGCAAATATGGCTCAATATCCTGATGTGGCTGCAGAAGTAGCTGCTATAGAGGATTCTATGCAGTCTTTTGCAGAAGAAAATGCAGTGCCTCCTCCTGCATTTATGAAGGAGAAGATATGGGAGGCTATACAGGAGAAGGGTGAGGACCTGCCTCAAAAAGCTGAAGAGGATACTAGGGAAACTAAAGCGATACCATTACTGGCTGAAGAGAGAAGACGCCAGAATAACTGGTCAAGAGCAGCAATTTGGGCAGCACTTATAGGTAGCTTGCTGACTAACCTAATACTATGGAGTCAAAGTAATACCAATCAGCAAAAAGTGACTGCTTATACGTCAATAGTAGATTCTCTAAAAGCAAATGAACAGAAACTAGCTACTCTAGTGGAAGGCTTTAAGAAGGAAAAAGACATGTTGGCTGACCCAACTATGCAGACAATTGTAATGCGCAGTATGAAGGCTGATAAAAGCATGGCGGGTACCATATACTGGAGTAAGGAAAAAGGTGATGCCTATTTGGCATTGCATAATATGCCTGTACCTGAAAAAGGTAAGCAATATCAGCTATGGGTAATTGCAGATGGCAAGCCTGTAGATATGGGGGTTATCAGTAACGATATGGTGGTTGATGGTACTATGCAGAAGGTAGCCCAGCTAGTAAAAGATGGTCAAGCCTTTGCCATATCTCTTGAAAAAGAGGGCGGTAGCCCGGTTCCTACAATGGAAGAGATATACGTACTCGGAACAGTAGCTTCTTAAAAATTAAGGTTGTTTCAATAAAAGTATAGAAGTGCCTTTCAGGATATACTGGTTCACAATTAGTATATATCTGATTCTTTCGTTTGGTACGTTTTTCACTACAATACTTGCAGGTATTTGTTGTTTGACCAACATCTTAGTAGCCAGCCATAGTGCAAAGCCTACAGAAGTATCATACTCTCCACACAGATGTTTATAAGCGCAAATAGTTGTTTGTGTGCCAAGTTCATTTTCAATAGGTGTATAGATATCATCTCTATCCACGTCACCATTTCTGCCCGTTAACAGTACATCTATATCTTCTTTTCCTATATTATTATCTGCTAGTATTTTACTTATAGTATTTTGTAGGGTAGTGGTGTCAGGATCTTCCAGCGCTACAGTAGCAAGTAAAGTAGCTTCAGCTTGTTGGGCATTATTGGTAATGGTAAAAAAGGCTGCACCTTCTCCTGGAATAGTGCCAGCTGTGTGACTATGTTGTAGGAGCTCTAAAGAGTTGATGGTCTCTTTTTTCCAGTAGTTTATTTTACTTTTTACAATGGTATATTCATCAGTCAGCTCGTCAAAACAACCTACTAGATAATGCTTAGTATCATCTGTTTCGTTCAGCAGCATTTGCGCGTCTAGCAATGCAAGAGCTAGGGAGTTGCTGCGGTGTACATAGGTCTGGTTGTAACCAATGCTTTTGGTTTGCAGTGCTATCCAGCCATTTATAGAATTGTAAGTGCTTTGTATAAAGTAAGTAGGGTTGAGCGCCTCTTCCTTGTATTTGATAATATCTTTGGTAAATATCTCCGTGTCACTCATACTACCACGACCAGTACCAGTAATAATACCATCAGGCTTTTCCAGTTCAGCATCTTGTAGCGCACGCATACCGGAGCTAATACCCATTTTGAGTAACCTGCTCATCCTTCTTATAGCTACAGGGTTGATATAGTCTCTATAATTGGGGTCTATAACGAAAAGTTTTCCTGTAGTATAGTTTTCAGGTTGTTCGGCAATAAAGTTGGCATCAAAACTATGTTGAGGCGAAATGGATCTTGCGGAACGTATGTATACAGGTTTCATCATTACTTACTGAACAACAAAGAAACATTATTACCTCCGAAACCAAAAGAGTTACTGAGTATATGTTTGATCTCTGTTTTATGATAGCTGGTAGTAGGGCGGATATTGATCTCCTCCATAGGAGTTTGTAAGTTCAAGTTCGGTAATACCGTATTTTCCTGCATGGCCCATATGCTAAATATAGCTTCAATAGCTCCTGCAGCTGCAAGCGTATGTCCTGTAAAAGGTTTGGTAGAACTAAAATGTGGTGTTTTGTCTCCAAACAGTCTTTCTATTGCTTTACCTTCTGATTGGTCGTTATTTAAAGTAGCAGTACCATGTGCGTTGATATAGTCAATGTCTTCTATTTGCAGTTGTGCATTTTCTAATGCCAGTTGCATGGTATTGTATGCCCCGTCTCCATTAGGTGATGGCGCTGTGGGGTGGTGAGCATCATTCATATTGCCATAGCCGCTAAGTGTAGCCAGTATTGTAGCGCCACGTTCTTTAGCAGATGTTTCAGACTCTAGTATCAGGTAGCCGGCACCTTCTCCCAAGTTCAAGCCGGTTCTGTTTTCATCAAAAGGCTGGCATGCTTGGCGCGACATATTCTTTAGAGAGTTGAATCCGTTGACGGTATATCGGCTTAGTCCATCACAACCACCACATATAGCTCGTTTTACGAGGCCGTGTTTGATCATTCTTGCACCAAGTAATATCGCATTAGCGGATGAGGAGCATGCAGTACTAAGTGTTGCACTAAGAGGGTGTATGTCGAAGAATTGAGCAATGTTTAAAGTGCTTTCCGCACAGTCAAGCGTGTCAATATATTTGATGAATGGACCATCTGTTTTTTCAGAGATGAAATCCATGTACATATCTTCTACAGAGCACATACCCCCTACTGTATTAGCATTGATGAGTGCTAATGGTTCTGAGCGTAGTAGCTCTATATCTATATTGGAAACCGTTTCTTTCATGGCCACAAGCGCCAGTAGTGTGGTGCGTGTGTAGCCATTATCTCCTGTAGGTAAGCCTAAGAGTTCCGATAACTCATCATTAGATAAGTTGACCTCGCCTAATAGAAATTCAGCAGCATGAACAGTTTGAAGATGTCGTGGATGAGTTAACCCATGTTCAGCATTGAATAATGCAGCTTTGTTTTGTTTAGCTCCATTACCCAATGCTGATATAATGCCTAGTGAGGTAACGACGATCTTCTCTGGCATATATGGGCAAATTATTTATTAAACAGTACGGTGCTCTTGTATATAAGCTGCCATTGATGATACAGACTCTAATACTTTTCTACCTTCACGAGCATCTTCTATTTTGATACCATAGTTGCGCTCTAGTAATACCATAAGCTCTAAAGAGTCGATACTGTCTAGGCCTAAACCATCACCAAATAGAGGAGCATTGTCATCTATTTCTTCCGGTTTCATGCCTTGCAGGTTAAGAGATTCTATGATTTGCTGCTTTAGCGTATTTTTTAATTCTTCCATCTTTCTCGTTAATATGGGGTAAAAATAATAATCTCTTTAAGTTATTTCACATTAAAAGCTTCGTCAATGATAGTTTGTTGCTGTGCCAGGTGGTTTTTCGCAAAACCAGTAGCCGATGCAGCACTTGGCGGGCGCGTAACAAAACTATCTATATTGAAGTTTTCAGGATACATAAATAGATAGCTTCCAGCACCCATATTTCTTGGCTCTTCTTGAACCCATACCCATTCAGCATTCTTATACTTAGCTTTCAACTCATTCAGCTGCTTGGTAGGTAGTGGATATATCTGCTCCAATCTTATAATTGCTACATCTGTTCTTTTCTCTTGCTCTTGTTTTTCCAGCAGGTCAAAATAGATCTTACCAGAACATAGAAGAACGCGCTTCACTTTAGTAGGTGCTTTAATAGCACTATCGTCGATCACTTCTTTGAAACCACCTGTAGTAAAGTCTTCGATTTTAGAATATGAACCTGCATGACGAAGGTTAGCTTTAGGAGAGAAGTTGATCAAAGGCTTCCTAAAGTCCCAAGTTAATTGTCTGCGGAACATATGGAACAAGTTGGCAGACGTAGTAATATTGGTTACAATGATATTGTACTCTGCAGCCAGTTGTAAGAAACGTTCTAAGCGAGCTGAAGAGTGTTCTGGTCCTTGACCTTCATAACCGTGGGGTAATAATAATACAAGACCACTCATCATGCGCCATTTCGTTTCTGCCGAAACAATGTATTGGTCAATGACAGTTTGTGCACCATTGGCAAAATCACCAAACTGTGCTTCCCATATGGTAAGTGTATTTGGATCTGCTATTGAATAACCATATTCAAAGCCTAAAACCGCAAATTCACTTAATAATGAATTGTATACTTTAAATGCATTAGGATCGTCAGGAGATGCATTGCTCAAACGATTGTACATCTCATTGGTATCTTCATCATGTAGAACAGAGTGACGGTGAGAGAAAGTACCTCTTTCTACGTCCTGTCCGCTCATGCGTACTTTATTACCATCCGCTACTATACTTGCATAGGCAAGTAATTCTCCTGTAGCCCAGTCTATTTCACCTTTGTCTTTATATAGCTTTATTTTATCGTCTATCAACTTCTTGATCTTACGCAATGGTTTAAAGCCCTCAGGTATATCCATTAATACATTGAATAACTGCTCTACCTGCTTTTTGGTAATAGCAGTTTTTGGAGAAGCATCAAAGTCCTCAGGCTTAGAGTGTCTTAAACTTTTCCAAGCTTGTTCAGGAGCTTGGAGTGTGTAAGGTAGTGGTTGCTCTTTTACTTCATCTAAGCGCTCTTGTAGATCATCCCAAAAGCGTTTTTCCATGTCCTGTGCTAATTTCTTAGCATCAGGCTCTCCGTTAGATAGTAAGTATTTAGTATAAACCTCACGTGGGTTTGCGTGTTTTTTAATTAGGTTGTACAATTTTGGCTGTGTGAAGCTTGGATCGTCGCCCTCATTATGTCCATGTCTTCTATAGCATACAATGTCTATAAATATATCGCCATTGTATACCTGACGGTATTGTACAGCCAACATAGCAGCTTTTACCACAGCTTCAGGATTGTCTCCGTTAACATGTAGTACAGGCGCATCTACCATTGGTGCGATACTAGTACAGTAGTTAGCTGAGCGAGCGTCATCAAAATCTGTAGTAAAACCGATTTGGTTATTGATGATGAAGTGAATAGTGCCACCGTTTCTATAACCATGTAGCTTGCTCATCTGTAGCAGCTCATATACCACACCCTGACCGGCAATAGCCGCATCACCATGTATCAATATTGGTAGAACTCTATCTGGCTCTTTATTATATAATATATCTGTTTTTGCACGTGCAAAACCCGCAACAACAGGGTCTACTACCTCTAGGTGAGATGGGTTAGGCGTTAGTTGCACATTTACCTCATTTCCTTTAGGTGTAGCAATATTTGATCTGAACCCTAAGTGATATTTCACATCTCCGCTACCCATTGTAGTGTCTGCAGGTGCATTACCTTCAAACTCGGAGAATATTTGTTCGTATGTTTTTTTAAGGATATTGGCTAGCACATTCAGTCTTCCACGGTGCGCCATTCCTATCACTACTTCTTTTACTGAGTGCTCTTCAGATAACTCGTCGGCAGCATGGTTGATAACAGTGTCTAGTGCAGCTATAACACTTTCGCCCCCTTCAAGACTGAAACGTTTTTGACCGATATATTTTGTGTGCAAAAACTTTTCAAACATCACACCTTCGTTCAGCTTCAGTAGAATTCTTTTCTTTTGCTCAATGGATAGATTTTGCTCCATCATAGCTTCAAAATGATTCTCTACCCACTCGCAAGTATCTTGATCATTGATATAAGTGTACTCAATACCTACGTCTCCCGCATAAACTCTCTTTAGCTTTGCTAGTATATCCTTAAGTGTTGCGTTCTTTAAACCTACAGATGCACCTGAAGAAAAAGTGGTATCCATGTCAGCATCGCTTAGGCCAAAATGAGCCAAGTCAAGTTGAGCATGTCTATCCTTACGTTCTCTTATGGGATTGGTAGTTGCAATAAGATGCCCGCGTTTACGATAAGAACGGATAAGGCGGAAAACACCTAGTTCTTTAGCCAATTGTGTTCCTGATACAGCTGCTCCACTATCGCTTGGGCTTGTAGTAGTAGCCGCACCGTTTTCAGAATTTATGGCAAAATCATAACCTTCAAAGAATTTTTTTAATTCTGGGTCAACACTAGAGGGGTCTTTTACAAAGTCGCTGTATAGCGATTCTATATAAGAGGGGTGTGAGTTCGTCACAAAAGAGAAGTCTTTCATCGTCTACCTATAGTTTGGTATGTGCCTTTATGTTATATGTTATCCAGTTGATGGTCGCTTTGTACATGTCAACTATAGAACACAAAGTTAACACCAAATATGGAATGTGACAATTAGACTTAATAATAAATTAAAATAAGCTTATATGGTTTTTATTTCTAATTGACCATTATCCAGTTGAAGCCAAAACGTATCATGGCATTTTGCCCTGCGTACCCTTGTGCTATTAAGTTATTAGTAGTAAATAATTGTTGCATTTGATCGCCCATCACATACGCTCTAAAACGTTTCTTGATCTTAAAGTTGAAGAAAACGGCAGTTTCGGGAGCATTGCTTACGGAATAAGTGTCTTGATAATAGAAACGATTGAAGAATGGACTGTAGCCAGAAGGTGCATAGCCGCTATGATATCTTATTTGAATACCTGTAGCTACTTTCAGTGTGTTCTTAAATATCTTGGTTTCTACACTTAGCTGATGTCTGCCCAGTAGTTGTGGTACGTTGATAGGAGCTCCACTTGTAGGCTGTTGGTAAACTAGCTCATTATCCAGCACTATACTGCGCCATCTAAATATCTTTTGTACCCAAACTTGAGCAATATTAAATGTTGGAGCGTATTGGTAGGGACGTTGAGTAGCATTTAGGTAAGCATAGTTGGCTATAATATAGTTTCTTGCTCCGGCAAGTAGGTTGAGTTTACGGCTATATAGTTTTAGATAAAGCTGTGTATAGCTTTCTTTACTCAACTGTTTGTTTATAGTATCGTATTGGTTGATATATAAGCCATAACTATAAGGAGCATTGGTGATGAGTTGTGAAGCACCTATATCAATGGTGGCCCAATCATCTTTCAGGTCTTTGCCAATGGATGCTTGCAATAGGGAGTTGCCCGATGCCGCACCTGTTATAAAGAATGTAGCGTTAGCATTATAGAACCACTCACCCGATCTAAGTGCTTCTTTTTGAAGCCCTCCAATAGCATAAATGCTTGCAATATTTTCAGTTTCAGTACCGACAAGGTAGTTGGTACTGAATTTATCAGACCTTAAACCTAAGCCTGTACTGAATTGTAATTGACGTTCTCTTTTGCCTAAGAAGCCGTTCAACACAAGTTTATTGTCAATAGAAGACCATTTTTGCTCTGAGTATACGGAATCGGCACCATTGCCCGCAAAACTTTGATTGAAGAACCCAACATATCGTAAGGAGTCAGGTCTTACATCATTAAACACATGCTTATAGCCACTTACTTGTAGTCGATGCCTGATGCTAAATCTTGGGGTAAGTGCCAAAGAGTATTGAGTAGAATCTTCATTATAAGTAGTGTCAGTACTTCCAAAAGTATAGCTATGGTCAATAAAGGCACTATAGTCTCTTAAGGTATTGCTGACAGAAGAACGGGGTACTGTGGTTCCCGAAGTCCCAAATCCTGAATTGGCAAAAGCTACAGGTACTGTTCTGCGGTCTCCATAAGCAGGGTCTGATAAAAGACTATCAGCTAAGATGCCGCCATTTTCATCGTTTTGCTCTTTGTTATATACCACACCAGCATATAAATTGTAACGTCTGTCTATACTTCTGTAATGTGTGGTAAGGTTGCCATTATCGTGGTTGGCACGTTGTATAGAATAATAGCCAGGAGAGAATATCTTACGATATTCAACTGAGAAATTCCAATTGGGCTTAATGTTTTGCGTATGGTGTATGCTTGCTACCTGTTCTAGTTTGCTACCTAGCTGGAAGGTGAAAGCAGAGTATGGTCTGTTGGTATTATAAAATCTTAAGCTGTCTACAGTAAAACGATAGGCATCATAGATAAAGTAACCAAGGGTTGGTCCTGTGGTAGTTCTTGTAGTAAAGAGTAGGCTTTGAGAAGGGCCACCTTGATTGCCTAGGTCTCGCTGCCAAGGTTGTGCCAAAGCGCGGCGGTGGAAACTATGAATGCTTGAGTCTGGAGTATGTTCTTTATTAGAGCCAAGGTA
Source organism: Flavipsychrobacter sp. (assembly GCA_041392855.1). NCBI lineage: Bacteria > Pseudomonadati > Bacteroidota > Chitinophagia > Chitinophagales > Chitinophagaceae > Flavipsychrobacter > Flavipsychrobacter sp. Next base: position 42,466 of record JAWKLD010000001.1, read on the forward strand.
GGTGTAGTGGATCCTAACATCGCCATTATGCCACTCATCAGTATTTGATTTTTTAAAGCTAACCGTATCGGGCTCTATGTTTAACGGAGCTGCAGGGTTGCTTTGCCCGCTAACATTTACCGTTGACAATAATACTATTATCAACAAGCAGTGTATAGTTAGTAATGTCTGTTTTAGTTGAGACAATCTTGATCTGTTTCGTATAGCCCGCAAAGATAACTTAATATGCTTATATCCTTTTAATGAGTTCAGTAACTAAGTTGGCTAGTTTTGGTGCAGCTTTATTGGCTGCAGCCAGCACTTCTTCATGAGAAACCGTATTGACCTGTCCCGTTACGCCCAAGTCTGTTACTATACTTGCAGCAAATACATTCATATTGCCATGTTTAGCCACTATTACTTCGGGTACGGTACTCATACCCACAATATCGGCTTTGATGGTATGTAGCCAGTTATATTCGGCAGGCGTTTCATAAGTAGGTCCTTGCAAACCTGCATAGCAGCCTATATGTATCGGTAGGTCTTGTTCTTGGGCTATATCCGTAGCAAGGTTAATAAGATGATGACTATAGGGCTCACTCATGTCAGGGAAGCGAGTACCCAGCCGTTCATCATTTTTGCCTCGTAGCGGATGTTCAGGGAATAGATTGATATGATCGTTGATGATCATAATATCTCCCACTTGTAGTTTAGGGTTCATCCCTCCGGATGCATTGGAAAGTATTACAGTGCTAACACCTAGTGCCTTCATGACGCGTATGGGGAAGGTGACCTCGTGCATGCTGTAGCCCTCATAGTAATGAAACCTTCCCGACATCATTACTATAGGTTTGTCGGCTATAGTGCCAAAAAGTAATTCGCCAGTATGGCCTTCTACGGTAGATACAGGAAAATGGGGTATATTTTTATACGCTAACCTTGTAGTTACTGTTATGGTATTAGTAAGGTCGCCTAGGCCACTACCTAGTACAATACCAACAGTGGGTTTGATCTTGATTTTTTCGAGTATGAAAGAGGTGGTCTCTACAATTTTATCGTAAAGTGCCATATGCTATGTAAATGTATTTTATTAAAAGAGAACAAAGGCTATGCTTCGTCGTAGCCAGGGTTAGCAACTTCGTTTGCCGAAGTTACAACACCTTCTTCTAAGTGAGTGTTAGGCAATTCTAAAAAATGCCTTTGCACTATTGCATCAATAACAGCTTTGCGTTCTAAGTGTTGCCCTACAATGTGTTTGATATTCTTTCCAGCAAGGTTTAGGATGTTGTTTTTCAATCTAATATGCCTAACAGTGCGCGCCAATGCATAAAATAGCAATGCGATAATGCCAACTACAGCATATATAGTGATGTTTAAGAATTCAATTTTTTCGATGCCTAGCGGTCTATATTCCGGCTTATACTTCATTTCTGTAAGTATATAGAAGGGATATATCTTATTCATGAAAAAGGCGAATAGTATAGTGCCTGCAAAAAGCAGGTATAAAACTATCTCAGTAAATGCTAAAGCTCCTTTATTTATTAACCGCTGTGCAGCAGGTTTTCTCAATGACGTAGCCAAAGGGTCAAGCAGTTCTACCTGCTCGTAAATCATTTTTTTTGTTTCGTTAAACTCCTTTAAAAGGTCGTCCTGTATTCTTGTGGATGACATATATGGAACAGCATTTGCTTACCACAAATGTAATATTGCTGTTGAAATGATGTATTTTTTTTATCATTTAAGTATCCACATCTTAAAAAAATGGGTTTTAATGCCATAGTTTTCGGAACTTTGCCGTCATTTTTCAGTTTTAGCTAGTAAGTATGAGTATTCAAAACGAAATAAGCCGTAGGCGAACATTTGCTATCATTTCTCACCCCGATGCAGGTAAAACTACATTGACCGAGAAATTGCTTCTTTTTGGCGGAGCTATACAGGTGGCTGGTGCCGTGAAGAGCAATAAGATAAAAAAACATGCTACGAGTGACTTTATGGAGATAGAGAAGCAGCGTGGTATATCGGTAGCAACGTCGGTAATGTGTTTTGAGTATAGAGATACTTTAATAAACCTATTAGATACACCTGGTCACAAGGACTTTGCTGAAGATACCTACCGTACCTTAACAGCTGTGGATAGCGTAATACTTGTGATAGATAGCGTGAATGGTGTGGAAATGCAGACCAGAAGGTTGATGGAAGTGTGTAGGATGAGAGATACGCCTGTGATAGTGTTTGTGAACAAGATGGATCGTGACGGTAAGTTTCCTTTCGATTTGCTAGACGAAATTGAAAAAGAGCTGAATATACAACTGCACCCAACTACTTGGCCTATTAACATGGGTAAAGAGTTCAAAGGGGTTTATAATCTACATAATAAAAGCTTGAATCTTTTTGCACCTAACTTGAGGGTGACTGATGATAATAGTATTCCTATTTCAAACTTAGAGGATAAGCTTTTAGACGAAAAAGTTGGTGAGCGTGATGCAAACCAATTACGTGAAGATGCTGAACTATTAGATGGGGTATATGGTGATCTGGATATTGAAGCATATATGAAAGGTCAGATAGCACCACTGTTTTTTGGTAGTGCTGTAAATAATTTTGGTGTAAAGGAGCTATTAGATACTTTCATTGATATAGCACCTACACCTTTGGGCAGGCAAACTAGTTCCCGCTTTGTGGCGCCTACTGAAGATAAATTCTCAGGATTCATATTTAAGATACATGCCAATCTCGATCCAAGACATAGAGATAGAATTGCGTTCTTGCGTGTATGCTCAGGAGAGTTCAAGCGTAATAAATACTTTAGACATACACGTGTAGGGAAGGATGTAAGGTTTAGTAACCCTTATTCTTTTATGGCCAGAGAGAAAGATGTAGTTGAGAATGCTTATCCGGGAGATGTAATAGGATTGTACGATACAGGAAACTTTAAGATAGGAGACACACTTACGGAAGGAGAAGAGCTACAATTTACAGGTATCCCTACCTTCTCGCCAGAGTTATTTAAAGAGTTGGTGAATAAAGACCCTATGAAAACCAAACAGTTGGATAAAGGTATTCGTCAGCTAACAGATGAGGGTGTAGCTCAACTTTTTGTGCAACATAGAGGTAATACAAAGATCATTGGTTGTGTAGGTGAACTTCAGTTTGAGGTGATACAATATCGTTTGTTGCATGAATATGGTGCATCTTGCGCCTTTGCTCCAATGAATTTCTACAAAGCTTGTTGGATAACAGGTGATAAGAAAAAAATAGAGGAGTTTATTAAGTATAAACAAAGTAACATCATGGAAGATAAAGATGGTAATCTTGTTTACTTAGCACAAAGCGAATGGTTCCTCAATACAGAGAAGCAAAACAACCCTGATATACAATTCCACTTTACTAGTGAGTTTAAAACAGCGATGGCTGAGTAATTGCAGTAGAACATTTTTTTTTGTAACTTTTAGCATGATGAATATTTCCTAACTTTAGGAATATCACCGTGTTGTATCTTATGTTCAAGCTTAAGTATTTTTGGCCATATATATTATTCTTTTGTACCATAGCAATTCTTGTATTTGCTAACAGGGTTAACATTAAAAAAGAGATCAGTAGAAATTTAGAGTATACTAAAACTCTAAATGTTGCTGGTAAGCAGAGGATGTTGAGTCAAAAACTGACCAAGTTAAGCCTGCAAGCGCAAAATGGAGAGGACGTTTCACAAGCTATAAAGGATAATTTAGAGCAGTGGAAGAAAGCACATTTTGCATTGGAAAATAGTAGTGACGGTGTAAATATATATGAGGACGGTCACCCCGAGGTTTTAGAAAAGTTCAAAGAGTTAACACCATATTTCCAAAGTCTATATGCTGGTTTTGAACAAGTAGCTGAAGGAAACCTCGGCACTAGTTTGTTGAATAAGATCAGAAGTGAAGAGCAGATTTATTTGCCCAAGATGGACAATATTGTTGCTACTATAGAACAAAATGCTGCGGATGACTTGGAAAGATCTGCCAATAGTCAAAAGTTACTGGCGTTATTCTCTGGTCTGTTGCTCGTAATAGAAATGATCGTTTTTGTTTATCCATATCACAAGCGGTTAGTGAATATGTATAAAAAGGTAAAGAAGCAGCAAGAGGAACTTGAAGAACAAAAACAGGTAATAGAAAGTTTGTATGAGACCAACGAACTAATTATAACAGGTACTAAGGCTGGTGTTTGGGAATGGGACATTATGACAGGTGAAGAAAATTGGTCCGATAGGTTTTTTGAGGTGCTGGGGTATGAGCGTGGAGATATACCTTCGACTTACGATAGCTTTTTGAATATATTATTGCACCCTGAGGATAAGGATAAAATTTTAAACTCGGTAGACCAACACCTAAAAAAACGTACACCATATAAACATGAGGTGCGAATGCTGAATAAGAATGGCACTTACAGGTGGTATGAGACTTCAGGGCAAGCTATATGGAATAAAGAAGGCGAGCCTATAAGGATGGCCGGATCGATAATAGATGTAACGGATAGGGTTAGTACTCGTGAGAAGTTGTTGTCAGTTAGTAACTCAAAAGATAAGTTGCTTTCCATTATCACACATGACCTACGTACGCCGATAAATAACTTGAAGGGGCTTTTAGAATTATTAAAAGAAAATGTAATCAATAAAGAGGAGTTTTTAGAACATCTGCAGTCGACCTCGAATAATGTAACTACATTGTCTGACTCTATGAATAATATGTTGGAGTGGGCACAAACACAACTCAGTGGTTGGGAAGTTGCTCCTTCTGATATACTAGTGAGTGATGTAGTGGAAGAGTGTATAAGGTTATACAAATACACTATGGATGATAAGCATATAAAGCTAGAGTATAGCCCCTCTGATTTAATACATGCTTATGCTGACTTTAACCAAATGGTACTTATTGTTCGTAATGTATTGAACAACGCTGTGAAGTTTACTCCTGAAAATGGTGTGATTACAATTGATACAAACGAGAAAAATGGATATGCGGAAATAAGTGTGAGAGATACGGGGCAGGGTATGGATGAAAAAACTGTAAATAAGATATTGAATGAGTCGGACATATTTACTACCAGAGGTACAAATGGAGAAAAAGGAACAGGGTTAGGTATGAAAATGTGTTTGGAGTTTGCAGAGAAGAATAATTGCAAGTTTAATATTGTAAGCGAAAAAAATGTAGGTACAGAAGTATCATTATCTATACCGAAGCTGGATACAGCAAAAACAGTATTTAAATGACCAAATTTAAAAAGATACTACGCTTTGCGGTGATATCCGTAATTGCATTGGTGGTATGCGTTTTGGTTATAGATATAACAGTATCAACTACTGTAAAAAAACAGATGTATAATGATGTGAAAAGTATTCCTCATAAAAAGGTGGGACTGTTGTTGGGTACATCTAAGTATGTGAAAAAAGGTTGGGTGAACTTGTACTACAAATATAGAATAGAGGCTGCGGTGAAACTGTACAAAGCAGGTAAGATAGATTGTATATTAGTGAGCGGTGACAATAGTACCAAGCAATATGATGAACCCAATACCATGAAGAGAGATCTAATTGCAAGAGGAATACCAGAGGGTAGGATATTTTTGGATTATGCAGGTTTTAGAACATTAGATAGTATCATGAGGTGTAATGTTGTATTTGGCGAGAAGGATTTTACTATTATATCGCAGCCATTTCATAATGAACGAGCCTTGTTTATTGCGAATAGAAAAAAAATAAAAGCAATTGCATTTAATGCAAAGGAAGTTCCTCGAGCATATAGTTATAAAGTACAGTTGAGAGAACGTTTGGCGAGAGTGAAAATGATGATAGACTTAATGTTCAATAAGCAGCCCAAATTTTACGGCTCTAAAATCGAAGTGACGATTCCTTAAATGTCTATCATTTATTGGTAGTAAAAAATCACATAGAATAATAATTAAGGAATATTTAAACATAATTGGGAGCAATGCTCATAATAATGGTATCGCATTGCATTACCTTTATCCCAGCAAAGAAAGAATTACTAAGAGATTATGAAGATAAAAAAGGTCCTTATAGCCAACAGAGGAGAAATTTCTATTCGTATAGCTCGTGCCGCTTCTGAATTGCAGATCAGCACTGTGGCAATATATACTTATGAAGATAGGTATTCGCTACACCGATACAAGTCGGATGAGGCTTACCAAATAGGAGTAGATACAGATCCGCTAAAGCCTTATTTGAATATAGATGAGATAATAGCTACTGCCAAAGATTGTGGTGCAGATGCTATTCACCCTGGATATGGTTTCCTTTCTGAGAATGCAACCTTTGCTCAGAAGTGCGCGGATAATGGTATCATATTCGTTGGTCCTCGTCCTGATGTGATGTCGGCACTGGGTGATAAGGTAACAGCAAAAGAAGTTGCTATAAAAGCACAGGTGCCTATTATAGAAAGTAATAAAGAAGCGCTCGCTGATATTGATATTGCGTTTAAGGAAGCTAATAGGATAGGCTACCCATTGATGCTGAAAGCTGCTTCAGGTGGAGGTGGTAGAGGTATGCGTGTAGTGCGTACTGATGCCGATTTGCAAAAAGCTTTCCCTGAAGCAAGAAGCGAAGCAAAGAATGCTTTTGGTGACGATACCGTGTTCCTAGAAAAATATGTAGAGAATCCCAAGCATATTGAGGTACAGATAGCAGCAGATAATCATGGCAATATCGTTCACTTGTTTGAGCGTGATTGCTCCGTGCAACGTCGTTTCCAAAAAGTGGTAGAGGTAGCACCTGCCGTTACCCTAAAGCAGGAAACAAAAGATAAACTTTATAAATATGCGACCTCTATAGCTGCAGAGGTGAACTATAACAACTTAGGTACAGTAGAATTTTTGGTAGATGCCAAAGAAGATATTTATTTCATAGAGGTAAACCCACGTATACAAGTAGAACATACTGTTACAGAAATGGTGACTGGTGTAGACTTGGTAAAAACACAATTATACATAGCAGACGGTTATAAGCTAAGCGATAAGGAAGTAGGAATAGGCGACCAGTCCAAACTATCTATTGATGGTGTGGCTGTGCAATGTCGTATCACAACAGAAGATCCTGCTGCCGATTTCAAACCCGACTATGGTACTCTAGTAACTTATCGTAATGCTGCAGGTTTTGGTGTGCGTTTAGATGAAGGTAGTACTTATGCTGGTATGAAGATCAGTCCGTTTTTTGATAGTATGTTGGTGAAGGTGAGTACATGGGGCTTGAGTTTGGAAGATGCGTCGATGAAAATGCATAGGGCATTACGTGAGTTTCGCGTGCGTGGTGTGAAGAACAATATACCGTTCTTAGAAAACTTAATTACACACGAGGGTTTCCGCAGTGGACAGACAACAGTAGGCTTTATACAAGAGCATCCTGAACTATTCCATTTCAAGAAAAGACAAGATAGGGGTACAAAGACATTGCGCTACTTGGCAGATGTTACGGTAAACGGCAATCCTGATGTTAAGGTTAAGTATGATGGTCGTGAGTTTCGTAAGCCTGAGATACCAATGTCTCCATTGGGGATGGAATACCCTAAAGGAACTAAAGACTTGTTGACGGAACTTGGTCCTGATAAGTTTAGTGAGTGGTTGAAGAAAGAAAAGAAAATACATTATACCGATACTACCCTGCGTGATGCACATCAGTCGCTATTGGCTACGCGTATGCGTACGCATGATATGCTAAAGGTGGCCAAGCATTTTGCAAAGCTACATCCCCAAACTTTCAGTATGGAAGTATGGGGTGGTGCTACTTTTGATGTGGCTATGCGTTTCTTGAACGAAGACCCGTGGAAGCGTTTGGAGCAGATAAGAGAAGCAGTGCCCAACATTTTGTTACAGATGCTCATTCGTGGGGCTAATGGTGTTGGCTATACAGCATACCCTGACAACTTGATTGAAAAGTTTGTAGAACAAAGCTGGGAGAAGGGCGTAGATATTTTCCGCATATTCGACTCACTGAACTGGATGGAGAATATCGCGCCATGTATAGAAATGGTACGTAACCGCACGGGTGGTTTGGCAGAGGCGGCATTATGCTACACAGGTGATATACTGGATGCAAAACGCACGAAGTATGATTTGAACTATTACCTACGCTTAGCTAAAGATTTGGAGAATGCAGGTGCGCACATCTTGGCGATAAAAGACATGTCGGGTTTATTGAAACCATATGCGGCTAAAGAACTGGTAGCTGGTTTGAAAGATACGGTGAACATACCGATACATTTACATACGCACGATACCTCTTCGCTACAACCTGCATCATATATGCAAGCCATAGAGGCTGGTGTTGATGTGGTAGATGTGGCATTAGGTGCAGTATCGGGGCTTACCTCGCAGCCCAACTTTAATGCCATAGTGGAGATGATGAAATTCCATGAGCGCGAGCATCATTACGATATTGATTCGCTGAACGAGTTTTCTAACTACTGGGAGGCGGTGCGTGAGTACTACTACCCTTATGAGAGTGGTTTGAAGGCGAGTGCTGCAGAGGTGTTCCGCCATGAGATACCGGGAGGGCAATATTCTAATCTTCGTCCGCAGGCGAAGGCGCTGGGACTGGAAGATAAGTTTGAAGATATCAAGAAAATGTATGCTACGGTAAACGATATGTTTGGCGATATAGTGAAGGTGACACCAAGTTCTAAAGTAGTGGGCGATATGGCGCAGTTTATGGTGGCGAATGGTTATAGCCGTGAAGATGTGATGACGAAGGGTGGCAGCATTTCTTTCCCCGAGTCGGTGCAGCAATTCTTTATGGGTGTGCTGGGGCAACCAGAGGGCGGACTACCGAAGGAGCTACAAAAAATAATACTGAAAGATAAAGAGCCGTTTACCGACAGACCGAACAAACATTTAGAACCGGTTGATTTTGATAAGGAGCTAAAAGCCTTTAGAGAAGAGCTGGGCAACGACTTAGAGCTCTGCGATTTTCTCTCGTACAAGCTATACCCTAAGGTGTTTGAAGACTATCTGAAATTTTACCGCCAATATGGTGATGTGTCTGTAGTGCCTACACCGCTGTTCTTATTTGGTATGGAGATGGGGCAGGAGGCTACTATAGAGATTGCTAAGGGTAAAACCCTACTGGTGCGCTTGCTGAGCATTAGCGATGTGAATGAGCATGGTATGCGTACGGTGTTCTTTAAGCTAAACGGACAGACGCGTAATATTGAGATACTGGACCGCTCTGTAAAAGTAGACAAGGTAGAGAATAGAAAAATAGACAAAGACAACGACAAGCATATAGGCGCACCGCTACAAGGCATGCTCTCTAAGCTAATGGTTAAGAAAGGCGATGCTGTGAAAAAGAACCAGCCGCTATTTGTAATAGAAGCCATGAAGATGGAGACGGTAATTACCGCTAACGATGCAGGTAGCATTGCGGCTATAGAACTCACCGAAGGTACACTGGTAAACACTAACGACTTGGTGGTGACGATGGACTAATTGTATTAAGTAAATACTTTTATATACTCGCAATTACTTTTAGTGGTTGCGAGTTTTTTATTTTATTTGCAATATGAGCACATCTGACAAAGCCGTAATGAAAGCAACAGGTAAAGTTTGGGATGAGTGGCTATCGCTACTGGAACAACAAAACCTAAGTAAACTATCTCATAAAGAAATTGCAGCAAAACTTGTAGAAGATCATGACATAGGTTTTTGGTGGGCGCAAACCATTACCATAGAGTATGAACGGATGATAGGCAGGCGTGAGGTAGGGCAGAGCTGTGAAGGGGACTTTCAGGCGGGTGCTAGTAAAACATTAGCAGGTACTATGGATGCCGTATTTACCGCATGGCAAAACTTTATGAAAGATAAGGATAGCCTGAATACTGTGCCTTATAAAGAACCGCCTACAATTACCAAGACCGATAAGTGGCGCTACTGGCGTGCACTATTGGCAGATGATAGCAAGGCGAATATAAATATATACCAGAAAGCACCTGCAAAAGTAGGGTTTGGTGTAAACCATGAAAAGCTAAACACTGCCGAAGAAGTAGCTGAATGGAAAGCTTTTTGGAAAGAGTGTTTAAAGGAATTTCAAGATACACTGTAAATAATAGACCTTATAATGATTGAGCAAGCAAAATGGTTGATGCTAAAGCTTGACTTTGATATACCTGCCAGTTAATACCAATGACTTGGTGGTGACGATATACTAATGCTAAATTATTCGACTAAAATCAATTTTATGTTATAAAATTGAACTCATTAGTGTTATTGAATAAGAATTTTTTCAGTTTGATTTAAACCATTTTCGTTTTGCATTTTCAATATATATAGGCCAGATGGGAAAAAGGAAACGTCAATTGTTATGGAATTAGAAGATACATTTAGGTGTTTGAGAATTTGGCCATCAAGAGTACTAATTGTCACTTGATAATCTGAATATTCAGAAGTAAGTTTTATTTTTTCTTTTGTGGGATTAGGAGAGATAAAAACTTTTGACTGAGTATTTTTTAAAACTCTACGAGAAATGTTTAGTTGTGGCGGAGTTGTGGTAGTGCAATTAAGGTGATAATCAAATTTTACCAACCCGTATGATATATCATCGTACCCATCTCTTATTTTCGATGCAATAAAACTAGAGTCGTTAGAACACCAACAATTGTCGGTTAAGTCAATATTGTGAGTAAAGTCATGTCTAATATTCCAAGTAGTATTGTGACATATTTTATTCTTCTCAAATAGTATTCCGGGAGTTGGAGATGTCATTCTGTTAATAACTACTCCAATTTTGTTATTGTAAACCTGATTGTTTACAAACTTTGTATCATGATGCATGTCTACATTTGCACCAATTTCATTGTTGAAAAAATAAGAATTGTGTATTTCATGATATAAGAAGGCTCCTAGTTTAGTGTTTTCTGTATAAAAGCAATTAGTTACATATCCGCCACTCGTGCCTTGTTCGTTTTTAATAAACCAACAGTTATTAATGTATACATGTTGATCCTCGCCACCACCAGTTATACAAAATTTATTATTAGTAAAAAGGCAGTTCTCAAAGTAAAAACTTGTTGATCTACAAGCTGCTGATAGATATTGAAGAATATTTAGATTGTTGTTGAAACGGCTATTTTTAATACTGTAAGGTCCATTTCCGCCAGATACCCCAAAATCAAGAAATTCTTTAGCGTATTCAACAACCACATAATTAATATTTATCTGATTGTTTTTCTGGCCAAAAGGTACAGCGCTATTTACTTCGCTTACAATGCCAAGGTAATCTCCTGCCATAGGTGTAGGGGAGTTCGACGTAAATCTAATACTGTCGTTTTTACTCCCGATTACATTTAGGTGACCCCTTACAGTTATCTTTGCATTTTTGTCAAATTTCAAAACGACTCCCGGGCCTATTGATAATGTAGCACCAGAAAAAACAACCACCTCATTTTTGACAATTATAGGGTTGGCAGATTTGTTCCATATTGTATTGCTATATATGCCTCCAGATACTACTGTTTGAGCACAAGCGGTATAAGATATAAGAAGGGTTGATAGGAATAGTAGTACGGGTTTCATAAGGATAAGATTTTGTATGGGGACAAGTTAGTATTTCTGTGTATTTGCAACGTCATAAATAAGTAAATATTGTACAAGTTTCATAGGCACTATGATTTGTACTGTTTGTTCATTTAATCTACAACATGCCTTTGTTGCAGTAGTTCTCGTTCTCAAAGTCTATAATATTGATGGAGATAACAGGCACATCGGGGAAAAGCTCGTTGAGTGTTCGGGTAATTCTTTTAGAGAGGTCGGCTTTTTGTTCAATGGTTCGCCCGCCCATTATATTCCCAAATACATGAATGAAATCGTTTTCGGTATTGCCTACATTATAATGCTCGTAAGGGCGCATTCTTACTTTAATATTTCCTTTGGCAAATAGTCCTGTTGCATCGGCAGTGTCGTGTACTCGGCGCATCACCTCCTTGGGGTTTTGCAAGGTCAGTACATTTTCAGAACAGTCTATAATAAAATGCGGCATAGTTGTTTTGTTTATTCGTTGGTCATCCACTCCTGCATTACGCTTTCCAAACCCTCACTGTTGCCTGTTAGCTCGGCAATGCGTTTTACAACACCCTCTACCAGTGCGTCGGGGCAAGAGGCACCGCTGGTCACCATAATGTTGAGCGGGCGTTGGTTGGGTAGGTAGTTGGCCGTTGTTTTTTCTTCGTGTGTGTGCAGGTCAAAATGAGAGATGATATTGTCGTCTATCAAGCAGCTCTCATTCTTTACAAAATAGGTTGGCATTTTTTCTTCGCATAGTTCTACTAAGTGAGAGGTATTAGAACTATTGTACCCACCAATCACAATAGCCAAGTCGGCCTCTTGTGCCAGCATACCCATTACAGCACTTTGGTTGTCGTTGGTAGCATAGCAAAGAGTATCGCGTGTTTCCGCAAAATGATTTTTTATTTCATCGGCAGCCAGTTGGTAGTGCGCTATCATTACCTCTTTCAGGTAGTCGGCTATACCCTGTGTTTCGCTTGCTAGCATGGTGGTTTGGTTCACCACACCTACACGTTGTAGGTCTTTGGTTACATCAAATCCACTAGAGTATTGCCCTTCAAAATCAGTATAAAACTGCTCGGCAGGTAGTGCGCCTGTTATATATTTAGCCAAGTGCTCTGCCTCGCTCATATCCTTCACCACTACGGTTGGTGTATGCTCTTTGCTATGCGAGAAGGTAGCGCGTGTTTCTTCGTGTCTTGGTTTCCCGTGTACTACAATGGTGTAGCCATCCTTACCTATCTTCTCTGCACGGTTCCATACTTTTTCTACAAAGGGGCAGGTGGTTTCGTAGCGCGATGGCTCAATGCCTTTTTCTTTCAGTTTGTTCTCCAGCTCTATGGTAGTACCAAAAGCAGGGATGATGACAATGTCTTCACTCGTTAGCTCGTCCCAGTCTATCAGTATACCGCCTTTTGTATCCATGATGAACTGTACACCCATATCCAAAAGGTCGGCATTCACACCAGGGTTGTGTATCATTTCGCTGAGTAGATATACACGTTTATCTTTATTCTCATTCACTGCGCGGAAGGCTATCTCAATAGCGTTTTCCACCCCATAGCAAAATCCGAAATGACGCGCCAAGTACACTGTCACATCGCCCAAGTTTAAGGCGGTGGGTGCAAAGTCTTTTTTCATTTTGTCTGCTGCTTTACGTTGCTCCTTTATAGCAGTTATCAGCGGACTACGGTATTGTACAGGTACGTCGAATGATTTCATAATCGTGGGCAAAGTTACGCAATAAGGCGCAGCTTATAATAGAGATACTTAATGCTTTTATAAATATTAGGAACTGTTTAAGGAAGCTATTGTATTAATCAATAAATTCGAAGAGCTATACTGACTAGTATGAAACGAAAATTATTGGTCTTAATCCCTCTGGTACTGCTGATAGCCATTATACAGCAGGTGCTACCGCATGCGCCAAAGTGGGTAGATTGGTATAGCCGTTTTCTGTTTGCTCCTTATCAGTCTGTACGGAATGCGCTCTTTGGTTTAGTGCCCATCAGTATGGGGGATATATTGTATAGTATCTTGAGTGTTTTGATAATATATACACTTGTTCGCTGGGTAGTTTATCTTATCAAGTTCAAAACACATAAGCAGCGCTTAGGAGCTTCCATGCTCAATACTGTGATCGTGCTTTGTGTGGTGTATATACTATTTTTTATAGGTTGGGGCGGCAACTACTTCAAACCATCGCTAGCTGAACATTGGCAGATGGATAAAAGCAAATGGAGTTATGATACTACACTAGAGCTGTACGATAGATATTTGGTCAGTAAGCTGAACGACTATGCGATGCACTACCAGCCCTTAGCTTTTAAGGAAGTAAAAAAACGAACCCAAAAATATTATGATGAACACACCGACTGTAAAACCAAACTGCACGGACTGAATATTAAACCATCGCTCTTCAACTTTGCCATGCAGTATATGGGTATACAGGGGTATTATAATCCACTTACAGGTGAAGCACAGGTGAATCGGTTTTTACCCAAATTTATGTTGCCATTTGTAGTCAGCCATGAGTTGGCACACCAATCGGGTATAGCAGCAGAAGATGATGCGAATTTGTTGGCATTTGTATTGGGAACAAAAACTGAGGATACTACGTTTCTGTATTCAGCTTACTTCAATATATGGTTGTATACACATTACAAAATGTACATTGTAGATAGTGCAAAAGCCAATAGTATCAAACACGATTTAAATGGACTTACATTAGCACACATTGATACCTTGAGAGATATACGCAAACGTTATAAAACAGATTTAAGTGCGTACAGCTCAGCAGCATACGATAAGTATTTGAAAATGTTACAACAGAAAGAAGGTTTGGGCTCTTACAAAAAAGCAACTGTGACCACTTGGGCTTGGGAGCAAGCTAGTGATACACTCAAGCAAAAACTAATTGCTATTCCTTAGCCTCTAAACTCACCCCACTCTTCGCGAAGCACATTAGCTATTTCGCCAAGCGTACACAAATTTTCTACCGCATCTATTACAGCAGGCATTAAATTGTCTGTACCCTTAGCGCAAGCACGTACTGCTTCTAGAGATGCTTTTGCTTTCTCACTGTCGCGTTTTTCGCGGAGTGCTTTTAGCTTCTCCGATTGTACTTGACGAATAGAATCATCTATTTTGAAAACAGGCGTGTCTTTCACCTCGTCCGTTACATATTTGTTGACACCCATTATTGGTTTAGCACCACTTTCTATGTCCTTTGTGTATTGGTAAGAAGAGCGAGCAATTTCTTCCTGAATGAAACCTTGCTCAATAGCTTTTACAGCACCGCCCATTACATCAATTTTGTCAATAAGTTTCCACGCTTCCGCTTCTACTTGGTCGGTGAGGTTTTCTACAAAATAAGAACCCGCAAGTGGATCAACAGTATCTGTTACACCACTTTCATAACCAATTACCTGTTGGGTACGCAATGCTATTGTAGCAGCTTCCTCAGTAGGTAAGGATAATGCCTCATCGTAACCGTTGGTATGTAATGACTGTGTGCCACCTAGTACCGCACTTAGTGCTTGTAGTGATACACGAATAATGTTGTTCTTAGGTTGCTGCGCTGTAAGTGTGCTACCACCAGTTTGTGTATGGAAGCGGAGCATCTGCGCTTTAGGGTCAGTCGCGCCTAAGTCAGAAGTTATCTTAGCCCACATACGGCGCGCTGCACGGAACTTAGCTACTTCTTCAAACAAGTTGTTATGTGCATTGAAGAAGAAGGATAAACGTTTTGCAAATACGTTTATGTCTAGTCCTTTTTCTATAGCTGCTTTAAGGTAGGCCTTACCATTAGCTAGTGTAAATGCTAACTCTTGTACTGCTGTAGAGCCAGCTTCACGAATATGATAGCCTGAAATAGAAATGGTATTCCATTTAGGTACTTCTTTACTACAGTATTCAAATATATCGGTGATGACACGCATAGATGGTGCAGGTGGGTAGATGTATGTACCACGCGCTGCATATTCTTTAAGTATGTCATTCTGTATCGTTCCTGATATTTTCTTGATATCTGCACCTTGTTTTTTAGCCAGGGCAATATATAGTGCCAAAAGAATAAAACCTGATGCATTGATGGTCATGGAAGTAGAAATATCTTCCAGCTTAATGCCTTTGAAGAGTATCTCCATATCTTCCAATGAGTCGATAGCCACACCTACTTTACCCACTTCGCCTTCTGCCATTTCATCATCAGAGTCGTAACCTATTTGTGTTGGCAAGTCGAATGCTACTGACAAGCCCATCACCCCTTGGCTCAATAGATAATGATAACGTTTGTTAGACTCCTCGGCAGTACTAAAGCCCGCATACTGACGCATGGTCCACAAGCGGCTACGATACATAGAGGCATGTACGCCACGTGTATAGGGAAACTCACCGGGTAGCTCATTCATATTGGATGGCTCGGTGTATACTTCTTTTATTTCTATGCCAGAGTCGGTCTTAAATACTTTATCACTCACGTCTTACTACTTTTTATAAAATTAGAATTAGGCTTGTGGTCCGTGTGTTAATACACGCTTCGCTTCTTCGTTAATGATCTGTAGCGCTACTTCTGTAGGTAGAGCTTGCTCATCGGTAAGGATAGCGTCAACAATACGTTGATGAAATTCTTTAGCAGGTGCCTCTGGGTTCAGTTGTTTCGCTATTGTGGTAATCATGGCAATTTCTTGCTCCTTCACGCCGCGTACCGTATCCCATACTTTGTTCGATACATATATCTGTTGCGACAGGTTATGGTCAAACTCTTCTTTGATATGGTGTACCATCACATGTTGCAATACTGCCACGTTCATGTCTGCTTGGTAAATACGAGGTATCAGGGCGCGCGGGTTGATGCGCTCTACATATAATGCCAAACGCTCGTAAGCTTGTAGGCGCAACGGTATGGTAGTGCCTTGAGTTTCTTTAAAAAGCTCTATTTGCTTACGTGTCACCTGCGAGTCTAAGAATTTACTGATCACTATATAAGTGGCAATGAGCATAATAATAGAAGGGATGGTATACTTCAATATTTCTAAAACGGTCTCCATAAGTATTGCTATATCAATTTATCAACCCGCAAAATAAATAGATTTTGTTGGGGTATGGCAATTTTGCTTGTTAATCTTACTCTATAATGGTCAAATAGGCTATTTTTAAGCTATTATGAATGCAGAAGAGAATTATATTGAGATAAACAGAAAGCTGTGGAATGAAAAGACGGAACACCATGTGAAGTCTGATTTTTACGATATGGAAGGTTTTTTGGTGGGCAATACTTCGTTGAAAACGCCTGAACTGGAGTTGTTAGGGGATGTAAAGGGAAAGAACATTGTACATCTGCAATGTCATTTTGGGCAAGATACTTTGTCGCTAGCAAGAATGGGTGCAAAGATGACAGGGGTAGACCTATCGGATGCCTCTATTGATTATGCTAATGAGCTAACGGAGAAAATGGGCTTGGAAGCCAAATTCATTGCTTCGGATATATATGATGTGCCTGAAGTGCTGGAGGAACAGTTTGATGTAGTGTTTAATACCTACGGCGTGTTGGGTTGGCACCCTGATGCTGAACGTTGGGCAAAAGTAGTTGCTGGTTTGTTAAAGCAAGGTGGTGAAATGATAATCGTTGATTTTCACCCGATGGTATGGATGTTTGACAATGAGTTTACCAAGTTCCAATATTCTTATTTTAATACAGGACCAATAGTAGAAACACTAGAAGGTACCTATGCCGAGCGAGCGGCAGATATACAAATGAAAGAAGTAGGGTGGAATCATACCCTGTCAGACATCATACAATCACTGATAGATGCTGGGTTGACAATAGAAGTATTTAAAGAATACGACTGGGCGGCATACGACTGCTTTAAAAACACCGTAAAAATTGCCGAAGGCAAATGGCAGATAAAAGGAATGGAAGGTATCATCCCTATGATGTATGCGATAAAGGCGGTGAAGGGGTAGAAATATTGCTATTAATGATGTAGTGAAAATGTGTTATTATAGTTAGACGTTCACATTTTTAAAGTTGGAGTTCATAAACAGCCCATGGCATCCATAAAATATGTTCCTTTGTATAGTATGGATCTAACATATAATCATTAGCTTTTTGGGCATCGGTATAACTGTTTATTAGCCCATTCTCATTAAGTGTAATATATAATTTGGTTGTAAATTCAGTTTCGAGGCTATTGCAAATGAAAGAGTGAAAACTTCCTAATTCAAATCCTAAGATATCAAACCCCTTAAAGTTGTCATTATTCTCTACCATATTCCCTTTTTGTAAGCAATGATGAACGCCGGTATTAGCTTCTTCAGTTTTTGCTTGTTGTAAAAAACGGTTTCTATATTCAGCGCTTGTTGCTATCATTAACAGCTTAATGTTTTCAATATTGGTAAGATGCTTTTTTGCAAAACTTATAGAAGCTTCTCTGTCGGTAAACATTTCTACCCATCCAACTTTCTTGTCATTAAATAGGTTATCTGTTTCTTCTTGCAATAGTTGAAATTCTTCTTTTGTAAGACTGAGTTTTTGTTTATACGCTAGCCTATCCTCGTCCGAACAAGAACTCCATGATAGAGCAGAAAGATTCGGATGAATGTTGCATATACAGTTGCTAACACTCCAGATTTTATTTGGAAGAACAGAGCTGTTCATATAGTCATGAAGCGATGTGCCTTCAACTAGATAATATCCCCCAATGTAAAATTCTTCCATAGTTTTGGTTTGAAAATATTGCTACTTAATTAAATCACTATCATCATATCTTAAATATGGATAGAAGCGAGTTCGTACTGTTACTGGCATTAAGGTGTCAAATATTAGATAGTCTGTCATTAAACAAGAAAAGTAGAACACCTTATTGTCTTTAAATTTTATCCGAACGTACCAATAATCAGAATGTCGGATTAGTCTAATACTTGTACGGGACAGAATATTACGTTCTATGAATTTAATCTCTTCTAATCTGTATTCATGTGAGCTCCCATCTTTTTGAATGGTAATCAACGACTTGTTTTTGTCTATTGTTAATATGCAGTTTAGGTTCTCTCTATAGTAAGTGTAATGTATATACGTAATTATAATGAAGGGTAATGTTATTGGTAAAAGGATTAATAAGAAGAGTAGATTATTAACAGCTATAGTTAGCGCAACTATGATTGTTGATAATACTAATTGTATTATAACAGCTTCTTTAAATGCTGCAGGTTGCCATAGATTATTAAGTTTATAGGTCTTGATCAATTAGTGTATTTTAGAAGTCTTAAATATACATCCAAAATTTGCCTCAAAAAAACACAGGTCTACAAGTCGTAAAAGATTGGCTGGCAGCCAAAGGGCTATCGCCATTCCCTTTTCAGGAAGAGACTTGGCAGCTACACCTAGAGGGGTTGAGTGGGGTGGTGAATGCACCTACTGGTTTTGGTAAAACCTATTCTGTTTTTTTAGCAGTAGTTATCGATTGGATCAACCGTAATCCCGATTATCAAACCAAAAAGAAAAACGGGCTGCAACTACTTTGGATAACACCCTTGCGCGCTTTAGCCAAAGATATTCACCGTGCTATGGAAGAAGCATTGGCAGAGCTAGGCATACCTTGGAAGGTAGGGGTACGTAATGGTGATACTACCACAGCAGAACGGCAGAGACAAAAACTCAACATGCCCGAGGTGCTGCTCATTACCCCAGAGAGTTTGCATTTACTCATAGGTAGTAAAGACCATCAACAGTTTTTCAAAACATTGACTTGCGTTGCGGTAGACGAGTGGCACGAGCTGCTGGGCTCTAAGCGTGGGGTGCAGGTAGAGCTGGCATTATCACACCTTAAAAACCTAACCGATAATACACGTGGTGTGGGGTTGTCTATATGGGGCATCTCTGCTACCATTGGCAATTTGCAGGAAGCTATGTTGGTGCTTTTGGGCAATAGTGATAATGGTGTCATCGTTCGTGCCGACTTGAAAAAGGAAATAAAGATGCACACTATACTGCCTGAAACTGTAGAGCGTTTTCCTTGGGCAGGGCATTTGGGTTTGAAGATGGTAGATGAGGTGTTACCTGTTATTAACAATAGTGGTACAACGTTGTTGTTTGCCAATACCCGTTCGCAAGCAGAGCTGTGGTATCAACTACTGTTAAAGAAAGCGCCCGACTTAGCGGGTCTTATTGCATTGCATCATAGCTCTATAGATACCGAAACTAGATTTTGGGTAGAAGAGGCATTGCACAAAGGCATACTAAAAGTAGTGGTCTGTACGGCTAGTTTAGACTTGGGGGTAGACTTTCGTCCTGTTGACACGGTGATACAAGTAGGCAGCCCCAAGGGTATTGCACGTTTCTTGCAAAGAGCGGGGCGTAGTGGGCATCAGCCAGGCGAGGTAAGTAATATCTATTTTGTTCCAACGCATTCTCTAGAAATTGTAGAAGCAGCAGCCTTGCAAAAAGCTTATGATGCTGAACAGATAGAAAGCAGAATACCTGTTGTGGTAGCATTCGATGTGATGATAC
>JAWKLD010000002.1 GCA_041392855.1 Flavipsychrobacter sp.
AATTTCAGTTAGCTCAAACTCTAACTTCGTCAATTGGAGTCCATATCTTGCTTTAGCTGAAATAACGTCCTGTCCTGATGATACTTCTTTTATTTTGCCATGTTTTTCAATAGCTGACTTTAATATGTGGAAAGCGACATCTCTTGAAACTGGCAGCGTAACATTGTCTTCACTATAGTTACTTAGTCTTTTCATCTAACTTATTTTATAACAACCATTTTCTTTGTTTCACTGCTTTCTCCATTTGCTGTCAAGTGATAATAGTAAGTACCTGAACTCAGTTCTGTATTATCTATAAGCAGGCTATTGAAAGTGTTATCTACGTTATATGATTTTACTTTTTGACCATTCATGTTATAGATATCGAGGATTCCGCTTGTAGCTCCTATCGGGAGAGTATAATCAACAGTAGTTTGAGTGTTAGATGGATTAGGTATAGGATTACTTATGTTACCTATTGGGTTATTTCTTCCAATCTTTGCCAGCCCCAGGCCGTTTCCGCATTTATCACAAGGTATAGTGCCAGGGAGTTTGTAGATAGTATATTTCTCTTTACCTGTTTGTAAAATTGCATTATATGAATTAGTTCCAGTCGAGTAGATTTTTAGTACTCCTGCACTGTCAATATTATTTAGGATGTTGCCAGCTTCATTAACTATTACTAACTTTTTCACATACACTGATGGTAAGGTGTTACTATAGTATACCGCTACTTCTACTTGTGCATCTAAGTTGAATAATTCTTCTGAAGTATAGGCAGCATAAGTAGGTTCATAGTTATTTATGTTAGGTAGATTAATTGTTTTCCATAAAGAATGGTTAAGGTCGTAAATCCTTAATTGTCCGGCTTTCATATCCCTTACAAGGTATTTCCTACCTGACTTTGACAGATTTACTATTTCCATTGATACATCTGCATCATTCAATACATCTGAGTTTACGTTCAGATAGTCTTTCTCAAGGGTCATTTGTGCATTTGCTGTTAATCCAAATAATAATACTCCAATAGCGATAATGATTCTTTTCATGTCTTTTGTTTATGTAATGCTTACTCTGTGCAGTTTTCAGCTACCCTGTAAGGACGAATATAACAAACACTGACAAATATGTCATTAATATTATCGCTAATGATTTGGACTTTGCTGCCTGTAAATGGCACAGTTCAGAGACCAGAAATTATTGGATAAAATCGCTGCGAGGTTGAAAGACCTACGTGAAGAAAGAGGTTTGTCCCAAGAGAAGGTTTATAATGAATTGGACGTGCATATTGCTCGAATAGAGGTAGGGAAAGTCAATGTATCGGTTAGCACCTTATCAAAGTTGTGTGATTACTTCGACATTACACTAACTGAATTTTTTAGAAAGATAGATTATAAATGAGCAAGTATATGGTGTTTTGAAAAGCATATATTCACTCAATCTTTCTTTTTAAAATCGGTATTTGTTACGAGTGTAATTATTCTTCATATATTTGCACCAAACACAAACACTGAATATCTTAAAATACATAGTAGTCTTATCGGTATCATTAACAATGATAGTGCCCAAGGATTACCTTATTGAGGTATTTGAAATACCAGTAATAATTAAACACTATACCCATCATAACGAATTGCATCATAAAATAGGAGTGATTGATTATTTAAAACAACACTTTACTACACCTGAAAAATGCCCGGACAATTCAGAACATGACAGCAATCACACTCCTATCCATCAACATAGTTGTTCAGGAGATTGCTTTTTTACAGTTCATAAGGTTTTTTCATCAGGGGATAATCCATCTACGTATCAATTAATTCAGATTTCTGCCATCAAAAATGGGATGTATATTTTCTCACTCCCTCCTGATGTATTTACAAGCATTTGGCAACCGCCTAAAATAGGTTAATAATCTTGAGTACCTGCTTACGAAGCGGGTCAGGTTTAATCTATTGTTGTTTTTAAAAAAATTACATGCTAAATAGTATAATTCGCTATTCTGTAAAGAATAAGCTGATTATCGGGTTGTTTACAATTGCATTAATCATAGGCGGAATATGGAGCTTAAAAGAAGTACCGGTTGATGCAGTTCCCGATATAACAAATAATCAGGTACAAGTAATTACGCAGTCTCCAAATCTTAGTACAGAGGACATTGAGCAATTTGTTACTTATCCCGTAGAAGTGGCTATGGCCAACCTGCCGGGTGTATCGGAAATCCGTTCTGTTTCCAGGTTTGGGCTATCTGTAGTAACAATCGTCTTTGAAGAAGATATGGGGACATATGTGCCAAGGCAATTAGTCTCTGAAAAGCTCAATGACATAGGCAAAAACATACCCGAGGGTTTTGGAGAACCGGAAATGGGGCCTATTTCCACAGGTCTTGGTGAGATATACCAATATACACTTGAAGTTGATTCAACTTATAAAGATGAATACTCAATTACCGAACTAAGGACTATTCAGGACTGGATTATTCGCAGGCAAATGGCTATGGTGCCCGGCGTGGTTGAGGTCAACGCCTTTGGCGGCAAGGTAAAACAATATGAGGTCGCTGTTGCCACTGATGAATTGAATGCAATCGGCCTGACTATCACAGATATATTTAACGCACTTGAACAAAATAATCAGAATACTGGAGGCGCTTATATTGAGAAAGACCACTATGCAAATTTTATCAGAGGAGAAGGTCTTGCCCGTAATTTAGATGACATACGAAAAACAGTTGTGGTTAATAAGAATGGATTACCCATTACTATTGGCGACATTGCCAAAGTAAGGTTTGGGGAAGCCGTACGATATGGTGCTTTTACCAAAGACGGACAAGGTGAAGCAGTTGGCGGCATGATTCTCATGTTAAAGGGCGCCAACTCGAATGATGTCATAGAACGTGTAAAAGAACGCATAATACAAATACAACAAACATTACCACCAGGAGTACATATAGAGTCTTTTCTTGACAGGAGCACTTTAATTAAAGATACCACCAGTACAGTCAGTAAAAACTTACTTGAAGGTGCATTGATTGTAATATTTGTATTAGTACTACTCCTCGGGAACTGGAGGGGTGGTCTAATAGTTGCTTCTGCGATACCACTTTCATTACTGTTTGCGTTTATTCTCATGAATATTTTCGGCGTATGGGCCAACCTGATGAGCCTGGGGGCTATAGATTTTGGAATCATAGTAGACGGTGCAGTTATCATTGTTGAAAGCACCGTTTTCCTGTTACATGAGAAAATTATAAAGAAGAAAATTATCAACCAACAACTACATGATGAGTTAGCTTATGATGCGTCCAGCAAGATGATGAATTCAGCGTTTTTCGGACAGTTGATAATCTTAATAGTGTTTATCCCTATACTTGCTTTGGAAGGCGTAGAAGGCAAAATGTTTCAGCCTATGGCCTTAACATTCATGTTTGCTATGATAGGGGTAATGGTGCTGTGTCTGACATACATCCCTATGATGTCTGCACTATTCCTTCGCGTCAATAATACGGATACAAAATCCTGGGGAGATAAAATTGTTGCTAAGATTGAACGCGTCTATGAGTCCCTGTTAAGAAAAACGCTAAAGAAATCAAAATTGGTGATTATCCTGTCAGTATGTCTCTTAGGGGCTGCTGGGTTTGCATTCTCCAAACTTGGTGGGGAGTTCATTCCACAACTGGATGAAGGTGATATTGCGTTTCATGTTATCCTTAAGCCAGGTAGTTCGCTTTCGGAAGCTATTGAGAGTTCAACTAAGATTGAGCAATTATTATTGGAAAAATTTCCCGAAGTAGAACATGCCATGACAAGATTTGGCGTAGCTGATGTACCTACAGACCCAATGCCGATGGATATAGGCGATTGCTTTATTATCCTAAAGCCAAAAGATGAATGGGTGACAACCGACAGCAAGGAAGAACTCATTCATAAAATCAAACAAGCAGTGAGTGTTATACCTGGAATAAACTATGAATTTACACAACCCATCGAAATGCGTTTTAATGAATTGCTGTCAGGCGTCCGTGAGGATGTTGCAGTAAAACTGTTTGGAGAAGATTTGGACATTCTTGCCGATAAGGCCGAAGAAATGGGGAGAATTATCAGCACTATACCTGGTGTCGGAGATATGAAGGTAGAAGCTACAAGTGGGCTGCCTCAAATGACGGTTAGGTATGACAGGGTCAAACTCGCACAATATGGTCTCAAAATAAATGAACTGAATAAGATAATAATGTCAGCATTTTCCGGAGGTAAAGCAGGTGTCATATTTGAGGGTGAAAAAAGATTTGACCTTGTCGTAAGGCTTCAGGAACAGGGAAGAAAAAATATTGATGATGTTAAAACACTCTATATACCAACTCCTAACAACAATCAGATTCCACTTAAGGAAGTAGCAGATATAAGCTACGTCCCGGGCCCCATGCAAATCAGCAGGGACAATACCAACAGAAGAATATATGTAGGTATCAATGTAAGGAACCGTGATGTTAAATCGCTTGTTGAGGACATTAAAAACAAACTGGATAATGAACTTCAACTACCACCGGGATATTATATAAGGTATGGTGGCGCATTTGAAAACCTCGAACGTGCCAGCAAGCGTTTGCAAATAGTAGTACCCATAGCATTGGTATTGATTTTTATACTGGTATTTTTTGCGCTCAAATCAATTTCACAAACAGTGATGATATATATGGCTATACCACTTGCAGCTATTGGTGGGATATTCTCTTTATGGTTGCGAGATATGCCGTTCAGTATATCAGCTGGTGTTGGTTTTATTGTTTTATTTGGTGTTGCAGTACTGAACGGACTCGTATTGATAAATGGCTGGAATGAATTGAAAGATGAAGGTAAGACAAATATTTATGAGCGGATTATCCTGGGTGCTAAAAGAAGAATCCGCCCTATTATGCTCACGGCACTTACAGATGTATTAGGTTTTTTACCGATGGCTATATCTACGTCTGCTGGTGCTGAAGTTCAGCAACCGTTGGCTACAGTCGTAATTGGGGGTATGATTTCTGCAACACTTCTAACACTCTTTGTCATGCCTGTTTTATACAACTGGCTTGAAAACCGTAAGAATAATATACATAAAAATAGTCTGCCTGCAATTGTAATATTTGCCTGTATTCTATCAACAAGTATTCCATTCAGTGCGTCAGCACAAGAAACTGAGACCCATGAAATCACATCAGTGGAAGAAGCAATTGAGGTCGCAATAAAAAACAACGGGAATATTAAAGCTGCGGAAACAGATATACAAATTCAGCAACAAAAAAAGAAAACTGCATTTGATGTAGCAAAAACACAATTAGGCTTTCAGTATGGGCAATATAATAGTTTTGAGAATGACCTTTCATTCAACGTAGTACAAAATTTTGATTTTCCATCAGTCTATATCAATCAACATTCATTAGCTAAAAAACGAGTTACAAAAAGCAATATAACTCTGGATGTTGAAAAAAATGAGTTGAAAAAAGAAATACGCAAGACTTGGTATACACTTGCCTATCTGCAGGAACAACAAAAACTATTGTTATACCAGGACACCTTATACAAACGTTTTCTTTACGCAGCAACTATCCGGTATGAAACAGAAGAAAGTACTTTCCTTGAAAAGTCATCGGTGGAGACAGAAGTTATGGAGATAGAAAATCAGATTAAGATAAACCATTCTGAAATTTTTATACAAGAGCAAAAGCTGAAGGCTTTATTGAATACGACAGTCGATATAACCTTTAATACGGAAAGCTTGAAGAAAAGAGTTTCATTAACTGTTGATAGGAGTTCACTGCCTATGGATAATCCAACGAACAAATATGTAAAACAACAAATAGAAATTGCAGAAACAGAAAAGAAGCTTAAAACCTCTGAAATGCTACCGGGATTTTCCATAGGTTATTTCAACCAATCGCTTATAGGTAGCCCAACATCAAGTGGTGATATTGCGACTATTAATAATCGCTTCACAGGAGTTCAGGTAGGAGTGACCATACCTCTGTTTTTTGGCTCGTATACTGCCCAAATAAAAGAAGCTAAACTCGCCGAGCAAATGGCACAAACAAGGGCAGATTACTTTGAGGTTAGATTATTCAGTTCAGTTAAACAACAATTACAAGAAGTATTTAAACAAGAAGCCAGTCTGGATTATTATAACGATAAAGCACTTAAACAGGCAGACCTATTGATTGAGTATGCACAAAAAAGTTTTGAGAACGGTGCTATTGGATATATCGAATACTTCAGGAATCTCAACCAGGCAATAGACATTAAGTCTGGTTACTTAAAAACATTAAATACTTACAATCAATCCATCATCGAATTGGAATATTTTTTCGGTAAATAAAAAACTAAACAATGAGAAATCGGTTTAATATATATATCATGTTTTTTGCATCATGCGTTGTTTTACTATCATGCAATGGCAATGGGCGCGATGATAATGCATCCAATCATAAAGATATTGAGCATAGTCATACACAAGAATCCGTGCATTTAACAAGTGTACAACTTGATGCTCTTTCAATACAGATAGATACCATCCCCTTACGAAGTATAGCATCCTATGTTGAAGCAAATGGAAAACTGGAAGTACCCCCACAAAACGAAGCTACGGTTACAGCCATTATTGGAGCAAACGTTGTCTCTATTAAGGTTATTGAAGGCGATAAGGTAAGAAAAGGTGAACCCTTAGCCTACCTTAGCCACCCTGACCTTATTAAAATGCAATCAGATTATATAAATGAATATAATCAATTACAGTATCTGGGACAGGAGTATCAAAGACAGCAAAAACTGTATGAAGAAAAAGTAGGTTCAGGTAAACAATTTCAAAAAACTAAAGCAGATTATTTGTCTTTGAAAGGTATTGTAACCGGACTTGAAGCTCAACTAAAGCAATTTGGCTTGAACCTGACACGCATCAGAAGCAACAACCTCTACGAACAAGTTCCGGTTCACAGTCCTATTGATGGCTATGTACGATTAGTAGAAGTGAAAACAGGGCAGTATGTATCACCACAAAGTGAAATATTTGAAATAGTAAGTAACGACCATATACATGCTGACCTGATGGTTTTTGAAAAAGACATGCACAAAGTGAAAGTTGGACAGAAAGTAAACCTATTTATAGAGAGCCTTGACAATCAAACCTTACAAGCAAATATATATGCCGTAGGTAAGGCTTTTGAAGACGATCCTAAAGCTGTACATATTCATGCTGATATTGAAGAGAAATCAGGATTGTTGATACCGGGTATGTATGTGAGAGGTCAAATTGTAACCGATGACAATTACGGATACGCTTTGCCTGAAGATGCCATAGTCAAGGAAAACAATAGGTATTATATATTCACAGCAGAAGTTGAACTTCATGATAATGACACGTCGTGGATATTTTACCCAATGGAGGTAACTACAGGAAGCAGAGATAATGGATGGGTTGAAATAAAGCCCTTAAAAGCTATAACCCAAACCACAAAGGTAGCCTTTGGAAGTGCCTATTACCTGATGGCAGAGATGAAAAAAGGAGAAGCGGAACATAGTCATTAATTATTACATCAAGAGATAACATGAAAAAGGGAATAATAAAAAACAATAGTTTGAAAGAGCATATTGACCTGCTTCTATCCTTGGTCATACTACTTGTACTGCTTATTATGGAATATGGGCTTCAAATAGAAGTTCCAGTATATGTATTACTGCCAATTAATTTGCTGGCATATTTGCTTGCAGGTCACAGTGTTTTAAGGCTTGCTATTCGTAAATCTTCAAGAGGAGATTTCTTTAATGAGTTTGTCTTAATGAGCATAGCTACAATCGGAGCTTTTATAATAGGAGAGTATGAAGAAGGTGTAGCTGTCATGGTTTTTTACCAGATTGGGGAATGGTTCCAGGATATTGCTGTGAATAATGCAAAGCGCAGCATCAAAGCACTGTTAGATATTCGTCCAGACATAGTAACAATTATTAAAGACGGTAATGACATAAAAATTCCTCCATCAGAGGTAGAAGTCGGTCAAGTCATTAAAGTAAAGCCTGGGGAGAAAATAGCTCTTGATGGAAAGCTGTTATCGGATGCCGCGACTTTTAATACTTCTGCATTGACAGGTGAAAGTGTGCCTGAAACAAAACAAATGGGAGATAAAGTATTTGCCGGTATGATAAGCGTAAACAGTAGTATAGAGGTTAAGGTCACAGCTTTATTCAAAGACAGTAAATTGAGCCGCATCCTTGAAATGGTTCAGGATGCTACAGCAAGAAAGTCTCAAACACAGTTGTTTATCTCAAGATTTGCCAAAGTATATACTCCAATAGTGTTCTTCTTAGCTTTAGCTGTTTGTCTTGTCCCATATTTCATAGTAGACGAGTACGTTTTTCAGACCTGGTTTTACAGGGCATTAGTGTTTCTCGTCATTAGCTGTCCGTGTGCTTTAGTGGTTTCTATCCCGCTCGGTTATTTTGGAGGAATAGGACTTGCATCAAGAAGTGGGATACTTTTCAAAGGTGGAAACTTTCTGGATGTAATGACACAAGTCAATACCATTGTAATGGATAAAACAGGCACTTTAACAAAGGGTGTGTTTAAAGTACAGAACGTTAAAGCCAATAATATTAATGAGAGTGAACTTGTCATGATTACTGCTGCACTGGAACAGCACTCTACGCACCCCATAGCACAGGCTGTAATAGAATATTCGGATGGAAGTCATAAGCGGCTTCAAGCATCAGGCGTCAAGGAAATTCACGGCCATGGCCTGGCAGGTATAGTTGATAACAAAAATGTTTTGGCTGGAAATACCAAGTTATTAAAGAAGTATGAAGTTGATTATCCTCAATCTTTAAACGAAATAACGGATACAATTGTTGTTGTATCTATAGATAATGAATATGCGGGATATATATTAGTTGCAGATGAGATAAAAGAGGATGCAAAACAAGCTATAGACTTACTTCATCAACTGAACATCAGAACCGTGATGTTATCTGGTGACAAACAGGCGGTAGTTGACCAAGTCGCAGAAGAGTTGCAAATAGATGAAGCTTTTGGTGCCCTCCTGCCAGAAGATAAAGTGGAAAAGGTGCAGGAATATAAAAACAAGGGATTAAGAATTGCATTTGCTGGAGATGGCATCAATGATGCACCTGTAATCGCATTAGCTGATGCAGGTATTGCAATGGGAGGCTTAGGCAGTGATGCAGCAATAGAAACTGCTGATATTGTTATTCAAAATGACCAACCTTCAAAGATTCCTACAGCGATTAAAATTGGGAAATTAACGACGAGTGTTGTCTGGCAAAATATCATTCTGGCTATGGTAGTAAAAGTTACAGTTTTAATATTAGGTGCAGGTGGTATAGCTACTCTCTGGGAGGCTGTAATTGCAGATGTTGGTGTAGCCCTACTTGCAATATTGAATGCAATTAGAATACAAAGAATGAAGTTATAAAACTCAATTGGAAGGCTAAATAGATACTTTCTTAAGATTTATTATTTCTGAAACTATAATTATTAATAGACAAAAAAAACAATAGTTATGATGAATATTAATCAAATACAAGATAATATCATTTATACACAAGCAACTGGAACTTTAATTAAAGAAGACTACGAAAAATTACTACCTGTATTAAAGCTATTACTCGAAAAACATGAAAAAATCAGGTGGTTTTTTTCAATGGAAGACTTTACTGGCTGGGAACCGGTTGCCCTCTGGAAAGACCTGCAATTTGATATTAAACATGCCAATGATTTTGAGAAAATTGCCATGGTTGGAGAAAAAGAATGGCAAAAGTGGCTGACTGACATAATGAAACCTTTTACTCCTGCTGAACTTCTTTTTTTTGAGTTTGCAGACAAGGAAGCGGCATTGAAATGGATTAAGGAATAAAATAATAATAATAAATTTTCAAGAACTAAGAAATATCATGATGAATAGCCTATAATTATAACGGACTTATTATTTTTAAAGACTAATTAGTCATCAATGCAAGAACAACCTTATTTATATCATGAAGGAAATAATAGCTGGGTATTTATTCAGCCACAAAAGACAGAAAAATACTTTGATGACTACTGGAATGCGGTTGAATTAATGGATTCGATTCCAGTAAAAGCAGAATCTAAGTTTAAGAAAATCATCAAAAATTGCGGCAATGGTCATGTTGATGCTATTCTTCATCTTGGCTTACTATATAATGACATAAACAAACCAATTGAGGGAAACGCATTAATTCATAAAGCGCACCTGATTGCATTACAAGCAATTCCAAAGGACTTCAATAAAGAGCAAGACACAATAATTTGGAGTATACTTGAGAATCGCCCATTTTTAAGAACGTATCATGCTGTTGGCTTGGAGTACATGAATGAAGGCCAATATGAAAAAGCGATAGAAAAGTTCAATTTTGTATTGTCCGTGAATAAGTGGGATAATCAAGGTGTACGTTACTTACTTCCAGAATGTCTTCTTTACTTGAAAAAATATCATGAGTTTATTAGGTTATATAATGAACTTATAAATTCACCTGACGAGGGACATTCAATAGAATATGACTTTGCATTGTTTTACGCATTATATAAGTTAGAAGAGTTTGGTAAGGCTAAGGAACAATTCAAAGTCGCGCAACAACACTTTCCAAATGTCGCATTGGAGTTAATGAAAGACATTCATACATTCCCCTACGATGAGTTTGACCCACAGCCTATGGGGATACCTATGGGAAGTAAACAAGAAGCATACGACTACTGGAACAGGACAAAGAAGCTTTGGGTCAAAGAAAAGAAAATGCAGACTTTTATAAAGAAAATATCAGTGTAGTTGAAGTTGTACTATATACGCTTATAGTAATATAAAATAAGCACTCATATAATAAGGGTTTTCATGGTGATAGGGTTTATAGGGGCTCGTCTGTTCTCAGGCGGGCTTTTTACTTATTTTTAGAATTATATTTACCGTAAAATTATTATCCATGAACAATCAGAAATTTGAAGGCTTCGAATACACTGCGCATGAACTCTCTAAATACTTATATTCTCCTGCTTTAGGGCTCTTTACAATTTTACTAAAGCATAACAAACAAACAATTCACTATACACCCGCCCATCCAGAAGAGTTTAAACATTGGCTTGAAGAAAATAACATTCCTACACTCAAGACGTAACAGAGCCTTAATCTTCCCATTCTTCATTCTTCCAATCAATTTCATTGCGTTCCTGGAACGATATATCATTGTCCAGAAGTAATTGTCTGTTTATTCGTACAAACAAACCATCACCATCTGGAGTACGATGGAATGAACGACCGCGTATTTCATCACTTATAGCGTTATATAAACTCTCTGTAGTGATTTTAGCCATACTGTAACCTAAATCAACAAGAACATACTGCTTCCTTATATGCGGGCTTCTAACAGCTTCCTGGAGCAGAGAGTAATAATCCTTATCAACTTTGATACCTATATCATTTTTACGGTATTTGATTAAGTCGTTTAGCCTATCATCGTCTATACAGTCTGCTTCATCTGTTACCACAACAGGTGATAATTCAAGAAGGTCATAGTTGGACTCTTTGCCAATCAAAGCCATTGTATAATCATCTATGTGTCTGTTATATTTTGCCTCGTACATTATTCGTTTAATAAAATTTGACATTACTTCCTGTTTATTCTTTAAATAGTATAGTGCGGTCAAAATGACCGCACTTCTATTAGTTTACGCTGCTTTATTATTTGGCTGTATTGCATATGCGCTTTTATCCAGAATCTCTGTAATAATGTGACGACAAAGCGCTTCAGCAAATGGAGGAAGAACAATTAGCCCTAACCTTTCAGCAATCCAACTATCACTAAACGGAGTATTTTGGGGGAAATGCTGCATATGTGCAACTGCCTTTCTGTCCTCGACAGTTAAATCCTGCCATATACCATTTCTGAAAATCTCAACACGTCCGCTTGTAAGTGTAGGGAACAGATTAGTTTTACCGTTGATAATTCTCTGTACTCTTTTGCCTTCATGGTTAGGCCTCTCTTTGTATTTTATTAATTCTGCTCCTATTACATTATAAGCTGATTGTTTATTTAAGTCAACAGCTTGAGGTTCAGGAAATGAAGGTTTTACACCGAGGTCTTTTCTAACGAGAATAAATATTACCCTTTCTCTGGATTGGTTGCAACCAAAGTTTTTTGCGTTGAGTGTCTTACAACTCCACTCATAATTGCCCAGCTTGTTAATGGCATCAACTAACAGGTAGAAGAATGGTTTCATTTGCTGTGAGAGCAGCATCGGTACCTGTTCCATCAGGACTACCTTGGGTTGCATCTCTTTTATAAGCCGCAACATCTGTAGCATTAAGAAATTGAAATGGCTGAAAAGGCTCCTGTTGTTGCTTAAGAGCGTAATACCAAAACAAGGTGGACCACCCATCAGAACATCAAGCTCACCGCGTCGCATATAAATGCCATTTTTGCTCAGTATTCGTTGTATGTCTTTTAATTTGTCTCGTCTTATGTCTCCCCAATGTAAATTGTATATATCCTCTCTTATAAACAGCTCGGAAGGTGACGTTTTAAGATATGGATGTGCTTCTTCAGCGGTATCATCTATATCTGTAGACAAAATAATGTCAAGGCCGGCATTATGAGCTCCTCTTTCTGTACCTAATATGTTAGAGAAAAATCCGCCTCCTGTGTATCGAGTTCTTTTCATTTTATGCTGCTTTATTGTTGTTGTTATTTGTGATGATTAACTGAATAGTATGATTATAATCATTTGTATTAATGCAGTGGATTTCACTGCCATCATATTCGTGAAGCAACCCCTGTTTATAACTGTATTCTCTTACTTTCACGCCATCGCTTTTCAAGCAAGCTACTCCGTTTGATATAGACACCTCTTCAATTCTACCGGATTCATATGTCACAGTTATTCCTGAAATATTCTCACAAGGCTTCATATCCTTTTCGCCCGAATACATCCATTTGGTTTTCCTGTTTATCTGAACATTTGTTGTATCATCCTCTTTAGAGGGTTCAGAAGTTCTATCTTCGGACTCTTCTATAGCCTGTTCTTGATTGTCAGTATCATCTGATTCTGCATCAGCTGGACTCTCCTCTGTTATGTCGTCGCAGGAGTTGTCAGAATTCCCAGAACCCGCATCATCCTGGGAGAGTTTCTTTTTTATCTCCTTGATTTCTTCTTCCGCCTCTCTAATTGTCTTATCCCCTGCATCTATTTCATCCAACAAGTCTGTGTTATACTTATACATATCCAGAATTGAAAAAATCTTACCGTAACTCACCCCGAGCAAGTACGCTATCTTTTCATTTGGTTTACTGCCGGGTATCTCTTTAGCCCATTTTATACCTTTTCTGTTATCAGTTATATATTCTCGTAGTACAAGTATTAATTCAGCAATTGACCTTCGGGAGATTTTTTTACCAATGTTTTTAAAAGATGTCACCTGAATGATTTCATCTGTATCAAGTTCATTGATAACTGTAACGATTATCTCTTTTAAATTCAGTTTTTTGGCTTCCTTTAATGCTTCAGCATTGTGAATAACTAAATTATCTTTAGTAACAATTACCTGCCCAACTCCTAAACCAAACTTTTTAAGTTGGTTGATAATAAAATCGTCCACAATAGACATCCCATATTTGGCCAGGAATTCCGACACTTTTAAGTCTTGTATTTTTACACTTTTTGTTGATGTTGTGTATACCATTTTTACTTTTTTCATAATACTATAATTGCCACCTTTAAATTTTAGGATGGTAGCACCGTGGTTAGTTAATGTGTTTTACGTATTCGTTGATGATGTGATTCTAAATGGTAATCCAATATGTCAAAGAGCTTTATTTTTCTTTACAAGTATTCAAATCGTCATAATCTTAGAATACTCATTGTCCGTTTCACAGTGCATAGTTACGTTTGGCACACCCCAGAATAGGGTTAGTTTGGTCAACAGATTTTATTATTTTGCGCTGAAAGCTGCTGTGGTAGCGGATAATTTTTTTTCTCTCAACTACTTGAATGAATGGAGGACAAAAAAATATTTGAAAAATTAGTTGGAATGAAGTGGGGTAATTCTTTTTGTTGTGCTAAGTGCGGATTCGCTTCTTATGTTCAGGGGAAGAGCCAATTTTCAAGAAAATGTAAGAATACAAAGTGTCGATATGAAGAAAGCTTAAAGAAGTACACGGTGTTTGATGGGTTAAATATTCCTATACCTATAGGCTGTAATATCTTACTTGACATATTTAATGTATCGAGGGTATACTTTGATACAGACCTAAAGATTATTGGCAACAATGGTAAGGAATACGAAAATTTAGGTCATTATATTGATGAACGAAAAAAAGTGGAAGAAGCAGGAGTTCAAAACTTTGAAAAGTTTGTTACCGAAGAGACAGTTCAGAAATATATAGCCAAGTATAGGAGGGAATCTTCTGTAAAAAATCTATCGACAAAATATAGTATTGAGGAATCAACCATAATTAAATTTCTTGACAGGATTAATGAAAGAATCCCATTAAGTGTTAAAGAAGAGAAAGCAACCTCTTACGAGAGGTTAATAGAAGTGTTCTGTCATTTATATGAGTGGGATATTACGCAGTTTTATAAGCTAATTATTACCCCCACCCCTGAAAGGTGTCACTACGGTTCCTTTATCGCTCAAAAAAGATTATACGGGTTTGATTTTGACAATCAATATTATTCCCGTGAAGAAGAAGATTTCATTTCTGACCCCATAGTATGTAAAGCTGAAACTAAAGATTTTGTATTCACAGAGACGATGTACTATAAAGGTCAGAAAGTTGCAGAAGAAGAAATAGAAGAAATACATTATGAAATAACAGGTGAGGAAATCGTATATGGCAGTGATGAATGGAAAACTATGTTTGGTATTAGATAAGAATATTGACTACTCTTTAAACAGTTTGTCTAACCCTGTATATTTTAGGGTCATATCATTGCCGAGTTCATAAATACACTTCTTGTTGTGTTCACAAACAACAAATGCTTCATCCATGAGCTTATTTCTTAATTCAGACTCTTCCTTAGTATATGTATCTTCTCTTGTCTCACAGTTAATATAGTTTGTAAAATCCTCATCTGGATGAAAATTAAGAGACTCCTCTAATAGTTGTTGAAAGAAAACCTTTACATCATCAATAGTTTTTATCGTCTGTATCATATTACTTATCCTTCTTAAAATTGAGTAGGTTATCTGATATTTTTCTGTAGTTATCAATAGGCAAAGTCTTCATGTAGTGCTCAGTTGTCTTAGCGCTTGAGTGGCCAAGAGCATCTTTGATTACTGATGTATTTACACCGTCAATGTTTAATTTGGTTGCGAAGGAGTGGCGGGCAAGGTTCAAAGTTAGGTTTACATTAAAGCCTAATTTTTCACCAATCTCTCTCAAAGACCTGTTCAGGTTCCTTGCTGTAACCGCTTTTATTTTTAATCGTTGTATTTCTGTTTTACTGCCTCTGAATGCAGGAAAAATATAGTCGTCAGTTTCAAGCTTACCCCAAGTCTGCATAACTCTCTTAGCTTCATCATGAATAAATACAATGATTTCCTCAACATCTTGTTTAGTACTTGATGTTTTAGAACGGACAAATGTGATAACATTCCCTTTTACATTGGTTCCTTTTAAACTCAGTGCGTCTTTGATATTCATGCCTGAACTCAGATATAAGAAAAACCAGTAGTCCTTTGCTCTTTTTTCCGCATATATATTTGTCTTGTAGTTCCACAGCTTCTCTATCTCATCCGGGTACAAAACATCTTTTGATTTTGAAGCAGTACCAATCTTATATTCATTGAAAGGATATAATCCGATAGCAATTACGTTATCCTTTATTGCTCTGTTGTAGATATGCCTTAAACTTCTGAAATGTATTTGAACTGTAGCATGGGAATTACCTTGAGCCATATACCACGTACGAAATGCTTTTAACCATTGTACATCTATATCTTCAAGACATGGGTTCTTTCTGAATTTTGAAAATACTGAATTGGCCTGTTTATAAAACTCAATAGAACCGGCCCTGTCTTCTTCGGTGAGTTCATCTATCTTTTTCTGAAATAATATAGATATTGGTGTTTTGTCAGAGCGTACCAGGTCAGCGGTAGAGTTAAATAACTTACGAAATTTTGCTCTGTTAATATTAGGATAGCTGTTTAATATTGTCTTAGCTTTTTCAAGATAATTCTCTATTTCTTCTTTAATGTAACGAGCCTCTTTAGGCATCGAACCTTTACCATATACCGCCTTATTAAATATTTCTTCTGTGGTATAAATCTTAATGTTAACTCTGAATTGCTCACCGTTGAGAAAAACGGTCAATTTGACCGGCCAGTTTATGCCATCAGCCATTGGTGTTCTCTTATCCAGAAAGGGATATACGCTACTCTTTTTAGTCTTTACTCGTTTGGTCATGCTTTATAAATAATTATAAAGCGAGTGTAGCAGATTCCAGCGAATAAAAGGTCTGGTTTACAAATTTTAGCGTTTACTCCACGATGGTTTATTCCGTGTTTTGATTATATAATTCATTCTCAAGCGTTCACATAATTGTAATATAAGCACTAAAGATGCGGAGGTAAGGCAGCTAATTATTCCGGATGAAAAACAGGTTTCAGTTTCGTGAGCTTTGTAAAGTTAGACTTATGCCGCTTCTTAATATCAGTCAAGTAGTTGACTACGTCAAGGGAGGTGCTGGGTAGGAATTTTTTGTATTGTTCAATAAATTCTAAGATGTCCATTATGTTCTCGTATTCCTCTCTAAAAGACGATAAGGTCTCTCCATGAGTCTGTTTTATTTTTTCAAGATTAGTTGTTATATATTTCATGTCAACAGCAGCTATATCGAGTTCTTGACCATGATAGGAAGTTTGAGCTTTTATTGTTTCAAAAAAACCTACAAGCTTATTATCAAAATCTCCCGTTTCTAAGTTAAGATAATACTCTAATTCAGTTGAGGGCTTAAGAATGTCCTTCTCAAAATCAAACCAAGCCTTTAATGTTTCTTTCAGTTCTTTATGAGTAGAATTCTTTTTAGAACGTTCTTGTACTTCTGCAACTAACCCAAATATGTGATTGAAAGATTTTATTCCACTTATTATTTCAGTGCTGTTTTTTTTAAGCATTTTGTGCAGTTCCATATGCGCATCGCTTATCACATGAAATACCCTTAAAAGATAATGCAGGTCATAAATTAAGTCCTTGGAGAGTAAACCAAAATCTTTATCTTTTATATTCCCGGAATGCAAAAAGCTATTTCTTAAAAATGGCAGATGATACTCGAAATAATCAAAGTTTCTTTCCTCATGTGTGTAGTGTGGTCGTACCGCAAATACCTTAGTGGATAAAGAGCTGTAATTTTTTTGAGGATATAGTATATATAACATATCGGAAAAAACACCTTCAACTTGTGTTAAAGCAAGTGCTGTAAACGCATACCAACGTCTGGCTTTTATAAGTTTTTTGAGCTCATCGAATACCGGTTTACGCTCTATTACCTTTGGTAAAGTTGGAATGTAAAAGTTCTCAATCTCATGAAATATCTGTTCAACAGAAAGATATTTTTTTAGCTTATGATAAAAGAGTTTTTTATTTGTTTTATATAAGTCCTCCATTTGGGGAATATCTCTAACACTTACCTCATCCAAACGGTGTCGACAAACATTTATCTGGCGATAATCAAAATACTCGATACTACGATATTGCCACCACCTGTAAGGTCTATCCCAATATCCTTCAAACCACATTAATCCAAAATCTTTTAAACTCTTATCCTGTGATGCCTTTATAATGGCTCTGTCTTCTAAGTCATTTATTAAATACTTTATTATTACATCTTTTTCGGCTATACATCTTTCGTAGAAATCAATTATCAACTTCGATTTATGTTCTCGTCTATGAACACCTTTTTTATATGAAATAATAATGGCGTCTGCTTCATAAAAAGCTATCAAAGAAAGTAATTCTTTAAGGTTACTTTTTACTTGTGTTTCCAATTGACTTAGAATATGAAATGGCATTTCATGTAATCCGACAATGTATTTAATGAAGTGTCCTATTGGAGTGTTATCGGCATATTTGTCTTTATCATAGAAAGTATCTTCAACTTTGCCATTGCTGTAGATACCATATTTTTGAAGTATTACAATGCATTGTTTTTCAATACTTTCCCTGTCATCAGGGTCGTATTTTTTTCTGCCAAAACTGAATATTCTTAGGCTATGGTATGTTATTAACAGTTGGTCTTCATTAAAAATGAAATGCCTGGAGAGACCTGCCTTTATAACCTTGTTCGCATGTTGTATTGCACCCCAAGTTTCATTAATGTCTTTTAGCTTGATAGTTTCTATGGATTTTTTCTTGGTCGTTTTCTTCCGAGAGGTAATTACATGTGCCATACAGTATATTGATTAAAGCATCTTGAATATTATAATAGTAGAGAAAAGTCTTAACTTCTTCAGAAAATTACAATAATCATAAGTAGCGAGAGCTTATACTTGTTTTATAAGGCTTTGGTATACATAGGAGGTATTTCAGTTATGTTTTTGATAAAACAGTCTGGTGTCATAAAAATTGCACTAAATTTTGCACTGAACTGTACCTGCTGATTAGGCATCTTAAAGCTAAATACATAAAATATTATAATTATTGAATGCTCATTTAGAGCGTTTTAGAGCATTTCTTAGCGCGACTCAAAATCTGGTTTCTTCACGGGAGTGGGGGTTCGATTCCCCCCTGGGGCACTTAAAAAGCCGATCTTAACAGATCGGCTTTTCTTTTGGCCAAAATTCTAAAATATAAAACAATATAAGCCTTAATGAATGTGGCTTTAGATCTAGTAGTGAGAGCTTAGAATTAGCAAAGCCTCCCTCCCTAAACTACAACACTATATTTTTTGACGTTGTTTGTCTAGGAGGTCTTTATATACATCGCATAACTCTTTATAATTATCTGCGATTTCTTTCTTAGCTAAATACGACTCCAATGCTAAAAGAAAGTCATGCCAACCTGCTAAAAGCCCTACCCAATGTGTTCCCTTTCCATTAGGTTGGAAATTCTGAATATCACTATCACCCTGAGCTTCAATAGCTGGAGGAAGTTTATCTACTAAACGAAGTTCAACACCAACAGTAGTAGGTCTTAATTCAAACCGAGTATACGATACTTCCGAGCTATTGAATTGAATATATTCCAACTCTTTCAATGCGGCTATCCACCCTTCCCAACCACCTTCGAACTGAAATACACCACCTACCTCGA
The DNA here is from genome assembly GCA_041392855.1 of Flavipsychrobacter sp. Lineage (NCBI taxonomy): Bacteria > Pseudomonadati > Bacteroidota > Chitinophagia > Chitinophagales > Chitinophagaceae > Flavipsychrobacter > Flavipsychrobacter sp. Next base: position 19,275 of record JAWKLD010000002.1, read on the forward strand.
CATCCATTTTTGACTTCATAAACCATTTAGCCAATCCTTCATCTGTAGAGATCGCTTGCCAAATTTTGGCTAACGATACATTATATTGTCCAATAAAAACTGCTGTGTTTTTATCAAGTGTATTAAGTTGAATGCTCTGTACCATATTCAAATATAACCATAGACGGAATATTATTCTGATTCTCTAAAAACTCCTATTCAGCTATGTATATTCCTCCTTCATCACATTGAGATACTTTATTATATTTCGTTGTATTAATTTCAGGGTAACTTGGAATTAATGATGCACAGAATTATAGTAAAACATACCTGTACATGTCTTTTCTTTCTGGCATTTCTTATGTCTGCAACACCTCTATACCAGCTTTTTAAAACCCCAATATTATATACTCATTATTTCGAACATAAAGTCAATAACCCTGACATCTCTGTGTTTGATTATATATTTATGCATTACATAGGTGATGATGGCGTTTCAGAAGATGACGTAACTGATATGCAATTACCATTTAAAAAAGTTGAGCGTAATACATTACAAGATTTATATAGCTTAACATTTGCATCTATACCTACAACTAAGTGTATTACAGCAGTAGCAACTTCCTTTTGTTTATACTGTCATCAACGTTATAGGCAATTCTATGATGATGCTATGCTTAAACCTCCGCAAGCAACATAAATTATTTCATCAATATAGTTGCACATTAAGTGGCTATATATTTAAATGACAATCAGTTCAGCGCATAGGGTTCTTATAACACCATGTGCCTGACAATTATTTATTATTTAATACAATTAACAATGAAAAAAATACTTCATATAGCAATAGTTGCGATCGGATATATAATACTAACATCAAGCTCTTGTAAGAAAGACGATGATAATGTAAATCCAAGTAATAGTTCAAATATAACACCTGGTTCTGGCTGGCATGTCTCATTATTTTCGGAACAAAGTGAAAATAAGACAAGCAATTATAGCGAATATAGTTTCGATTTTGCAACAGATGGTTCTATGTCAGCACAAGGTAGTGGGCAAGTTGTAACAGGAACATGGAAGCAATATCAGGATGACGGTATTACTAAGTTTGCGATCAGTCTTAATACTACAAATAATAATTTACTGGAACTTAATGACGACTGGGCTCTTGTAAGTAAAGATGAAAAGTTTATATCCCTTAAAGATGATAATAGCTCAAAGAATGAACAGTTGCAGTTCTCTAAGTAATGATTATCTCATAGTATAATACTGTACAAGCGGTTACATAAAGTAGCCGCTTTTTTATTTATACTCCTCATACCATTTAAAATGGTCATGAATAATGCCTTCCTTTTTCTCTTTTATAAAGCTTAGGAAAGAGGCTGCAACATTCGTATGTTCTTTGTCCTTAAGCCATATAAGAGACCATGTAGTTTGTATGGGTAACCCCTTTACAGGAATTATTGACAGCTGTTTATTATGTAGTTCATTTTTTATCCCGATCAAAGGCATTACCGAATAACCCAGACCTGCAACTACAGCTTGCTTCACCGCTTCATTTGAAGTCAGCTCCATTTTTTTAAGTACACTCATTTTTTTCTCCTTAAAAAAACCAGACATTGTATCTCGAGTACCCGATCCCTTTTCTCTAAATATAAGAGGCAGTTCTTTTAACAACTCTGCGTCATATACTCTTCTCTTCAGTTTATTATTAGCATTACCTACCAAGTAGAGCTTATTAGCGATCAAGTCCACCTTTTCTACTTTGAGTTTTTTAGGCAATACAGATACTAAAGCGAAATCCACTTCATTATTATCTAAACTTTCTATCACCTTACTTTTATTCGTAACATCAAGTGTTAGATCTACCCCATCATTTAGCTTCATAAAATCTGTCAGGAAATATGGCATCACATACTTCCCTGTAGAAACTACCGAAATTTTCAGCTTACCTACCAACTGCCCTCTAAAAGCATGCATCTTATAATTGATATCATATACCTGCTCCAGTATTTTTTCTGCAGCATCGGCAATCTCAATTCCAAAATCTGTTACGTATATATTCCTGCCAATATTCTCAATTAGCGGAATATCAAATTGATCTTGGAATTTTTTCAGCTGTATAGAAACCGCAGGTTGAGTTAAATGCAACTCTGCTGCTGCCTTTGTAACACTCTGTGTCTGAGCAATTTTTAGAAATATCTGTAACTGATTCAATGTATAATTCATAAACAAAAGTTATGATTTTCATTATAAATATAAATAAAATTAAATGATTAAATCACTACACCTTTGCAAAAAGAAAAAAAATGAAAAGGATAACAATTGCAAAAGGGGACGGCATAGGTCCCGAAATAATGGACGCAACATTGCGAATCATTAAAGCCTCGGGCGCACAAGTAGCTTTTGATGAGATTGAGGTAGGCGAACAAGTCTATCTGTCAGGGAACACCTCAGGCATTACCAAAGAGGCATGGAATACGATCAGGGAAAACAAGATATTCCTAAAAGCTCCTATTACAACACCACAGGGTGGTGGCTACAAGAGCCTTAATGTAACCATGCGAAAAACACTGGGACTGTTTGCCAATGTAAGACCATGTAGAAGCTATGCTCCATTCATCGCTACTAAACATCCGATAATGGATGTAGTCATCATAAGAGAAAATGAAGAAGACCTATATGCAGGTATTGAGCATCAGCAAACCGAAGAAGTAGTACAATGCCTAAAACTAATAAGCAGACCTGGTTGCGAAAAAATAGTTCGTTATGCTTTTGAATATGCCAAACAATACAACAGAAAAAAGGTTACCTGCTTCACCAAGGACAATATAATGAAACAAACAGATGGGCTATTTCACAAGGTCTTTAACGAAGTGGGTGCAGAATATCCAGACATCGAAAAAGAACACTGGATCATTGACATAGGAGCAGCCAAGCTAGCAGATACTCCTGAATACTTTGATGTGATCGTAATGCCAAATCTATATGGAGATGTCCTGTCGGACATAGCAGCACAAATTACGGGTTCCGTTGGTATAGCGGGTAGCGCTAATATTGGCAATAGCTGCTCGATGTTTGAAGCAATACATGGTTCAGCACCCGATATTTCAGGGAAAGACATTGCCAATCCATCGGGACTGATCAATGCAGCGATCATGTTACTTACACATATTGGGGAAGCAAAAGCGGCAGAACTGATTCAAAACGCATGGCTCAAAACAATAGAAGACGGCATACATACAGCAGACATCTTCAAAGAAAATACAAGCACGCAGAAAGTAGGTACCACTGCATTTGCAGATGCTGTCATCGACAACTTAGGACAAACTCCTAAAAGACTAGTACCTGTAGAATACAAAGGAGATAGTTCTTTCAAAATGCCGGAGTATAAACGCAAGGCTGCACAAGACAAAACACTGGAAGGGGTCGACGTGTTTGTACACTGGAGTGGTACTAAACCTGAAGAACTAGCAACTAAGCTAAACAGACTGGAACAAAACGGCGTTCAACTGCAAATGATCACCAACAGAGGTGTAAAAGTATGGCCCAATGGATTTGAGGAAACATTTTGTACTGACCACTGGAGGTGTCGCTTCACAAATGATGTAACAAATAACATCTCCAAAAAAGACATTATCAATCTGATGTCATCTGCACAAGAAAACGATGTCGACATAATTAAAACTGAAAACCTGTACAGTTTCGACAACATTCGTGGCTACTCTTTAGGGCAGGGCCAATAAACCTTTCATTCACAGTAAAAAAGCAAATATGAACAAAGAAAAAAAAGAGTTCAATCTTATAGAAGGCATCTTTAGTGCTGTAGAAGCTAAAGAAATACTTACAACATTAATAAATGATAAGATCAAGTTTCATGATTATAAAATCTTCAGTCAAGAAGAACGGTTTGGAAAAGCTAATGCTGAAACACTTGCAAGAAAAGCACAACTACTGGAAATAAAAGAACGTTTAATAGAATACTTAGATCAATATCATAATAGTGACCAGAAACTACGTATTCACTCCAACATCCATATACTAACAAACTAACTGTAATGAATTTAAATCTTCTAATTGATAATCTTACTAATCCTGCATTACTGTTCTTTTTGCTAGGCATAATAGCTGTAGCATTGAAGAGCGACCTTGAGATACCTCCCGGTTCTTCTAAATTCATTTCATTATACCTCCTGTTTGCCATTGGTTTCAAAGGCGGACAAGAATTATCTCATGAGCACTTAACGAGTGAGATCATGTGGTCTATATGTTTTGGATTAACGATAGCTGCGGCTATACCATTATACTCCTTTTTTATCCTTAAGAAGAAACTCAACATATACGACGCAGGAGCTGTAGCTGCTGCTTATGGATCTGTTAGTGCCGTAACATTTGTTACGGCTGTTTCTTTCTTAGAAGCCAATGCCCTCAAACTTCATGGGCATATGGTAGCTATTATGGCTTTAATGGAATCTCCGGCAATTATTGCAGGGTTAATTTTGATATCCCTTTACAACAAAGACACCAAAACAAACCTCAATAGAACAGTAGCACTCAAGCACTCTTTAACCAACGGTAGTGTTCTATTAATATTAGGCAGCCTTGCTATAGGCTACATGGCTAGCGCTGAACAGGCCGAAGGCATAAAGCCTTTTACTAATGATATATTCAAAGGGTTTCTTGCTATTTTCTTATTGGACATGGGTATAGTTAGCGGTCGGAAACTAAAATCCCTTGTGAGTGAAGGGATTTTCCCTGTTGCCTTCGCTGCTATTGCCCCTCTTGTAAACGGTTGTATTGTAGCATTGCTTAGCTCACTTGTAACAGATGATGTCAGCAACAGGTTTATTTTCGCTGTTTTGGCGGCCAGTGCATCTTATATTGCAGTTCCTGCTGCTATGAAGATAGCCGCTCCTAAAGCAAACCCTGGCATATTTCTACCAATGGCATTAGCCGTTACATTCCCTATAAATATAACAGTTGGGTTACCTCTATTTTTCACTATTGTGCAATCAGTTCATTTATAAAAAGAGGAGCAATTTAATTGCTCCTCTTTTTATCGTATTACTTTACTTGAAATCTTAATACCGTCTTTAGCTCCTCTTCAGGCACTTTTCTAAAATCACTCAAGTATATCTCTCTATGTATTTTTGACACACGTTCAACGCCTTGCTCTTTAGCATAAGCTTCCATAACCTTGAAGCTTTGAGGCTCATTATCAAAACTACCAATATGCATCATTTGAATACAAGCCCCATCTGTTAATGATTCGAATTTAAGTGAGTCTAATAAAATGTTCGGCTTCTTCTTTTTAGTGATGGCTACCATTTCTTCAAAAAAATCATTATGTATAAAATCGGGCTGGCGTATCATCAAGCGATAGACCAGATCATCTTTATTAAGATTCTCCTGTGTGAAAGTTTTTTTAGCTTCATCTGTAATATCCCATACCCCTTCTAGTGGATATACGGTATAGTCCTCATAAAACTTTGGAGTACTATCCATTTTTTTTAGCGTCATTTTTATAGCATACGACACTGAGTACAAAACTTCTATACACGCTGCAAAAGCATCACTATTAGGGTTTCCTTCGCCATCTATCACGACATATTTATAGGTTGGTATTGTAATTAACTCTGGTTTGGCTTTTGGCAAGTATATTGACGATTCTTGTTTCCTCCATTCATGTTTCATAAAACAGGTTTTACACAAAACTAAAATGTGCAAGTGACAACCTTATGTCAACAAGTTGGTCTATAAATACCCCCCCCCTTACACTAAGCCATCTGTTAGAGAGTGGACTAAACTCCGTAACTCTTTAACGGTCTCCTCATCCACAACTTCTTTCTTATCATTCATTTTATTGTAGACGTTGCCTATCATCAGCTTGGCATGTTCACTCATTTTTGTACCCAGCGCAGTAAGCGTAAGTACTAATGAAGCATGAGCATGGTTGCCCCCTCGATGCAATGGTGATGCACTAATTATCCCTACAGGTTTTTCATTCATTTCCCCTGAAGACACTAACCAATCAAGGGCATTTTTCAACACACCAGGTACACCAAAAGCATATTCGGGTGTACAGATAATGACTGCATTAGCCTCCTTTAATAGAGTCCTTAAATTTTTCACAGCATCAGGACTGTCTTCTACAGCTATAGTAGGGTCGAAATGAGGAATAGTACCTAAGTCCTCATAAATATTCATTTCAACTCCCTTACCTGCTACTTTACTGATAGCTTTCAATACTGCCGTATTTGAGGAGTCTTTTCTTAAGCTACCTGATATACCTACTATGTTAACCATAACTGTTCTAGTTGACCACAAAAAACATTTCTACTAACAAATGTATTTCAGTGTATAGAATCTATAAATGATGTTTATCCACCTTAGTAACTATAATGTTAATATCGGCTTCTATCCCCCACACTATAAGCATCATAAAATAGTAAGAACCACAACTATGACAGGAATATAATTTTATTACTTTTATATAAACGATCCATATCAAAAGATGAAAACTAATATCACCTTCGCTATAGCATTAGTTATTTGCTCTTCTATATTTATGTTAGGCTGCGACAACTCCAACAACACTAAAGAAGACAATAAAGCACCATTACCAATAATAGGAACACCCCATACAACAGACTCCGTGATATATAGCTTTGCCTTTATGGGATGCAACCGTGTAGACAGAAATGATAAAGGGAAAGCGAAGGCTACAAATGCTTCTTCTGCAAATGTTTATGCCCTTAAAAGGATATATGACAACTTATGCGAAGAAAAGAGAAAGCCAGATGCATTCTTCTTTCTAGGCGATCTGGTAGTAGCTGAACAGGAAAACCTTGATGACCTAAAAAGCCAACTAAAAGCATGGGTAGAACTATATGACAGTACTGGCTTTAGCGATATTAGCACTTCAGGAATAGAACTAGTGGCACTACCTGGGAATCATGAGATGCTTTATTATGCAAACTACGGAGTACCACATCATGACGAATGGCCGCTAGATGGAGCCGAAGATGTATGGATAGAACATATGGCTCCTTATATGCCTAAAGACAGAGACATTATAACAGGAGCTGATAGCATGGCTAACCGTTCTACATTTTCTTTTGTGAGAAAAAACATTGGTTTCATTGTGATGAATACCGACACATACAACCCTTCTTCTGCTAAATATAAACATGGCATGGAGGGATTGATACCTACCAAATGGATTACTCAAAAAATAGAGGAATACAGAAAAGACTCTACTATAAAACACATATTTGTGCTAGGACATAAACCTTATTATGTATATCACAAAGCAGAAACAGGACATAATGGATTACCTGAGGGACCTGTATTATGGCCAGCTTTAAGAAAAAATAATGTTGTTGCCATGCTGTCTGCACATGTACATGACTACCAAAGAATGCAACCAATGGGAGATAGCACCTACCAAATAATAGCGGGTAATGGTGGGAGTCCTGGTCAAGCTACTTTTTTTGGCTACACTACTATAAATGTATATGCTAGTGGAAAAATAGAATTGAAGTCTAAAGGATATAAAATAGGACATCCATACTACGCAGCTCCTGTAAAGGAAGAGTCTTTTAGCATTTGGGACAGCACACTATTAACGCCAACACCTAACGCTAACCCTTACAAACCTGCCAGCTTATAAATACGCGTTTTGTACTAATTGCATATCAGCTATTACCATTGCTGTAACGGCCTCAACTACAACAGGCACTCTTAGTGCTATGCACAAGTCGTGACGTCCTTTTACAACAAAATCTTCCTGTTGGTTAGTCGCCTCATTCCAAGATGTTTGTTGTTGAGGAGTACTACTTGTTGGCTTTACGGCAACTCTAAAAAACATATCGTTACCATTCGTAACTCCTCCGTTAATACCACCAGCATTATTGGTTTCTGTAGTACCACTGGCATCAAGAATAGCATCATTATGCTGGCTACCTTTCATTTTGGCAGCTGCAAAACCACTACCAAACTCTATTCCCTTTATTGCTGGTATGGCAAATACGGCATGGCTAATGGCAGACTCCATGGAATCAAAAAAAGGCTCTCCCAGCCCTATGGGTAGCCCTTGTACTTTACAAGTAACTATTCCTCCTATACTATCCTTATCTTTTATTGCTTTTTCGATGGCTAGCTCTATGTCTTCAATACCACCAGCTTCGGTAAGTGTGGCTTGTACTTCTATTCCTTTAATTATCTTTTTTGCAATGACACCTGCTGCCACTAAGCAAACGGTAAGCCTACCGCTAGAATGTCCTCCCCCTCTATAATCATTAAACCCTTTATACTTCTCCTTCAACACAAAATCCGCATGACCGGGGCGTGGTGTATCTTTTATTTTTTCGTAGTCTTTCGATCGTGTATTAGTATTTTCAAACAGTATAGTAATAGGAGCACCAGTTGTTTTTCCATTAAATACCCCTGTTACTATATTGGGGCTATCGGCTTCTACTCTTGGAGTAGTACCCTTCCCTCCAGGTTTTCTTCTGGCTATATCAGCAAAAAAATCTTCTTCAGACAAACTGATACCCGCAGGACAACCATCGACAGTAACACCAACTACCTGACCATGAGATTCCCCAAAAATATGTACTCGAAAAAGTCTGCCGAATGAATTCATTGTAAACTTAAAGATAACAAGAAACTACTTACCTGCTTCCATCTCAATAGTACAATTGCCACCCAAAGCAATTAAATTCTTATAAAAATCAGTATATGATTTATTCACTGCTTCTGCACCTGTTATTACACATGCCCCATCAGCATTCAGTGCACCTATTGTTGCAGCCATAGCTATGCGATGGTCGTTATAGCTATCAATAGTTGCAGCACTCAATACCTGTTGCCCTTTTATATGCAACACGTCTTCTTTAATGGAGAAAGACACGCCAAACCTTTCTAACATGGCGGTTATAGAAACAACCCTATCACTCTCTTTTTGACTCAAGCGACGCAACCCTTTTATTGCACTTTCTCCATTACACAACGCGGCATATATTGCGAGTATGGGAAAAAGATCGGGCGCATGTGTAGCATCAAAAGAAAAACTATTGGGCCGACTAGATAACGATCTTACAGATACCGCACCGCCTTCAACTATATAATCCACCCCAGTATCCTTAAGCACTTTCAGTATTGCCTTATCGGCTTGTGCAGAGTTCTTGTTTAGACCTTTTAACTCTACCACTCCGTTTATTGCTGCAGCAACCAACCAAAAAGAAGCACTACTCCAATCGCCTTCTACATCAAAGGTCAAATTTTCTGTAGTTGCAACAGGTGTCACCACAAACTCCTCATAATTATGGTTAACCACTTGACAACCAAAATGCTGCAGCACTTCAAGCGTCATATCAATATAAGGGCGGCTAACTAGATCAGTAACCTTTATACTCACCTTGTTTTTTGCTGTAAAAGAATATGCAATCAGCAACCCTGATAAAAACTGAGAACTAAGACTACCATCGACCTGGATAGTTTTTGGCTTGAGAGGTCCTTTTATGGTTATGGGTAGCTTGCCTGAAAAATCCTTTATGGTAACATCTAACTGTTGGAATAGATCTTCAAAAGGAGTCATAGACCTGTTCAGTAAACTACCTGACCCTGTTATTGTAATTTCATAAGAAGACAGTGCCGCTACTACTGTAAACAAGCGGGCAGAAAGACCACTTTCTCCGCAATCGATATTACCTTGAGGTATTATCCTTCCATCTGAAGTTATCTCTATAGTAGATGTTGATACATCCTTTACAATTGCCCCAAGTTGCTCTATAATATTTACTGCTGCCTTATCATCATTTGATGTACCTATATTACTGATCGTACATGTTCCTTTGTGTAATAATGCTGCGGCACATACACGTTGCATCATACTCTTTGATGCGGGCACTTTTATTGTACCATTTAATATACTAGGTGTTACAGCTACTTGCATTCGATAAAATATGCTTTCAAGTTAGCAACTATTCATTAGAAGGCATAAAGAATCACTTAGCAGAAGGGACTACTAAAATACAGAAGCTTGTGTTTGGTGTTTCGAATGGGATTTGTACTAGAAGTACAATAGACTTGAATTACAGTCTGTTGAAATCATCATCAGCAGGTGGGCGATTGCCACTTCTGTCTATTCTTGGTCTTCTTTGTCTTTGGCTACCACCACCACTATTGTAGTTGCCACTACCGCCAGAGAAACGTCTGTTACCACCACCACGATGACCGCCACCGCCGCCTTGATTCTTAGGCTTTGACTCTTTTACTGTGATCACAGTACCTTCGAAATAAGTCTGATCAATATTGTCAATTGCATCAAAACTTTCAAACCTATCTGCCATCTCTACAAATGCGAATCCTCTTGGCATACCTGTGGCAGTATCAACAGGTATCTTCACTGATAAAATTTCACCAAACTCTGAGAAAAGATTTTCCAAGCTTGCTTCCGTCGTTTCGGGACTTACATTACCTATAAAAAGGTTCATATCTACTTATTAAAACAATAATATTACCCTCAAACCTACGGAAATATTATTATAATGTGTGCTTTTAAGCTTAAGGTTACATTATTTTAGCTTAGTCTTATACTTCACAAGTTAACCATCCTAAAAACTATGCGACAAGTAAAACTATATATAGCCTGCAGCATTGACGGCAAAATAGCAGGAATAGACGGAAATGTAGACTGGCTGCCCCATCCGCCTGAAGGAGAAGATTATGGCTATTACAGCTTTTACGATTCTATAGATGAGCTAGTAATGGGATATAAAACATATGAAATATGCATCAGCCTTGGCGACTGGCCTTACAAAGGCAAACCCACTCATGTATTTACAAGAGACTCGTCTAAAAGCGTAGTAGAGGATGCTAGCCTCGTCACCAGCGATATTGTACAATTCACTAAAGAGCTGAAAGCAAAAGAAGGAGGTGATATATGGCTGGTTGGTGGTGGTAATATTATCCAACAACTACATGATGCAGATCTAATTGACGAATATATAATATCCTATGTACCTGTAATATTAGGAGCAGGTATTGAGCTCTTCCCCAACCTAAAAAAAATGGAAAAGCTTCAACTTATACACCACAAAGTATATGCAGACGGACTCTCATTAATGCATTATAAGAAAGGGTAGCCAATGGCTACCCTTTCTCGTTTTTAAACTATAGTTACTTATTTCAAATTGAACTTAATGCCCTGTGCTAATGGAAGCTCAGTACTCCAGTTGATAGTATTCGTTTGTCTACGCATATAAGCTTTCCAACTATCAGAGCCACTTTCTCTACCACCACCTGTTTCTTTCTCACCACCAAAAGCTCCTCCGATCTCTGCACCACTAGTACCTATGTTCACATTGGCGATACCACAGTCGCTACCTTTATGCGACAAGAACTGCTCTGCCTGGCGCATATCTAGCGTCATTACAGAAGAAGATAAACCTTGCTTCACACCATTTTGCATCGCAATGGCCTCTTCCATTGTACTGTACTTCATAATGTATAGTATTGGCGCAAATGTCTCATCTTGAACAATATCCATATCATTGCTAGCTTCGTAAATACATGGTTTCACATAGCAGCCACTTTCATAACCTTTACCCTTTAAAACACCTCCTGCAACTACAGCCTTACCTCCTTGCTCTTTCACAGCGGCAATGGCATTCAAGTAGTTATCAACGGCATCAGTATCTATCAATGGACCAACATGATTTTTTTCATCAAGGGGGTTACCGATATTCAGTTGCTTATAGCCTGCTACCAATTTCTTCTTCATGTCTTCATACATACTCTCGTGTATGATCAATCGACGAGTAGACGTACAGCGCTGACCACAAGTACCCACAGCACCAAATACGGCAGCTAATAAAGCAATATCCATATCTGCTTTCTCTGTAATAATAATTGCATTATTACCACCAAGTTCTAATAAAGACTTGCCTAAACGCGCGCCTACTGCAGCACCCACCGCTTTACCCATACGGGTAGATCCTGTTGCTGATACTAAAGGAATACGCTCGTCATTACTCATCCACTCTCCTGTCTCTCTACCGCCCACTACAAGCCCACAAACTCCTTCCGGTACTTTATTGGTTTTAAATACATCTGCCACAATATTCATACAAGCCACAGCCGATAGTGGTGCTTTTTCCGACGGTTTCCAAACACAAGTATCACCACATACCCAAGCGATGAAAGCATTCCAGCTCCATACCGCTACAGGAAAGTTGAAAGCGCTAATGATGCCCACAACACCTAGTGGATGCCATTGCTCATACATACGGTGATTAGGGCGCTCACTATGTATGGTTAAACCATATAGCTGACGAGATAGACCTACTGCAAAATCAGCAATGTCTATCATTTCTTGCACTTCACCTAGTCCCTCTTGCAGGCTTTTACCCATCTCAAAAGACACCAAACGACCAAGCGCATCTTTCTCTTTACGAAGCGCTTCGCCTATTTGTCTTACCACCTCGCCGCGCTTAGGGGCAGGCCACATGCGCCACTCTTCAAAAGCTTCTTGAGCTTTCTCTATTACATCATCGTAATTTCTTCTGTTTACCGCATTTACAGCAGCTATAGCTTTACCATCTACCGGAGAAAAAGAAGTGATCTTCTCACCTTTTGCTTTTCTCCATTTAGTGCCTGTAAATACACCTTCGTTTTCTTTGTTGACGCCCAATTTTGTTAGGACATTTCTATTCAGTTTCATAAACTGTTTTTATCAATTTATTTAAAATGGACTTTCAAATTCTTTAATGCTAGGGAAGGATAGATCTCTTGCAGATATTATTGGTTGTTCCGTTTCCCAATCGAAACCAAAACTATTATAAATAACACCTGTATCATGCCCTTGACTATATTCTGATGATACTAAATAATACGTAATAGCATCATCAGTCAAAGACTTAAAACCATGTGCAAAACCTTCTGGTATATAATACGCTTTATGATTATCCGCACTCAACTCTGTAGCTATATACTGCCCAAAACTTGCAGACTCTTTTCTCAAATCTATTATCACATCAAGAATTGCCCCTTGCGGACAGGATACAATTTTTGCATGCTGGTGTGGTGGTGTTTGAAAGTGCATACCACGAATCACATCTTTTTTTGAGAAGGAGAAGTAACTTTCTTTTAATTGAAAGTCAACACCATTATCCTTCAAGGTTGTATCATGAAATGTCTTTACAAAAATACCCCTTTCATCATAAAAAGCGGGAAGTGTAATGATGTATGCTCCGTTCAGTATGGATTCAAACTGCCACATTATACTATATCTCCAAAGTATTTTTTTATTTGATTCAAGCACTTAGTGCCTGCGTCTTCTTCCTTATTGACATACCAGTCTGCCGTCCACTCTATTGCTTCCTTAGCCGATAGTTGAGGTACCCAGCCTAGTTGCTCTTTAGCTTTGTTACTATCCAGCATCAACAACTTAGCTTCATGCAGCGCACCTTCTTGCTCTACTATTGTATAGCTACCCTGTTGGTATCTATCTAAGAATATCTGCGTTAGCTCTTCAACCGTTTTCTTATCTGCCACATCGGGCCCGAAGTTAAATGCAGTATTATATTTTGTGGGCGCTTCACTCATCTTAGCTGCCAAAAGCAAGTAGGCACTCAATGGCTCTAATACATGCTGCCAAGGGCGGATAGAATTAGGGTTTCTAAGACCTACGTTCTCTCCTCTATCAAGCGCTCGTACTATATCAGGGATTATCCTGTCATCTGCATAGTCGCCACCACCTATTACATTACCTGCTCTTGCGGCTGCAATAGATTTATGATGATTGTCGTAGCTATCATTATTGAAGAACGAACGAATGTAAGACTCTATCACAATCTCCGCAGCTGCTTTACTTGCCGAGTATGGATCATATCCACCTAGCTTATCATCTTCTTTAAAGGCTATACCACGCTCAGGATTTTCATATACCTTATCTGTGGTTATCATCACCCCAACGCATGGCTGCTCTAAGCTTCTTATAGCATCCAGCACATGAGCTGTACCCTGCGCATTGACCATGAAAGTATCTACAGGTTCATCATAACTCTTGCGCACCAATGCTTGTGCTGCTAAGTGAAACACAAAATGCGGCTCAAAACGCACCATCTCTCCTCTCAACTGCTTAATATCTTTTATATCAGCTATAACTGATGCATAGCATTGCTCATCTCCATTGATCAGACGGTATAGGTCATTATCCTTTTCAGGAGCTAATGCATAACCCTTTACATCTGCACCCAGCCATTTTAGTATTTGTATCAGCCAAGAGCCTTTAAAGCCCGTATGCCCTGTTACAAATACTCGCTTATCTTTAAATATAGACTGTAGATAAGTTGCCGTTACCATTTCTTCCAATGAGGTTTTGTAGCCCAAAGATGCTCCAAGTCTTCCTTGTCTCTAAGTGTATCCATACACTTCCAGAAGTTATTATGCTTGTATGCTGTAATTTGTCTGTCTGCCGCCAATTTATCCATAGGATAACGCTCCCACATAATATCGTCGGCATCGTCAGGCAGGTAATCTTTTATTTCAGGCTCTATAACGAAGAAGCCACCATTGATCCAAGTTCCAGAATCTGCAGGCTTTTCTTCAAAACTGTTAATAGTTCCGTCGCCTTCCATTTTAATAACACCAAAACGACTTGTAGCCTGTATCGCAGTCATGGTACATATCTTACCACTCTCTTTATGAAACTTTAGTAGTTCATCCAGATCCACATCGCTTACGCCATCACCATAAGTCAGCATAAAAGGCTCGTTATTCGTATACTGAAGTACTCTTTTCAGTCTACCAGCAGTCATAGTATCCAAGCCTGTGTCTATCATAGATATTTTAAAAGGCTCTGCATTATTCTGGTGCACCTCCATGGAGTTTTTAGAGAGGTCTACCGTAACATCAGCATTGTGAAGGAAATAATTGGTAAAGTACTCTTTTATCATCCACCCTTTGTAGCCACAACAGATGATAAATTCTGTATGCCCATAAGCCGCATATATCTTCATGATATGCCATAAGATAGGCTTACCACCAATTTCTATCATAGGCTTAGGTCTTAGTGCCGACTCTTCCGCTATTCTAGTACCTCTTCCGCCTGCAAATATTACTACTTTCATATTGCTAGGCAATTTAGGTTTTATATCAAATAATTAAAAGTTAAGATGCTAAAAACTGCCTCAAAACAGGCATTTAGGTTATCTCATTGGGGGATTGAGTGTATAACTCTTTGGTATTCTAAATGGCAGAGACAATTCTTCATCAAAATCAACATTGCTAAAACTCATATCCATATATATAAGCTTGCCGTTATTGTTAATATTTATCGCTCTTTTATTGGCGAAGTAACGTTGCTTCACTTCCTCATAACTACCATATTGTATATAAGCTGCCACACTACCATTACCTGTGTTAGCGATCATCTGTAAAGTACGTAAAGCACTATCTGCTTTAGAATAGTTGATCTGTTGTATCGTTCTGGCATCCATTACATGCAAGTTGATGGCAGAACCAAAATCTGCAACATCTACCACCATACCATCTCTACTCAATGCTTCTCCTATTATTAAGTTTTGCAATACACTAAAATCCATTTGCACAGGTAGTAACTCACCTGCCTGGGCAGCACTCATCACATAAGCATCCTTCTGTAAATAGTTCAATACAAAAATACTATCAGGCCTTACCAAAGCTCGTGCTACGGTAACAATACCCCCCAGAGCACTTACCGATACCCATATGGCACTATCTTTCACCATTCTGAAATTGGCAATAAAATCTTGTTTCTGCCCATCGTCCTCATAGTGCATTTTTGCCTTGCCCGAAAATGTACTGTACTGCAATATCCTTTCCCAATAAGGCATAGCATTTGCTATCATAGCCTGTTTATCCTTACCTATAATGGGCTTAGGGAAACTTGGAGGGGGTACTGCAGGCGCTGCAACCGTATCTACTGCCGCAACAGTAGTGCTATCTTCAATAGGTTCATTACCACCTTTTACCTTCTTACCTGTACGACAAGAAGCAAAAAGCACCATTCCCGCCAGTAATAAGAGTAGAATTCTGCTACTTCTATTCATTACGATGTACATGCTTTTATTTTCTTATCAATTTCTATAGCATCAGCACCTTTCAGCTTGGCTTTTTTCCAGCTCGATACAGCGCCGTTGATATCCTTTAATTTATATTGTATGTCTCCAAGATGATCCCATAGGGTACCATCAGCAGCAGCACCCATAGCATCTATTGCTTTTTGAACATACTCCTTGGCTTCCTCATACTTACCTTGCTTGTAGCGTATCCATCCATAAGTATCTAAGAAAGTGGGTTGATCAGGGCTTAGTTCTAATGACTTCTTAGACATCTGCTCTGCCTTCGCCAATTGCTCTCCCCTTTCCGACAAATAGTAACTATAGTTATTCAGCGTGGTTGCATTATCAGGTGTTAATTCCAGAGCTCTGTCAAAATTCTCATCAGATAGTTTATACTGCTTATCACTATTATAAGCATCAGCCAATAGTGCATGCATATCGGAAAGCAATTGCACATTTTCTTCAGGCTGCATTTCTACTGCTCTGTTGCCCGCAGCTATTGCTTTTTTAAAGTTCTTTTTATTAACATAACCTAACGCACTCATATAATGTAGTATTGCTTGGTTAGGGAATAATTGCAGGGCCTTTTCGCTATACTTCAGTAACGAATCCGAATCATTCGGCCCACTATAAGTGAACAACAGGTTTTGCCACACAATATATTTTGCAGGATCTATTTCCAACGACTTTTTATATTGTATTGCCGCCAGCTCTTTCTGATTATCTTGAGCCAACATATCACCATACACTGCGAGTGCTGCCGCATTATCAGGACTTTTCTTTGCTATTTTGCCTGCATAGTCTATGGCTTGCTCCTTTATACTTTCAAAATCTACTGCAGACTGTAAAAAAGCTGCTAATACAGCGATCTGAGTTTCGGCAGAGATATCTTCAATATCAAATATCTTACCTACATATTCATTATACTTTTCCTTATTCCCTTTTCTTTTATAAAACTCCGCCATGCTCAATTTCAAGCCTGGGTCGTTGGGAAATAGCTTTTCAGCTTTTTCGTAAAGGGCTATTGCTTTTTCATCCTCTTTATTGTTGGCATACAATTCTGCCAACTGCACATAATATCTACCGTCTTCGGGATTGTTCTTTATTAGCTGATCTGCAATTTCTGCAGCTTTATCTAATTGATTTGTTTTAAGATATAATTGCTGTTTTCTTAACAATAACTCTTCATCATTGGCGTGAAACTCCATGAGTTCATCAAGCACAGCCATAGCCTCATCATGCATATTGGCTGACTGATATAACTGAACCACAAGTTCCAGATAATCTCTATTGCGTCTTTCTTTAGCTGCTAAAGCTTTAAAAACTTCTGCGGCTTCCTTATATTTATTCTGCTGGATAAGAATTTGCCCATAACGCTCTTGATACCATTTGTTATCCTCATCTACAGCCATAGCCTTTTTTATATACTCCTTGGCTTTGGGTATATTACTCTTCTGCACTTCTATATATGCTAGATCATAATAAGCTCCTCCCGCTTTAGGATCCATATCTATTACTTTTAGTAATAGATCTTCGGCCTCCTCAACATCCCCTTTCAGCTTAGCACGTGTAGCATCAAAATAAACAAACTGAGCTTCTAATATTTTATTATCAGCATACTCTGTTTTGTCTTTTTGGGCATAGCTATTACTACTTACTAATAATAGTAAGGCAAGTATATATACAAAATTGGTTCTGGTACCGATGATTGTCATTATTTAGTAGAGTAATCTCCCAGGCTTAATACCTGCGGATTTTCTACGTAATTTACGGATTTCCCTAACATGGTGTTTTCCAAGCATGCATTTTTAACAACAGTATCTTCTTGGATAATACTATTTGTAATTCTAGCATCTTCAATAGTCACACCAGCTTCTAAGGATACATAAGGACCAACTACAGAATTTTTAACAACAACACCTTCTCCCAAAAAGCACGGCTCTATGATAACAGAGTTCTCTATTTTGGCTGTAGCAGCTCTTAGTTCTTCCTTACCATGTTTAATAGCCAGTATTCTTTGGTTGGTATATACCGTTGCATTTTTATTACCACAGTCTAGCCATTCTTCTACTTGGTCTGTGTAGAATTTCACATCATGCTTTAACATATTGTCCATAGCATCTGTGATCTGATATTCTCCTTTTTGTTTAATGTCTTCGTCGATCAATCTTTGCAACTCCTTCTTAAGACGATCTCCATCTCTAAAATAATACACCCCTATAATGGCTAGGTCAGACACAAACTCTGTAGGCTTTTCAACAAAAGCTTCTATTTGATCATCGCCCATCAACTTTACTACACCAAAAGCCGAAGGGTCTTCGATCTTTTGTGTCCAAACAATTGCATCTTTACTGGTATCAATACTAAAGCTAGCTTTAAATAATGTATCTGCAAATGCAATAAACACATTACCCGTTAAGCTTTCAGAAGCACAAAGGATAGCATGAGCCGTACCCAACGCCTCTTCTTGATAACAAATTCTACCTTTTGCACCAAGGCTCTCCGCTACTTTTACCAAATGCTCTTCAACATCTTTACCAAAAGCAGGGTTGATGATAAATGCTATCTCCTCTACTTTTTCGTTGCAAGTAGCTATAATGTCTTCCACTAGTCTCTGTACTATTGGCTTACCAGCTATTGGCAATAATGGCTTTGCTGTTTTAAGCGTATGAGGTCTCATACGTTTTCCCATTCCTGCCATTGGTATAATGATGTTCATATTTTTATTTTTCTATGTTTTAAAATGCTATTTAGTTCCTGAATGTCCAAAACCACCAGCTCCTCTTTCTGTATCGTCTAATACTTCTACTTCCGTCCACTCTATTTGTGCGTATTGAGCTATTACCATTTGTGCTACCCTTTCCCCATCTTCTAAAGTTTGCACTTCCTGAGATAAATTGATAACAGGCAACATTACCTCTCCTCTGTAATCACTATCAATAGTACCGGGACTATTGACCAAAGTAATTCCTTTTTTTATTGCCATACCACTTCTCGGGCGTATTTGAGCTTCGTACCCCACAGGTAGTGCCATATACAAACCCGTCGGCACTAGTCTACGCTCCATAGGCTGTAGCGTCATAGGCTCTGGCAACCAAACTCTTATATCCATACCTGCAGACCCTACAGTTTGATATGCCGGTAGTTGATGAGGAGACTTATTAACGATATTTATCTTAGTCATACGCTGCGCAAAGGTAATAACCCTTTATTAAAAACTATCACTCTAAGGATGTCCCTTACGTACCATTTTGCTGTAGTAGTAATATTTGGGAATTAATTAACGTAGAAATAGTACAAAATTGTGATTAAATTGCACCTGATATAGGAGGCAACCTGATATCAAATAGCAGTGCTAGTTATCTGTAACTGCTTCATAAACATTTAAAAACAAGAAATGCCGACAATAGCTTAGCTACTAACGGCATAAAATAACTACCTTATTCTGTAATGGCATTGTTGGGTAATCTTATATCACGCTCACTTCGTATTAGGAAACAGTTCAAACTAGCTGTAGCTAGCCCTGAAACATATCAGCGCTATACATTACACCAGCTACTGGAGCGAGGTCAATACACAAGCTTTGGCAAGCATTATGGCTTTTCAGAGATGTTGAGTGAAGATTTTGACTTTGTAAAGACCTTTAGAGACCATGTACCTATACATACCTACAATGACATTCATAAAGAATGGTGGCACCGTTGCCATAATGGGGAGGAAAATGTAACATGGCCAGGCAAGGTTAAATACTTTGCGCTTAGCTCTGGTACATCAGAGTCGGCTAGTAAGCATATACCCGTTACTCAGGACATGATAAAGGCAGTCAAAAAAGTAGGGTTCAAACAACTCTACAGCATGACTGATTTTGATATACCTTCTGTTGCCTTCGAAAAAGGAGTGCTCATGTTAGGTGGCACTACCTCTCTTTTTGAGAAAGGGGAATACTATGAAGGAGACATGAGTGGTATTAGTGCTAAGAATATGCCCCGCTGGCTATCTTCACTATTTTACAAACCCGGACAAAAAATATCAAAAAAACCTCTTTGGGAAGATCGTATCAAACTAATTGTTCGCAAAGCGAAACAATGGGATGTAGGTACTGTATGTGGTGTACCTGCATGGGTACAAATAGTAATGGAGGAGGTGATAAAATATCATGGTGTAAAAGACATACATGAAATATGGCCTAACCTGCACGTATATATTCATGGAGGTGTAGCTTTTGAACCTTACAGAGAAAGTTTTAAAAAGCTATTAGGCAAAAAGATTACCTATATAGAAACCTATATGGCTTCCGAGGGTTCTTTTGGCTTTCAGGCTCGTCCTGGAGGGCATGGTATCAAGCTGGTATTAAACAACGGCATCTTCTATGAGTTCATTCCATTCAACAAAGAGAACTTTGATGAAGACGGCATGCCGAACCCTAATGCAGAATCATGCATGATACATGAGGTGGATGAAACCACCAACTACGCAGTAATGATAAGTACATGTGCCGGTGCTTGGCGTTATATCATCGGAGATGTTATCCGTTTTACGAACGCCAAAGAATATGAAATAGCTATAGTAGGGCGTACTAAGCAGTTCTTAAGCCTGTGTGGTGAGCACTTGTCTGTAGACAATATGAATAAGGCTATAGATCTAGTTGGTCAAAAGCTGAACATTGAGATCAATGAGTTTACTGTAGCTGGTTTCAAATACGAAAACCTATTTGCTCATAGATGGTATATAGGTACAGATAGTGATGCAGACCCATTGGCCATAAAGAAGCTACTAGACGATACTTTAAGTGAGCTGAACGACGACTATGCTGTAGAACGTACTTCTGCTCTTAAAGAAGTATTCGTGGAAGTAATTCCTAACGAGACGTTCTATGACTACATGCGCGCTATTGGCAAGCATGGAGGTATGAATAAGTTTCCTAGAGTACTAAAAGGAGAAGCACTTGAAAAATGGGAAAACTGGCTAAAAGAGAATGTAAAAAAGGTCTAAACTATTGAGCGTTCAAGACCTTGACTGCTTCTTTTTCCAGCTGTTCTTTATCAATAGAGACTACACCTACTG
The DNA here is from genome assembly GCA_041392855.1 of Flavipsychrobacter sp. Taxonomy (NCBI): domain Bacteria; kingdom Pseudomonadati; phylum Bacteroidota; class Chitinophagia; order Chitinophagales; family Chitinophagaceae; genus Flavipsychrobacter; species Flavipsychrobacter sp. Next base: position 40,427 of record JAWKLD010000002.1, read on the forward strand.
ATTCACAAACCAAACCGCCAGCAATATTAGAGATAGCTGCCATAAGCGCTGCGTCTTTAGTCAATGCGTAAACCATACTTGCTGTAGCAATAACAGTATCTCCTGCGCCTGACACATCAGCTATTCTTCTATAATGCGATGGAATAATAGCAGAATTACCATTATTATAATAAACTCCTAGCTCTGACAATGTTACAAACGTAACCTGATGGCCCAATATACCTTTCAGCTTTTGGTGCACTTCGTCCATTCCCGACACATCCACCTTATCTAACCGGATATTTAACCCTTCTCTTACTTCTTTGAGGTTAGGTTTGAAAATATCTACAGACTTATAATCCAAGAAATGATTCTTTTTAGGATCTACTGATGTTATAGTACCAATTTCTTTGCAATGGCTGGTAATACGCTCTATCACATTAGGCTTTAATATACCTTTATTGTAGTCTTCAAAAATGAGTACATCTGGTTTTTCAATTTGTAAAAACTTCAGCACCTTTTCTAAAAACGGATGTTCTTCTTCTGTACTAATATCATTTGTCTGCTCATCATCCAAACGCACTATTTGCTGACTTCTGCTAATAATTCTTGTCTTCGAGGTCGTTATCCTATCCTTGCTCTTCACTAGCAGCTCCGTACCTACACCGGCTTCTTTAGCCAGCTCTTTCAGCTGGTTGCCTTCATGGTCATTACCTACAATACTTGCTAAAGTTACCCTTGCGCCTAAAGCCTTGCAGTTTACTGCAACGTTAGCTGCTCCTCCAAGTCTGCTTTCTCTTGTCTTCAACCTAATAACAGGCACAGGTGCCTCTGGAGATATTCTATCTACATCACCCACCCAGTAATTATCCAACATTACATCTCCCACAACTACTACATGTAGTTGGTTCATCTTGTCGAACATCTTTATCAACTCTTCCTTATTCATCGGTTTGTAATCCACGCTTTTTTAAGTAGAAATATATTGGAATACCAATTAGCACTATAATCAAGCCCATTCCTGCTGTTTCTGTACGATATATCAAAAGTATAACACAGATAACTGCCGCCATAATAATGTAAAGCATTGGTATAAAAGGATAGCCAAAGGCTTTATATGGTCTGGCCATATCCGGCTGCTTCTTTCTTAATACAAATATGCCTGAGATAGTCAATATATAAAACAGCAATGCTGTAAATACCAGATAGTCTAATAGCTGACCATATGTACCGCTTAAGCAAAGAATAGATGCCCATATCAGTTGCATCCATAATGCTCTGGCAGGCACTCCCTTTTTATTCAGTTTACCAGCCGATGGCACAAAGAAGCCATCTTTTGCCATTGTATAATACACTCTAGCACCTGATAGTATCAAACCATTATTACAACCAAAAGTTGATACCATGATCAAGCCTGCAATAATACCAGCACCAATACCTCCAAATACTTTTTCTGCCGCAGCCACTGCTATTCTATCCGAAGGTGCTGTTGCCATCTCATTTATGGTCAGCGTATTCACATACATTAGGTTCATACATACATACAACAGTGTTACTACCATTGTACCTATGAACAAGCTTAAACCTATATTACGCTCCGGCTTTTTTATTTCTCCTGCTATGAAAGTTACATTGTTCCATGCATCGCTTGAAAACAGAGCTCCCACCATGGCTACACCTACTCCTGCTGCCAATGTCAACCCTGTAAGACTCTCACGAGAGATCATTTCAGCAGTAATATTCAGCTTACTAGCATTCCATGCGTCCGCCCAATTGTTTGTCCACACACTACCATCGTCAAACATGAGCACACCAAACACAATAAGCCCTACCAAGGCAGCAACCTTAGCAAAGGTGAAGAAGAATTGTATCCACTTACCATTTTCCACTCCTCTACTATTGATATAGGTAAGTAGAGCGATCATACCAATACCTAATAGCTGTGCTGCCGATATGCTAAAACCATCGGCACTACCTATTATAATATTTCCCTCTCCAAGGGCAGGGATGAAATAGCCTGTAAACTTGGCAAAGGCTACGCCTACTGCTGCTATTGTACCAGTTTGTATTACTGCAAAAAAAGCCCAGCCATACAAGAAACCCCATATCTTACCAAAGGCTTCTCTAAGGTATACATACTGTCCGCCAGCTTTGGGATACATACCACTAAGCTCTCCATAACTTAGTGCTGCTGACAAGGTGATAAAACCTGATATCAACCAAACTGCAATAAGCCAACCTACACTACCTACATTGCGTGCGATATCAGAACTAACAATAAATATACCAGAGCCGATCATAGAACCTATGACCAACAATGTGCCATCGAGTAATGTGAGTGACCTATGAAATTCTTCTTTATTATTTTCCACGAAGAGAGATTTTCTAGAAAAATACTATTTATTTTTCCTTCTGCTCAGTCGTTCCTTCCTTTTCTGTGATTTTATTCAACCCTTCTATCACATCGTTGGTGATGTCATGCGCACCATCTGCCCATAGGATAGTCTTTACAGAGTTGCTATACGGAAGGATATAATCGTATTTATGGTCTTTATTATATGCTGCAAAGAAATCGTCTAATCTTTTCTGAAAACCTTTCTGAAACTTCTCCTGATCTTTCAACAACTCTTCTGTCATAGAGGCTTCTCTAGTCTTCAAACTCTGATCCATTTGATAGATCTGTTTTTCTGCTGCCTCAGCTTCTGCCTGACTTGTAAATGCCCCAGACTGAGCTTTACGTTGGAAAGCAACATATTTATCTTGTAATTTTTGCTGAGACTTACGAAGTTCAGCACTCATTTTCTCTTGGCGCTGCTCAAGGTCTTCCATTTTAGCTTTTAAGTATACGTCTTGTGCCTCCAAAGAGTCTATATTAACAAAAGCGATCGTCAAGCCGCCTTTATCTTCATTAGAGGTATTTACCGTAGCTTTTTCTCCTCCAGAGAATTTCATACCAAAGAGTACGATAACACCAACAAAGGCTAAAGCGCTTAATATTGTTGAGATATTTTTCATCTATTTAATGTTTACTGATAATTACAAGGTTGACACAAAAGTAATATCTATTAACTAGCATATCTATAATAGTTTCTTAAAAAGTATGGGTAATCCTAAAGATTACCCACTTATTACATTTCATGTAGGAGCATTTACTGCAGTTGAAAACTGATTGGCAGTGTAAAATAAACCTTTACTGGAGTTCCATTTTGGCTACCTGGTTTCCATTTAGGCATAGCGCTTACCACTCTTACGGCTTCTTCTTCAAGCCCTCCGCCCAACACTCTGTTACCCACAGCTTTAGCACTTGATATACTACCATCTTCATTAACTACGAACTCTACCATTACACGTCCATCTATATTGTTATCTCTAGCCATAGTTGGGTAACTAATATGCTTGTTTAGATATGCCATTAAATCATACTCAGCAGCAGGCATATTGGCTACATATTTAGGAATTTCTACCTCCTTTGTCTCCGTACCAAGCACTTCTCCCTTACCTGTACCTACTATTGATACATCTATATCTGTACTATCACCGTCAATATTTTTATTACCTACTACAGCATTTTTCAATTCATCTTGCTCTGGTGGTTTTTCATCTTCTTTCACTTCATTATCCTTAGTTATTACAGGAGGGGTATTTTTAACCGTCTTCACTTCTTGTTTCTTTTGCGCTGGAGGTTTCACTTCTTTTACTGGAGGTTTTACTTCAGGAATAGAAACTATTAAATCACAAATAGTAGTCTCTATCATCCTTGGGTTATCTTTTACTTCAACTGGCGTTTTACCTATAACAGAGTAGGTAATAATAGAGATACACAAACCTAGTATGACAGCCATAGATCTTGCATATCGCTTGTCTTGGCTTTTTCGTAACGCATAGCCACCATAGCCTTTATTACGACCATCAAATAAAATGTCTAAGTAATCGCTTTGCAAAATTTTGTTCTTTTTCATAATAAGGTCTTTGTAAATAAGATGCACGAAAAAGAATATTACATAGCATTTCTATACATTTTTTGTCATCAAACTATCATTTCACTTTTACATCACAAATGCAAAAAGGCTACTCTATTGAGTAGCCTTTTATATCAAAATTGTTATTTCAAATTATTCTAAGCGGAAAGAGATCGGCAATGTAAAGTAAACCTTTACTGCACGTCCATTTTGTTTTCCAGGCTTCCATTTTGGCATCTTATTAACCACACGTAGTGCTTCTTCTTCAAGCCCTCCACCTAGTCTACGATTACCCATGATCTTAGCTCCTGAGATACCTCCGTCTTCGTTAACAACGAACTGTACGATAACACGACCTGAGATATTATTCTCCTTTGCTTGAGGTGGATAATTAATATTCTTGCTTAAGTAAGCCGTCACATCGTATGGAGATTCCGGCATTTGTTCCACGTACTTCAATATCTGTGGTGGTGGCGGAGCTTCAACTACACCATCTCCTTCATCTACTATACCTGGATCAATTGCATCTGGATCACCTTCCACTGTTTCCAAACCAGCAGAAGCATCTTTAAGATCTTCTTGTTCTGGTGGTTTCTCCTCCTCTGCCACTTCCTCATCCTTCTTAATTACAGGAGGAGTGAATTTTACCGTTGGTTTCACCGGTGGCGGCGGTGGTGGTGGTGGCGGCGGTGGTGGTGGCTCATTAGGATCTATTGGCGGTGGCTCTGCTAAAGTAACCTCCTGTGTCATTGCTACCTTCACCTTTTCAGCAGGCTTCATACTAGCAACAACAGCAGTACCCGCAGCTATAACACCTAAACCAAGTATTACATAGAGCGCCCTCATCATCCTTTTCGGATAATTCTTACGAAGCTCATAAGCACCATATTGCTTATTACGACCTTCGTAGACTATATCTAAGTAATCGCTGGATAGTATTTTATTGATATCCATTGTTTATAATATTTTATTTAAAGATGTTTAAAACAAGATTTTCCATAAATCTTGTTATTCTCCAGCCCCTTGCTCGGTAGCGCTGATAAACTCCCTATCTACATCAGTAATGTCAACAATAGCATATACCCTAACGTCATTGATAGCCATTTCGTCAAGTATGTTTACCATGTCTTCATAAGTACTGGTACTGTCAGGTTTGATAAGAATAGTAGTTTTATCTTTTTCGCCCAGTTGTCCTTGACGTCTTAGTTTTTCTACTTTCTCTTGTTTATCAATAATTACCTTTCTGATACCATCATTAGGATCAAAGTTAGTCACCTGAACATCCGGTGCAGTTTCAGGGTCTGTTCCCATTCCCTCGTAGTAATACACTCTATGTTTCTTACTTAACAAAACTGTTAAGGCTGTACTTTCTTTGATCTTAGTTTGGTCGTCTTCTTCAATCTTCTCATCGTCAAACGGCATGTTGATCTGCATCGTCTTTGGTTTAGACAACGTTGTCGTAAACATAAAGAACGTGATCAACAAGAAACCTAAATCCACCATCGGTGTTAAGTCAACACGCGTAGACAGCTTTTTCGACTTTTTGACCCCAGGACCTTTCTTCCCGCCCTTATCGGCGACTTCCATTTCTGCCATGGAACTAAGTTTTAAGTTTTATAAATAGTTTTTTCTAATCTAATATTTCAACTAGCCCTCGCCTTGCTGCTTTCTATAAGCTGCAGACCCTTCAGGCACAGCTTTTAGACCTGTGATCAAGTTGAATTTAAATATCTTCCATCCTTTAAGTGTATTGATCACTTTTGCGATATCAGGGTAAGCCGCTTTACCGTCTGCCTTGATAGTGATACGCAATTTAGGATTTGAATATCTAGCTTCTTTGATCCATAACGCCAGCTCATTTCTGTCAGAGTAATTGGTAGTATCTGTAGGGATACCAGCAGTTACTTTGTCTATTTCAGTTTGCTGGTTACCGTCCGATCCTAGATAAGCTTTCAATTTATTGAAAGGCACACCTATAGAAGCACCAATTGCGAAATTGGTTTTTTCTTGTTCCGTTAGGTTTAATCCTTTCTGCTCATCAAGCTTCTCTATCAGTTCTTTACGTACAAGCTTATTATCGATCGTAAAGAATACACGACCATCAGGGTCTACTGTGATCAGCATGATGTCATTATCAGGTATCGGAATTTCCGAAATTGAATTCGGGGTAACAACCGTTACAGGCTCATCGGGCTTAAATTGTGTAGCCAACATGAAGAAAGTAAGTAGTAGAAACGCAACATCACACATCGCTGTCATGTCTACATTCGTACTCTTCCGTGGCATTTTATGCTTTCCCATTGTATATAATTTCTACCTGTTATAAATATGAAGACGGGATTCCGCCTTTTTTCCACAACATTTTCGCAAAAAACTATTACTTATAGTTAGATGCGAAGTTTTGAGTTAAAGTGAAACCACTTTCGTCAATACCAAATGTGATGTTATCTATAATAGTAGTGTAGAAGTTATATGCAATAATTGCGATAGCTGAAGTACCAATACCTAATGCAGTATTAATAAGTGCCTCAGAGATACCTGCAGCTAGTGCAGCACCATCTGGAGCACCTGCTTCTGCCATTGCCGAGAATGCACGGATCATACCCAATACCGTACCGAATAGACCGATAAGTGTTGCTACTGATGCAATTGTAGATAAGAATACCATGTTCTTCTCCAAAATTGGTAACTCAAGCGCTGTAGCTTCTTCGATCTCTTTTTGGATACTAGCAATTTTTTGCTCTGTTTCCAGCTCAGTATCCTTGATCATCTCTTCATACTTGTTAAGACCGTTACGCATTACATTACCTACAGAACCTGCTTGCTTATCGCACTCAGCTTTTGCAGCATCGATGTTTTTATTTGCAAGATGGTATTGTACTCTACGTACAAACTCACCACCATTTACTTTTCCTTTTGCTTTGAACACGGTCAAACCACGCTCAATAACGAAATACAACAATACTAAGAAAGTTGACATCAATATAGGTACAACCCATCCACCTTGATACATAGTACCCATAAGGTTTGCTGGTGTGTGCATTTCTGCATCTTTAAAGTTAGATGCACTTCCGAAGATAACATGGAAAATAAGCTCTGCTATTGTTATTAGAAGTACAATCACTAAAAAGTTCTTCATCAAATCGTTCGCCTTCTTAGGTGCACCTGCTTTTGAACCTTGAGGTTTCTTTGCGGCTGTTTTAACATCTGCCATAACTCTGTTTTTATTGTTTTTGGTTTAGTTTATTAATTACTATAATATGAACAATGTGTGCCTACAAAGATATAAGTACACTTTAAAAAAACAACCAGCGTTTTAGTTTTTTATTGTAAAGTTAATAGACGTTTACACAGGCGTGACAACTCTCTGACAACCTTCTAAAGCGCTCAATTGTATTGGGTAGCAAAGAAACAGGGAAACCTTCAAATTAGTATCAGCTATTTATGAAATCTATGGAGTTTATGAAATATTTAAGATTTACCTTTGCAGCCAATGAGCAAAAAACACCAATATTTCAACCCATGGCATACGGTTAGCTATGGAGATAATGTACCGGAAACCGTAAATGCAATAATTGAGATACCTAAAGGATCAAGAGCTAAATATGAGCTTGATAAGGAGACAGGTATGCTGAAACTAGACAGAGTATTATACTCATCTCTTTATTACCCAGCTAATTATGGCTTTATACCACAAACCTATTGTGATGATAAAGACCCGCTAGACATATTAGTACTATCTCAGATAACTATGCAACCTATGACTTTGGTAGAAGCCAAAATAATAGGTGTAATGCGAATGCTAGACCAAGGTGAGGCTGATGATAAGCTAATAGCAGTATGTGCCAATGATATGAGTGTTGCACATATTAATGATATTAGTGAGCTACCTTCGTATTTCATTAAAGAAATGCGCCATTTCTTTGAAGAGTATAAAACATTGGAACAAAAGGTGGTAAAGATCGAAGACTTTCAAGGAGAGCGTTTGGCTAAAAAGATATTACAGCACAGCATCAACGACTATAAAACTATGATAGCGGCTAATAACTAAAACAAATGCGTATGAGTACAGGATATATTATAGGGGTACTACTAATAGGGCTTGCTGCCGGGTTCTTATCGAGCATGGCTGGCGTAGGCGGCGGTATTGTTATTGTACCCGCTTTGGTATTCTTATTCGGCTTCAATCAAAAGATGGCACAAGGAACCTCTTTTGCCATGCTAGCACTTCCTGTAGCATTCATTGGCGCATTTAATTATTATAAGGCTGGCGAGGTCAACTGGAAAATTGCCCTAATGCTGGCCAGCACCTTTGTAATTGGAGGCTTCTTTGGCAGCAAAGTAGCTTTGGGCATAAGCCCAGCAGTATTAAAAAAGTTTTTCGGCATATTATTAATGGTAATAGCCCTTAAATATCTATTTTTTGATAAATAATAAACAATAATGGCACGCACAAAGATTAAAGACATCTTACAAAGCGAGAAAACAGATTATGCGATCAATGTAAAAGGGTGGGTTCGCTCTTTTCGTAATAATCAGTTTATTGCTTTAAATGATGGCTCTTGCATGAGCAATGTACAAGTGGTAATAGATATGGAACAGACAGACGATGCTGTTCTTAATAATATAACTACAGGTGCTGCTATTAATGTTAATGGTACTGTTATCGCATCTCAAGGTAAAGGGCAAAAAGTAGAGGTAAAAGCTGATAGTATAGAAATACTAGGCACTTGTGATGCTGAAGAATATCCGCTACAATTAAAGAATAGGCCAAGCTTAGAATATCTGCGCGAGATCGCACATTTACGTTTCCGTACCAATACTTTCGGAGCAGTATTCCGTGTACGTCACTCTTTAGCCTATGCTATTCATAAGTTTTTCAACGATAGAGGTTTTGTGTATTTACACACCCCTATAGTAACTGCCAGTGATGCAGAGGGTGCAGGTGAAATGTTTAAAGTAACGACGCTACCATTCGACAATACCCCTCGTAATGACGATGGTGCTGTAAATTTCAAGGAAGACTTTTTCGAACGCGCTACTAACCTAACCGTTAGCGGGCAGCTGGAAGCAGAGCTAGCCGCTATGGCATTGGGTGAGGTATATACTTTCGGACCAACCTTCCGTGCAGAGAACTCTAATACTACCCGCCACTTGGCAGAGTTTTGGATGATAGAACCAGAGGTGGCGTTTAACGACCTGAATGACAATGCTGACTTAGCGGAAGACCTTCTGAAGTATTTGATAAAATACACGCTGGATAACAACCGTGAGGATCTAGAATTCTTACAAGAGCGTTTGGCTAATGAAGAAAAGGGCAAACCTGAAGCAGAGCGTAGTGAAATGGCTTTGATCGAGAAGCTGGAATTTGTATTGAACAATGATTTTGAGCGCATTACTTACACAGAAGCAATAGATGTATTGATGCAATCAAAACCATACAAGAAAAAGAAGTTTAAATACGAAGTGAAATGGGGTATAGATATGCAAAGTGAGCATGAGCGCTACCTTGTTGAAAAACACTTTAAAAAGCCCGTTGTAGTTACCGACTATCCTAAAGACATCAAAGCATTCTACATGCGCCAAAACGATGATGGTAAAACTGTAGCTGCAATGGATATATTAGCACCTGGCATTGGTGAAATAGTAGGAGGCTCTCAACGTGAGGAGCGTTTAGATAAACTAACCCAACGTATGAATGAGATGGACATACCAACGGACGAGATGTACTGGTATTTAGACACTCGCAAATTTGGTACTGCACCACATGCCGGTTTTGGGTTAGGTTTTGAGCGTATGGTACTATTTGTTACTGGCATGACCAATATCCGCGACGTAATACCTTTCCCTCGTACTCCGGGTAACGCAGAGTTTTAATCAACTGATTTTAAAAATATAGAGTACTCCCTGCTATTATTTTAGCAGGGAGTTTTTATCTTATTAATACAATATCCCCCTTAAATAAATACTTCTTTTCAAAAGGTCCTGTTAGTTGCAAAAGGTAATAGTATGTTCCTAATTCAGCTTCTACACCTTTATAAACCCCATCCCATTTTTGCTTTACATCGGTGGACTCAAATACTACTTCACCAAAACGGTTTACTATCAGGAACTTATATTGACTAACATCGCAATCAATATATGTCACACCAATTTTATCATTACGTCCATCATTATTGGGTGTAAATGCAGTTGGAATAAAGGGGGTACATTTACAAACTTGATAATCAATATTAATAGTGTCTGAATAAAAACCACACATTGTCGATATTGAAACATGGAACATGCCTGAATGCATTACTAGATATTCACTATTACTACTACCATCTTGCCAACGATAAAATGGATCTACTTGTGAGGGGACTTCTGCATTCAATATTTTTTCTTCACCATTACATAATACTATATCATTACCTATATCAATATTCAAATCTATAACACTCATATTGACCTTCTTGCTTGTCTTACAACCAAAATTATCAACGGTTACAATATACCTTCCTGCGTCTTTTTTTGTAACGTTTGGAATAATTGCAACAAGACCAGAAGCTATAAAGTTTGCTGGCCCCTTCCATTCAGATGTTGCTGATGATATATTAGTAGTAGCTATCAATGCTAATGAGTCATCAATACATACAAAGCTATCTTTGCTGACATTAATCTCGGGGTAGCTATTAACTAAAACATCAAGTACTTTGCTAGCCTCACACCCCAATACCGAGGCCGTGGCCGTATATTTACCAGCATTGACTGTTTGTGCATTAGCAATAGAAACATAAGATCCGTACCCTATAAAATTAACAGGTCCAGTCCATGTATAAATAACATCTTGTGTATTCGAATTCACATTCATTTTTATGACTTCTCCAGAACACAAAGGTGAATTCACAGTAGCTTTTAACCCTTGGGGATAAATACCTATACTTATTTTTTTGTTATTATGTGGTGTTTTGTAAGAAGGGCTACTGGATAATAATCGCAATCTATAATTTGTACTAGGTATAATAGATGTAGGAATTGTACATTTTATACTACCACTTGTTGTAGCTAACTTTGAGCCAATAATTTTTGTATTATTAGCAAAGCTTCCATTATAATCAGACAGCTCTACTGTAAATATATTTCCAAGAGAGTATGGCTCATTTGTAGTATAATTTAAATTAAACAACTCTCCTTCACAATAAGAATCTTTACCAGATAACTCTAGAGTAGGTTCTTTAAATTCTGCTACAACTACCGAATCTATAAAATAATAACTCATAGGAGACCCAGCAATACTAACATATTGCACTTTAAGGCCTCCTTGGGGAATAAAAGTTCCTATAACAATATTATCGTATGCAGAGTCTGCATAAACAATAGAGGATAAACGCACCCAATTTTGAGTGTCTGCTATTGGACCATATGTATCAAAATAGACCTGTGGTTTATTTTGTAAAAATGCAGCCGAACCAGCTACAGTTGCAGAAGGCCCTACATCATAAAAGAAAACTCCAAGCCCATCTGAGGCCCACTTTGAAATATTGGCTAGTGACACGGACATAGAAACCTTATAGAAATTGCCTTTGACCATTGGGGTAATTGGAGTGGTGATATACTCTGTATAACTAAAGGTATCTAATACTCCACCAACGTTTGTAAAAGATATTATACCACTATATCCTTTTCCGCTTGCTGGCATTTGGTATCCATGTACAGAATAAGGTGCCGATACTGGCCATATACCACATTCATGATAAAAGTCGGCTGTACCTTTATGATACTGCCTCCACGCAGGCACATCTGCTATCTGACTGAAATGCGCCGGGCACCTAGTATAATATTCAAAATTTCCGTTAGGCACCAAATTTTGCCCACATGCCATAGAAGTAATGAATAATAAGAGTAATAATGATAGGGGTTTCTTTAGCATGGTAATACTAAATTAAAGATTTTTTTGCATATGATATACATAGCAATAGAGTCTCTACATTTGTACTTTACTACTACCTATTAGGTAGCCTTTACTATTATTGAAAATATATGGACAGAAAAACAAAGCTCATATATCCCCAAAACAAAGAGAATACGATGTGTGTTAGTGTTTCAAAAGCCTTTCCTTTCCATAAAGCCGAGGAATAAACAAACAACTGGAAGTATAAACGTAATAACCAAAATATACCCAAGCCAAGTGACAATACATTACCTAAAGCCGTATGTATCAGATCGTCAGCATAAGTTAAACAAAGGGCACCTATCAATGTCACGGTAAGGGCAATGAAAAATGTGTGCGAACCAAACATCTGCCTATTAATAAGGCTTAGTTTCATTAACTCTTGCTTCCATTTAAAATACCTTGGGAAACCAATATGGGCAATACCTAATAAGAGTAAACAAGCTCCTATTATTTTGAGGTGTATTTCCATATTTTCAATTTAAGTATTACTCCTCCTCTTCTTCAACCTGATTGATGGTCACCTTTACTCTTTGTATACGCATCTTATCTAAGTTGAGTACTGTAAAGTCAAAATTCTTATAAGAGACTACCTCATTTACAGAAGGAAACTTGCCTGATATCTCTAGTATCAGCCCTGCTACCGAATCACTTTCATCTCTTATATCATCAAAAGTATCGGGAGATAACCCCATAAGACGACAAACATCATTGATCAAGGTCTTACCCTCTACTATATAGTTATTGTCATCAATTTTTTTGTGTAATGCATCTTCTTCATCAAACTCATCACGTATATCCCCTATTATCTCCTCCATTATATCTTCTAGGGTAACAATACCCGAAGTACCACCAAACTCATCTACAACAATAGCCATGTGCATACGCTTTTGTTGAAACTCCTTCAACAAGTCTTCAATAAATTTCCCTTCATGCACAAAGTAGGCAGGTCTTATAAGTTTGTGCCAGTCAAAATTGTCATCTTCTCCATGCGGCAAGAAATCTTTGGTATGGATGACACCCACAATTTTATCTAAACTATCTTGATATACAGGCAATCTTGAATAACCTAATTCAATCGCCATTTTTTGCACTTCGCCGAAATTAATATCATTAGGGATACCACCTACATCAAGCCTTGTACGCATGATCTGAGTAACAGTAATGTTACCAAACTTGAGTATACCTTTAAATATATCTACTTCTTGCTTAGTAGCTGTATGACCTACCGTCAGTTCTATAGCGTGTTCAAAATCTTCATTACTTATATTGCTGGCTGGTTTATTACCCAGTCTCTTTTCTATATAATTTGTAGAAGACACCAACATATTACTCACAGGGCGAAAAATACTCTGCAAGACGTTTAGTACGGGTGCAGAGAACAAGGCCATACGCATATTATTTTGCGTAGCATACACCTTAGGTAATACCTCACCAAAAAGCACTAATAAAAATGTTACTGCTACTATCTGTATAGAGAACCACATCACAGGGCTCACGTCTGGCGATACAATTTGACTGACCATCAAATTAGTAGTAATAACGATAGCAATATTGATAAAGTTATTAGCTACGACAATGGTAGCCAGCAACATTTTAGGTCTTTCCAGTAAACGTATGACCTGCCTTGCCGAAGCTTGATCCTTCGTCTTTAGATAATTAACATCCTTTCCTGTTAGGGAGAAATAAGCCGTTTCGGCACCTGCGGTTATTGCTGTCATCAAAAGAAGCAATAGCACTACAATAATAAGAATAGTCATATTGGAAGCCGAAAATGCTTCAACTGACGCTTGTAATAATAATGTCGAGAATCCGACCTCTCCGTCTGATGGACTGTCCAATACTGTAGGTTTTTATTTATGTATCAAAAATATCAAAGTGAAATGATAGTAACAATTCCAACTACAAATATTTCAATATAATTTAAAATGGCAGATCTTTATCGTCATCGCCATCCATGTCAGGAGCATCGGTTTTATAGGAACTATCCCCATGCTCGCTATGCCCATCTTTCCTTTTATCCAGCATTACCAGATTATCTCCCACTATCTCAGTACTAAATCGCTTGTTTTTATCCTTATCCTCCCAATTTCTCGTTCTTAACTTCCCTTCTATATATACTAAACTTCCTTTGTGTAGATATTTCTGGGCCAATTCTGCGAGCCCTCTCCATAAAACCACAGTGTGCCACTCTGTTTGTGAAACTAGATTACCGTTCTTGTCTTTAAACGTCTCTGTAGTAGCCAATGGGAATTTTGCTACTGCTATATTACCCTCTAAATATTGTAATTCCGGGTCGCGACCTAAATTGCCAATCAATACTACTTTATTAACTCCTCTCATTTCAGTTTTCTAGTTTACTCAGTTTAATACAAATTCACCTATGGTAACTTTAAAAATATAACTTTTTTTCAAAAAAAGAAACCAAGGTTTTAGGAAAAGAATAGGCTTTGAGTTCTTCTTTTTTAACCCATACCCCGTCTTCTATATTTTCTTTTTTGGCAACCCTACAGGTGTAGAATTGAAACTGTATCAACTGATGTGTCAACCTTTGTTTTAAAGTGCCTTCATACACCAAGTCACCTACCTTTATTTTACCTTTATTTAGTGCTGCTACAACTTCTTTCTCATCCAGTATTTTAGCACCTTCTATTAAATAGGGTTCATATAGATTCTCCCATATATCACCTGTACCTCTTTTAGTTATCCATATATCATCTTGGTGGTGAAAAATCACATAATGAAAAAAGCGGTTCTTCACTTTTACCTTTTTAGATTTTATAGGTAATAAGTGAATCATACTTTGTTTTTGGGCTGCGCACTTACCAGCCAGTGGACAAAGAGCACAGTTTGGAAGCTTAGGAGTGCAGACAGTTGCCCCAAAATCCATTATCGCTTGATTATATTTAGCGCTATTTTTTTTGTCCAGCAGTTGCTCTGCAAGGTTTGTAAATAGTTTTTTCCCTTCAGTAGTATCTATAGGAGTATCAATAGCCCAAAATCTGGATAGCACTCTATATACATTGCCATCTACAACTGCTTGAGGCAGTCCAAAAGCAAAGGAGCTGATAGCGGCTGCAGTATATGCCCCCACCCCTTTTAATTGCAACAACTCTTCATATGTGTTAGGGAATACACCACCCAGCTCCGCTGTTATATACCTTGCTGCTACCAGCATATTCTTACACCTGTTATAATACCCTAGCCCCTGCCAAAGTTTAAACACATCGTCATCTTTGGCTGCAGCTAGGCTACCTATAGTGGGATACTGCTCTGTAAACCTTAAAAAATACGGCAATCCCTGCTCTGCTCTTGTTTGTTGCAATATTATTTCTGAGAGCCACACTTTATAAGGGTTACGCTCTTCCTTCCAAGGTAGCGATCTATCATTCTCATACTCATGCCAATGCATGAGTTGCTCTGTGAAATATTTAGTTTTTTGAGCGGTCAACTTCATTATGCTGCAATATACACATGAAATCAACGAGCATTATTTTACGTTATAAAAAGTCTATGAGATACCCTACTTTTGCAGCATAATTATACTATTGATATGGAGTTGCAACAACTAAAAGACACTGCGTCTCAAGTGCGCAGAGATATAGTACGTATGGTTCATGCTGTACAAAGCGGACACCCAGGAGGTTCTCTAGGCTGTACAGAATACCTTGTAGCCTTGTATTTCCACATCATGAAACGTAATCCAGAGTTTGACATGGATGGCAAAGGTGAAGATATTTTCTTCTTGTCTAATGGTCATATATCTCCGGTATTTTATAGTGTATTAGCTCGTTCCGGCTACTTCCCAATAGAGGAATTAAACACTTTTAGAAAGCTTAACACTCGTTTGCAAGGGCACCCTACCACTCACGAAGGACTGCCTGGTGTGCGTATAGCAAGCGGTTCTTTAGGACAAGGGCTTAGTGTTGCTGCAGGTGCTGCATTAAGTAAAAAAATGAATGGTGATGACAGACTTGTATTCTCACTTCATGGCGATGGTGAATTGCAAGAAGGACAAAACTGGGAAGCAATACTATTTGCAGCTCATCATAAAATAGACAACCTTATAGCTACAGTAGACTGGAATGGTCAGCAAATAGATGGTGCAACCAAAGATGTAATGAACCTTGGCGATCTAAAAGCTAAGTTTGATACATTCGGCTGGCATACCATTACTCTTGAGAAAGGTAATGACATGGCAGAAGTTGTAAAGACACTTGAAGCTGCTAAGGCGGAAACTGGCAAAGGCAAGCCGGTTGTAATACTTATGCATACCGAAATGGGTAGTGGTATAGACTTTATGGAAGGCACGCACGAATGGCATGGCATTGCACCTAACGATGAGCAATTAGCAAATGCACTTGGTCAAGTTGCTGAAACACTTGGTGATTACTAATCTGACTTTACAAATATCAAATAAATAAAAGCCTCGCAATGCGAGGCTTTATTGTTTATACGGTTGTCTTAACTCCGCAGTAGTCTTATTGACTTTATAAAAGTGTACTGTATCAGAGTATATCTCTGGATTATCAATATTTTCAAGCACATACGCTCTAACCTCACTTCCTGTATGCTTATTGTAGATTTCAGTATTATTAACTGTAGCAGTTGTAATATGACTGAATTCAGCTGATGTTTCTAATATTCTTACAAAGAAATAACCCATATCACCCCACTTACCAAGTGTCTTTTCCCAGTAAGGAACATTGAGAAACTTCACCTTAGATTTATCAGCAGCTTCTAGTTCAGAGAAGAATATATTAGCCTCGAAAGTAGGGTTAGTACCTCCACGGTTGAAAAAACGCACATGGTACTTACCTTCTTCTACACTTTGAGTAATCTCATAAAAGTTATGTTTATTCGTGTCTTCTTCCATTTTCCAATTACCAACTATAAGATCATCTGATGGAGACATGCTAACCTCCGTAAGTGGAAACCTAGAGGGTGTGCCACAAGCAGACCACAATAAGCTTCCGCTAATAATTAAGGATATGGCAACCGCTCTCATACATTAAAAATAAACATATAAATCCGTGATACCTACAACATAAAATAGCCTCGCAATGCGAGGCTATAATTTATTTTAGAATATCTCTGGAGATAACCAGTTTCTGTATTTCTGAAGTTCCTTCTCCAATAGTACACAACTTACTGTCGCGGTAGAATTTCTCTACAGGAAAGTCTTTAGTATAACCGTAACCACCAAATATCTGTACCGCATCTGTAGCTATCTCTACACAAATTTCAGATGCATAATATTTAGCCATTGCTGATTCTTTTGTCATTTTCACCCCTCTATTCTTCATATCAGAAGCTTGATAGATAAGCGCTTCAGCAGCTTCTATCTTCACCTTCATATCGGCCAGCTTGAAAGCTATTGCTTGGAAGTTAGATATTGGTTGGTCGAACTGCTCACGCTCTTTGGAATATTTCAAAGCAGCTTCATAGGCACCCTTAGCAATACCTAAAGACAATGCAGCAATAGAAATACGACCACCATCCAGCACTTGCATAGCTTGGCGGAAACCATCTCCTACCTCACCCATACGCTGTGCGTCTGATATACGACAGTTATCAAATACCAACTCTGTGGTTTCCGATGCTCGCATACCTAATTTATTTTCTTTTTTACCAGCTGAGAAGCCTGGCGTACCACGTTCAATTATAAACGCTGTAACATTACTCTTAGCTCTCGGCTCACCAGTACGTGCCAAGACTACTGCTACGTTACCACTCTTACCATGAGTGATCCAGTTTTTGGTTCCATTAAGCACCCAGTCATCTCCATCACGCTCTGCTACACAACGCATATTACCAGCGTCGCTACCTGTATTTGCCTCAGTCAATCCCCAAGCACCTATCCACTCACCACTTGCTAGTTTTGGCAAATACTTTTTCTTCTGCTCCTCGTTACCGAAGTATAAAATATGTCCTGTGCAAAGTGAGTTGTGCGCTGCTACTGATAGACCAATAGAGCTACATACTTTTGCAATTTCGCTTACAACAGTTACATATTCGAAATAACTCAAACCTGAGCCACCATATTCTTCAGGTACTAATACACCCATAAGACCTAACTCACCCAATTTGTGAAATAGCTCGACAGGGAATATCTGGTTTTCGTCCCATTCCATCATATCAGGACGAATATTTTTGTTAGCAAAATCACGGATCATGTCCGTGATCTGTAATTGAGTATCTGTTTGACTAAAATCCATATAGTTTCTTATATAAGGGTATTATGGCGCAATTTTACGACTTTTTTGGTCGCTAATCAATTTTGTAGACTATCTAATCATTAAACAAACCTATAACCGTATTAATTCGAGGGTTACACATTATTATACTTAAAATTCAAAACTTGTTTCTATTCTTACTTGGTAGATAAAACCATACTGCTACAGGCGAGATCAACTCAATATATAGCGCAAAGCCATTCCAAGCACAATAAGTAACAACAAACCCAATACGCCTAAACGTTCTGTACGGGAAAAAGAAAAATAAGCTTGTAGTATTTTCTTCATAACAATAGCTATTATAAGATACTGAGAATATATCAGTTGTAGCAATTTCAACTTTCAGTTAATAAAAATGTCATAATACCCTACCACACATTAAATTCAGCATAAAACTACTACCCTACAGCTCCAACAGTTAATATTTCACTAATTTCAATATACCCAATATCCGTTAGATGAAGTATACCGCCCTTATATTATCCCTATTAATAGCTACAATAACCCAAGCTCAGAACCATGTCCCAAATGGTGATTTTGAGTATTATTCTGTTTGCCCTATCGGTTACTCTCAAGTTCCGAGTTGTCTTGGATGGGATAATTTTGTAACTGGACCTACACCTGATTTCTTTCATACCTGCGCAACTTCTAATAACGTTTCGGTACCACTTAATTGGTTTGGCTTCCAAAACCCAGCAAGCGGAAATGGATATTTTGGGGGATATTTTTACATCCCTAATAGCGCTAACTATAGAGAAATTGTAACAAGAAAAATCGTACCCTTAACCATTGGTGTAACATACGAAGTTTCTCTTTCTGTTTGCAGATCAGGCAGAGGTGGTCGAGCTACTGATAATATTACAATTTTATTCTTTGATACTCTTGGCAATATAACCCCCAGCAACTGGCAAACGTTACAACCACAAGTCCATTTTCAGAATTACGGTATTATTACAGACACTTTAAACTGGGTAAGGCTTACAAGCACTTTTACTGCAGATTCTACATACGACAACATAGCTATTGGAGGCTTTTTGCCTGACAGCCTCATTAACGTAGACACAACTAATGTTGCAAGTTTTGCATGGGCGTACTACTACTTTGACTCTGTTGTTGTAAAGCCAATATGGGAAATAAATATTTCTAATCATCTTACAAACTTTTGTGTAAATGATAGTTTCATTATTAATTTTAATACAAGCTTCAAACTAAATACTAACAATATTTTCACCGCGCAACTATCCGATGCGACAGGAAACTTTATCAACCCAACCACCATTGGTAGCTTAACCTCTGATACAACAGGAACAATAAGAGGATATATTCCTAATAGTGTGATTACTGGCAGTGGATATAAAGTAAGGCTAATATCATCCTCTCCAAAAGATACCATAATTAGCAACCAACTAATAAAGATAGGTAACCTCGACAGTACAAATACTTCTGTTCAAGTAACTAGCAATAGTCCTGTTTGTGTAGGCAAGGCTCTAAGCTTTACTAACACAAGTACTCCTAATTACTTAACCTACTCTTGGACAGGGCCTATTGGCTATACATCCTCCCTACCATCACCATATATATCAAGTGTACTCCTTGCAAACGCAGGAAGCTATTACCTAACTAGTAATCTTTATGGCTGTGAAATACTAGACACATTACAAGTACAAGTAAACCCATTACCTAACAAACCGATAGCCAGCAGCAATACACCAGTTTGCCAATACGACACACTAGCACTCACAGCAGCAAGTACTACAAGTGGTGTCACCTATAGCTGGATAGGACCAAACAGCTATACCAATAACACACAAAACCCAATAAGAGTAAACGTACCTCAAACAGCTGGAGGGTTTTATACTGTTGCTGCCACACTCAATGGCTGTAGCACATACGACACCATCGCAGTAACCATAAAAGATGTGCCCGACACTGTCACACTCAGCAGTAATAGCCCACTTTGTACAGATGACACTTTGAAGCTTTTTAGTGACACATCTACAGGTAACGTTACTTACGCCTGGTCAGGACCTAATAGTTTTAGTGCTTCTGCTAATGATACTATAATTGCGAATGCCAGTGTTGCCAATACAGGTTGGTATAGCATGACTGTAAACCTTAATGGTTGTACCTATTCCGATAGCACCTATGTGATGGTGACGCAAACACCATCAGCACCAACACTCTCCTATAACAACCCACTATGTATTGGGGAACAGCTTAATCTCAATGCCACTAGCTTAGTAAGTGGGGTATCTTATAGCTGGACAGGGCCAAATAATTTCAACAGCACCATAAAGAACCCTACAAAGACCAATGTGCAGTTGGCTGACACAGGCAACTATTACGCTACTGTCACTTATAACAACTGTACCTCTCCTGTTAGCTCTCTGAACATCAACATCAAACCAAATCCTTTTGTGGTCATTAGTACTCCTTTCGATACTGTTTGTGATGGCACTAATGTGACCTATATGGCTATACCTGTCAATGCCAGCAGCAACCTTCAGTATACTTGGAAGATCAACGCACAACCTCAATCTGCTACAGGGTCAACCTTCTCTACTACTAATCTCAACAATAACGATATTATTCTCTGTGAGATGACAGACAATGCGCAATGCTCATCACCAGTTACAGACCAAAGCAATCAGATAAAAATGAATGTACTCCCTTGGCTGGCGCCTTCAGTAAGCATTGCGGCCAATCCTACTGGCATTATCATCCCTTGGGATTATGTGCAGTTTACCGCTACGCCTGTAAATGCGGGCAACAATCCTCAATACCAATGGAAAAGAAACGGGCAAGACATTATTGGCGCTACAAGTAATATATGGAGTGCTAATAATCTTAATGATAATGACACCATACATGTAGAACTCATCAGTAGCTATAAATGCCCACAACCTACTGCTGCTAAAAGCAACAGCATAGTTGTACGTATTGCAACAGGTATCAATGAAATAAAAGAAGACAATCAACTCACTCTTGCTCCTAACCCTAACAATGGGCAGTTTACTCTAAGTGGTCAACTCAACACCAAGGGCGTTGCTAAAATACAGATCATAAACATGCTAGGGCAAATAGTATACAACACCGAAACAAGAATCAATAACGGCACACTAAACCACCAGATAAAAATAGACCAAGCAACAAGTGGACTATATCTGTTACAACTTAGTATTGATAACCAACTAACTCAAATCAAGTTTAGAATAGATTAATTGTCCCAAAAATTACTTTTCTTGCAAGCATGAAAGGATTTGCAAGTGACAACTATTCTGGTGTATTGCCAGAAGTAATGGAAGCCTTAGCCGATGCTAATATAGGACATGCGCGTGCCTATGGAGCTGACAATATAACCGAACGTACCAAAAAACTCTTTTGCGATATATTCGAGGCGGACGTAGATGTTCACTTTGTATACAATGGCACTTGTGCCAATGTACTCAGCATGAGTAGTGGCACACAATCCTACAACGCTATTCTTTGCGCCGAAACCTCTCATATGTATTGTGATGAGTCTGCTGCTCCGGAAACTTTTACAGGATGTAGATTCTTCCCGCTTGCATCAGGAGCTACTGGTAAGATAACTCCCGAAGCAGTGCAGCAAAGACTTATAAGGAAAGGCGATGTTCACTATCCACAAACACGCATGTTGTCAGTAACACAGAGTACTGAATATGCTACTGTCTACACTCCTGAAGAATTAAAAGCTTTAGGCAGCTTAGCCAAAGCCAACGATCTCTTTTTTCATGTAGATGGTGCTCGCTTCTTCAATGCGGCAGCCAGCCTTAACTGTTCGCTAGCCGATATCACCAAAAATGCAGGTGTAGATATCCTATCCTTTGGTGGCACTAAAGCAGGTATGATGTTTGGGGAAGCTGTTGTTGTCTTCAACAAGAAACTTTCAGAGCACCTACCCTTCAAGCATAAGCAAAGTATGCAAATGGCATCTAAAAACAGATTCATTGCTGCGCAGTTTGAAGCTATGGTTACCAATGAGCGTTGGCGTACCTATGCGAAGCATGCTAATAAGATAGCACAAGAGCTACATCAAGCGATAAAAGATATACCTGGCGTACAAATAACTAAACCTGTAGAAGCAAATGGAGTATTTGCCACACACCCTGAAAGCTGGAATGAAAGCATGTGGGCTAAATACCCTTACTATGTTTGGGATGAACATAATAATGAAGTACGCCTTATGTGCTCTTGGGATAACACCGAAGAAGAGGTTGCTGATTTCGCAAAACACATGTTAAGTTTAGCGAGTCGATAATGATAGCTAAGAGACTAACTATCCTAATTGTATTTATCATCTTAACACTACTTACACAAGTAGGTGGTCTTCTATTAGTTTTAACTTTATTACTACACTGCATAATAGCCAAGCGCTATAAAAGAGTAAACTTTATTGGAGCTAAAACACTTCTATTCATTCTCATTTATTTCACTTTCACTTTTGTGCTGATACCGCCCATAGCGAAACACTTTGGGAGAGTACCCCTTCCCTTTGGCTTTAACAAAGGGAATCTAAAGCCGCAAAACCCATTCACATTTCTGCTAAACCGACATTATGTAACCAAAGACCTACACGCTACAATCACTACAGCATGCAAAATATGGGAAGGCCAACACAAGGGAGAAACCATTCATTACCTAGATGCTAACTTCCCATTTATAAACGGCTTCCCCTTAATACCCCACCTTAGTCATGACGACGGCAAGAAATTAGACTTTGCCTTTTTATATTATGACACCTTACACAAGAAACCTTCAAACAGTACGCCATCTTATTTTGGCTATGGAGTATATGCTGAACCCGAAGAAGGTGAAATAAACACAACCATTAAGTGTGAGACATCAGGCTATTGGCAATATGGTTTACTTGGAAAAATATTACCAAGAAAGAAAAACACTAACCTGATATTAGACGAAGCAAGAACAAGAGCGTTTCTACTAATATTATCAAAAGAGGCTACAATTAGTAAAATCTTTATAGAACCTTACTTAAAAACAAGGCTAGACCTCCGCCATATTAACAAGATACGTTTTCATGGCTGTCAAGCAGTTCGTCACGACGACCATATTCATATACAGCAATAAAAAAAGGGATAGCAATGCCACCCCTTTCCATTATTATTCATCTGTACTATTGATCGATTACATCCTTAAGCATTTGTTGTTCATTGCTAATATGCTCTGAATATTGCAGAATGATGTTCTTCAATTCATGATGCTTTACTACATTTTCGTTTCTTCTAAAGTAGGAGATAAACTCTTTATTGATATCTAACATTTTATTCGCCCAAGCCTTATCCCATGCCTCCCCTTTGGCGCCTGTCACTACTTCAGCTTTTACATTCTTCTTTTCCTCAACCTTAGCATGAGTTATATCCAAGAAGTTTCTGGTAATATCATTAAGCATTGTATGCTCTCCTTCCAGTTGTACGGCAACATCCATTATATCTGAACGGGTAGCCTTCTCTCCAGCAAGCTTTGCCGTGGCGATATATTTATTATTGATATCAAAAATATCTTGCACTATTTTGATCTCATCATCCGTAGCTTTCTCATGCGGTTGTTCTTGTATATTATTCTTTTTTGCTTCTTCCGCGGGCATCACAATATTACCATCCATATCTACTACATTACCTTTTTCATCAAAAGACTGCCCTGGTGACAACATGTTCACTTGAGCACCACCTTCTACACCTTCTTCAGGTTGAGGTAAAACAGGGGGAGCCATAACCTCTCCCATATCTATATTCTGGTGCTCTTCTTGATTATCACCTTCTGCTTTCTTATCGTTTGCGCAAGAGGCTAATAAAACACTAGCAATAGCCACACAAAAAAAACTTCTCTTCAATAAGTACATATTCATTTAATATTCGTTAGTGTAATTTTGAATAAAAATAACTATTACAACCTACAAAATATAGACTACTTATTCACGACAACTTTTTGTGTAACTCTATTGCTATCGTGCCCAGTACTTAAATAATAAATACCTGAAGGCAGCTGTGCTATATCCATTTGATAAGTATTACCTGATGCTACTCCTTTACTAACAATACTACCATATACATTAATTAGAAGAATAGGATCATTTTGTTGAACCCCTTCTATATGCAACACATCCGTAGCGGGATTAGGGTAGCACTTTACAGTAGGGTCATTCGTAATTGTTTTTACGTCAACCGGAAATTTGTTAATAGTAGCTGTAGACCATGTTGAAGGCACGTTTCTATCTGCCGCCGACGGCCACATCTGGTATATATTATTTGTATTAGTAAGCACAAATGCTAGCCCCATAACGCTTTGAGTTACGGCATTGAAGTTTAGTTTGTTGTAAGGAATTTTTATTTCTACACTATCTGTGTATGGAGGTCCTGGTGTAAAGTTGGGTACTCCTGTCCAACTAGTCTGTGAAACATTACAGTTATTATACACACCATATCCTCCATCATTCTCACAATCTTGTGCAGAAACATGGAACCACCATTGACCAGCTACCCAATTGCTTCCTTTTTTATTTTGAGGATCTAGTAATACTTCAGGAAATATTTGACTAACGGAATGCGACTCTAGCTTTCCTGCAAAAGCAAAATATACATTTTGCATGTCGTGCTTATAGTATACTGTAATACTATCATTATTAGACATTACAATAAATACACTATCTGCATCTTGCCACTCACTGGCGTTTATCTGGCCATCCACATTCACATTATTCAGGTCAAAAGGAATAACAATAGATGTTTGTGCTGAAGCAAAATTTATTGATGCAATAAACATTGCTATTACTGTGATTAACGTTTTCATTCTTTTTACAAATTGTCTTTTTATAGAAAGCCTACTTCTGTACAAACTTAACGAAATAAACATTTCTATATTTGTCATTAAAATATTGTTTTTTTAAAACTAGTCAGCAAATGGGCGAACAATATAATAACACAACAACAGCTGCATTTCTGCAACGATTAAGTCAAGGCAAAGGCATGCCGGGTTCAGGATGTGCTGCTGCTTTTTCTGCTCTAATGGGTATATCCATTCTGCAATCTGTATGCAAGATCACCCTAAAAAAAACAGACTACACAGATAGCTACCCTCAGCTAGACAAAGCGCTACAACTACTAAATCAACAATACTACCCACAACTGGAAGTGCTAATGCAACAAGATGCAGATGCAGTTACTGACATGCTGAAAAATACGATCACTAAAGAACTAACGACCACACCAATAGCTATTAGCAAAAGCTGTATCGATGTTTTAAAAACAGCCCTTGAGGTGTTTGACAATACTTATCAACCAATGCTGGGCGATAGTGCTACCGCTATTGCAATGATCAATAGTGCGATCAATGCCACGCTTTTTATTAGCAAAGCAAACACACGCAAGAACAATACACTTAAAAGTGAAGTGGAAAGAATCGAAGAAGAATATCTCCAATTAAAGCATGAAGTAAGCAGAAGGCAAATTATCTAGAACTACCTTACCTCAAATTCCCATTTATTCACTAGAGCATCTTTTTCTATTTCTCGGGCATTTTTTATTTCGAAAAGTCTGTTGATCCTATTCCCTGAATAATCAGAAACAGAGCCTTTCAATTCCAAAGTATAACTACCTTTTCCCCATGTATTTATAGGCGTAACAGTAAAATAGTCGTCTGTACTTCCTTCTCTTACCTTACACTCTACCACATTGCCGTCACCGTCCAATACTTTTACCCCATCTACAACAGAGGCATTATCCATACCTTCTGAGAAGTATATTTTTATAGGCTCTTTAGTGTTAGAAGATGGCTGCTTGATAAAGTATTTATTCATTTTGGGTATCTCCCTATCTTGTCCTGTTACATAATATCGCTGTTCATAGGCTTCCTTTAGCCTGTTACCATTTGCATCTTTAATATTTTGCAATACCTCCAGTCTATAGTATTTACCAGAATCAAACAATGGACTTTCATAATGGATGCCGTTCTTTACCCTACCAGGATGAATCATCAATACCAACAACTTACCATCATCTAGCCAAAAGGATTTCTGTCTCCATGCTCGTGGACGCTCTACACCTTGCTCGTCATACATTTTTATATACTTATAAGCATGTTTATCCTCCAACATTGGCTGGCTAAACCGCACATGAAAATAAAGTGTATTATACGGTATTGTATCTGCTATAGGATAGGCACTTACCACTGCCGCTTTATTTACAGAACGCGGATTTTCAGGCGTGTGATAGTTTTTGACAACTTCTTGTTCATTACCCGTTTTAGCTTTTGCAACAAAATGCATATCGTAACCTAGATCATACATTGGGGTATAATACAACCGAGTATCTTTTAAGCTATACCTACCTGCTACAGCTACCTTAGCAGCCTCCTTATCAACTATCATATACAAGCCTAACAACTCTTTTCCATGACCTAGTCCTTGCGCTTTAATATTAAGCAGTTGCATTTTAGTTAGCACTACAGATAAAGTAGGGCGAAGAGGATTGTCGTTATCAATAGTTATTACTTCACCTGCAAAAGTTTGCAGATGAAGTAATATAACCATGAAACAAAGTATTATGCTTCGCATTTGAGGTATCCTTTATTTAACCGTCAATTTATTAGAAATAACAGCACCGCTAGATAAAGTAACATTGACTGTATATATACCAGCATTAAGCGTACTAACATTCATTGTTGCTTTATGTGCACTTATTTTTTGAGACGATACAACCTTACCATCTATAGAAATAATAGTAGCTGTAGCATTCACTTCATTTTGAGGCAATGTGATCGTTACATTGTTTGATGCAGGATTAGGGTATATAGATACTGTAGTATTATTAGTAACTGTTGTTACACTTGTTGGAGGAGGTGTTTCAGTAGACATCTTAGATAATGTCAATGCACCTGTAGTACCTTTCTCTAACAACAATAGGCGATAGTTATCCCAAAGCGCCATAGTAGTATAGGTACCTGTACTCATCTCCTTCATATCATCAGCAGGCAAAGAGGCTGCTACTTTACCAGTATTGTCTCTTAGCATTGTTGCATTGTTATCATACTTATTAGCAGTTACTTGGCTACCGTCCAGATATTTTTTACCTATACGGTAAACTTTATCATCATGAAGGTCGAACAACCAGTCTTTACCATCATGGTGCATGAACGCTACCTTTTTAGTTTGCCCTTGGTGAACATTAAAGTCTTCTGTTACTGTTAATACACCTGAACCTGAAAGCGTAGCCGCATCTATTGAAAAACCAGGAGCGCATGTAGTTACGCCCATCAAACGATTTTTACCATCTACAGTACCAAATGTAAGTGTTTCTAAAGGTGCTGTTGTAAGATATTGTCCACCCCAGTTCGACTTAAATAAAGTTGTAGCACGTTTTGTAAAAGTACCATTGTGTGCAAATGGCGGAGCCATCCAACCTAGCTCTCCATTCAAAGAAAAGTCTCCAGAAGAAACATACAAGGTATTGTTACCGTATGTGATATCGTTTACAGCAAGGCTACCTTTCCATGAAAGTAAACTATAGGTTGCATTGCTCAAGTCAACAATAGAAACATTAGCTCCGTTATTCTCTACTTTAAAAATATACTTTGCAGGACCACCTTGACCCAATATGTATACTGATTTAGAGATCGGGTTCACTTCCATATCCAAGACGTTAACGCTCTGCCCTACAAGTGGATTTAATTTATCCGTTACAAAATTGGGGATAGATGTAATTGTATTAGCTGCTGCTTTAGAAGCATCATTATCTACAATATCCACTGCATAGATCGCAGTATTGTCCCCAATACATAAAACAACATCAGTACCATTGGAAACCATGTGTATTTTACTCATAGTTAGCGACATGATGGTTCCTGTAGTGGGGCTGCTCAACAACGAGTTTTGTGCCATGGCAGACATACCCATACATAAGAAAACCGGTAGTAATAGTTTTTTCATACTTAGTATTTTAATAATTAAAAGATCATCCCATACCCAACAATCAGATAAGGGAAATTTGAAAACTTAAAAATTCTTAACACTAAGAACGGAATGTGTTCAATAAAAGTTGGGGGGAGGTAATGGGGGATTTAATTGTCATTCAGCCTAAAGTATTGACTGATAGCCCTTATATTTTAGCTACAAGTTTATTCGGACTTTCGATATTATAACTTTTAATCTTTCGCTAATACAAGCGTGACAATTCAACACAAAACGAATATGACAATGGAGTGACATAAGCCCCTAACGGGGCTTATGATGAAAGTTTCGACAAACAACGAAAGGCCTTACAAACTCCTTTCATAGTTCCCTTAGTAATTAATAATATGGTTCTACATGTAGACATGAGGACTATACAACACCAACTTGAATTTCGGTTCTATTATTTTCAGGGTTATCAAAGTCTACAGTTAAGTATACTTCTCTACTAACATTGCTTAGCGTATGTCCTTCAACTCCAATTTGAGGAACGAACTTTTCGTAAGTGGCTGCAAAGTTGTCCCAAGAGCCAATATGCATTGTTGTTACACATTTAAATTCAGGCAGCTCTTGAAATTGATATTTATCAGAGGGAGCCTCTCCCTCCACTTCAAGGCATATTTGCAATTCAAACTCATTGTGCGGATCTCCGCTTGCACCAAAATAGACCCAGTGCTGAAGACCATTTGTTGTTAAACCAAGTCGCTCACACTCTTCTTTAAGTGCCATTGGTGTTTTGCCTACATACTGCTCCATATCTAGCAGCGTTGTTTTCACAGTTGTGTACATCACCTTTACAGGAGGTTGCATTTTGATTTCCATTACTTGTTGTTTTAAGATTATAATGCAAAGCAACAAGCAGGTGGTGACAACCCTATGTCAACAGCAGTAGAAAATTATTTATAATGTTCCTGAAGTAAGGATATATGACGTTTTACTTCTTCTTTAAGTGCAGCGGGTTTTATGACAGTAGCTTCCTTTATAAAGCTGATCAACCATTTAGCAAAATAGTGTAATGACGGCGTTAAAAAGGTAACCTCTACTTTATCTCCTTTCTTCTCTTCGCTCACAAAGCCGAAGTATAGTTTTTGTTCCTGTATATACTTGGCTACTCTTTTATCAAAGGACACGACTACTTTTATCAACTCGTTTTCATTCCTATAGGTATTGATGTACTGAGTTAGAGAAAGCTTCTTTTGTGTGAATTTTTGATCTGTATTTTGCAGATGCTGTATCCTATCTAGTCTAAAATCTCTGTAATCGTTTCTTAAAGTGCACCATGCTACTAAATGCCAGTAGCTACCTATGAAATATATTCCTACAGGCTCTACTACCCTTATTGATGTTTCTTCGGAATAATTAGCATAATACTCTATGGATACTGCTTTTTTATCACTGATACTTTTCAACAACTCAAACATATAGCTTGGTCTATCAGCCTGCGGTGTTTTATAAACATGTATCACATCCTCAATATTCTCCAATAAACCCTTTTCGTCACTACGCAATACTGCCTTTATCTTATACAATGCATCTTTATATTGAGATGCGGTACGTTTATCGGTAAGCTTATCTACTAGTTTTTCTGCTGTAAGAAATGCAGCAGCCTCCTCATGAGTAAACATTACAGGAGGCAATCGGTAGCCATCCATGATACTATAGCCCACACCGGCCTCTCCTATAATAGGTATACCTGCCTGCTCTAGCGACTTAACATCTCTATATACAGTACGCAAACTGATATCAAAACGCTCAGCTATATCCTGCGCTTTTACCACTTTTCGAGATTGCAGCTGTATGAGTATGGCTGTTATTCTGTCTAATCTATTCATTGTAGGTGAGCTGAGCTACAATATTATAGAATCAAGAGTAAAAACTGCAGTATCATTTCAAATGTTGCAACATCATTCAAATGTTAATATCACTAATACAAATGTTATTGATACACCTTATTTGAGCATTTGACATTATCTTTGCACATCTATGTCAGGAAGTACAATTGCAAAAGAAGAGAAATTACAGATTGTAAAGTTTGCCCCTAAAGGGAAAGAAAGTTTTATAGATGCTGTAAAGAGAGAAGTGGAAGCATATTTCAACGACAGAAATATTGCTAAACATGGCAATCTGAAGATGTACACAAAAACAGTAGCCATGCTGGCTATGTATTTTGTGCCTTATGCTTTGATAATTAGCGGTGTTGCTTCTTCTACAAGCATGGTACTTTATTATGCATCTTGGGTGCTAATGGGAATAGGCATAGCAGGCGTTGGTTGCTCAGTAATGCACGATTCTAACCATGGTTCTTACTCTCCGTACAAAGGTCTTAACACTTTTATGGGAGCATCGCTTAATATACTAGGGGGCTACGCTCGTAACTGGATCATTCAACACAACATATTACACCATACTTATACTAACCTTAAAGGTCTGGATGAAGATATTGAGGCAGGTGACCTGATCAGAATGTCGCCACATAGCAAATGGAGACCAATGCACCGTTACCAACACCTATATGCATGGTTGCTATATGGTATCATGAATATATACTGGGTAGTAGCTAAAGACTTCCTGACCATCTTCCGTTATCATAAGAATGGTCTATTGCGCAAGCAAAAAATATCTTTGACCAGAGCTATTGTAGAATTAAGCATTTATAAGGTTATCTATTTTGGGTATACGCTGGTACTTCCGCTTATGCTCTTAGATATAGCTTGGTATCATGTAGTACTGGGTTTTGTGGCTATGCACTTGATGGGTGGTTTTTTACTAGCCGTTATTTTCCAGGTAGCACACGTAATGGAAGAATCAGAATTCCCAGAGATGCCTGTAGATCGTAAAATGGAAAATAGCTGGGCAATTCATCAGGTGATCAATACTGTTAACTTTGCACCACGTAGCCCTTTGGTCACTTGGTTTGTAGGTGGTCTTAACTATCAGATAGAGCATCATTTATTCCCTCAAATATGCCATGTTCACTACCCTGACCTATCGGATATAGTAAAGGCTAAAGCAAAGGAATACAATATACCATACTCTGTTCAGCCAACTTTTATGCGTGCTATCATGGAGCATAAAAATATGCTCAAGAAGCTAGGCACGGGTTATACAGGATAAAATTTCGGCTATAATACACTCTTTCAGTTGTGGTATAAGTCTCTGATTGGCTTATACCTTGCAGTTTCACATGCAACTATTTCGCTATAAGTATGCCACCTATCGAGGGCAATACAATTGTGACTAAAAATTATGTGAGAAATGCTGCAAAATCTATTTTGAAATGTTGCGAATAACCTTATCTTTGCAATCCCTTAATTACTGGGGAAAGTTCTTAACAATACCACTGGTGAGGTGGGTGAGTGGCCGAAACCATTAGTTTGCTAAACTGACGTACGCTTAATCGTGTACCGCGGGTTCGAATCCCGCCCTCACCGCTCGTTAAAAATCCGGCAGCTGATTTAGTTCAGCTATTAATAATCGGGAAGTAGCGCAGCCCGGTAGCGCATCTGGTTTGGGACCAGGGGGTCGCAGGTTCGAATCCTGTCTTCCCGACTTACAAAAACAGCCTTGACAATCCGTCAGGGCTTTTTTGTGTCATAAAAGAGATATTATGCATTTAAAAACAAATACAGGCAGACTTAGAGTTGTTGCTCTTTTTGAAGGTATATCATTGTTGGTATTGTTATTTATTACTGTACCTATGAAGTATGTATGGGGCAACCCCATTGGCTCTGAGGTAATAGGACCGATACACGGCATTCTATTTATACTTTATGTATTACTGACCTTTAGCGTAGCGGGAGATCATAGCTGGAAGTTCTTCAAAACAACATGGCTTGTGCTGCTTGCCAGCTTTATACCTTTCGGTACTTTTTATGTAGATAGTAAAATATTGAAGCCAATAGATAAGAAGTAGCAATGTCTACTTATCCTTTGAAGAAAACATTTTCCTAAACCCTTTATATACTGCTAAGTGTAAAATATTAGCATGGTTATGCTGTTCGATATGGTCAATATTAACTGTACATTTTTGCGTATCATGGGCTAGCTTTTCTACCAATTCCTTAGCAGTACGTTCCATAACCTCCCCTTCTTCTCCAACTGCTATATACACCTTCTTTTCGTCCTTAAGCGATTGCGGTTTCCCCTTCAATAAGGACTCATCATCCCACCATAAGCTAGGGCTAACAATAATATAATGACTGAACAAGAAAGGACGCTTCAATAATATTTCCGTGGCTAACAGACCGCCTAAAGACTGCCCAATAATAATGCTGGTATCGTTCTGTGAATAATGCTCTTTTACAAATGGCTGTAGCTCGTATTCCAAAAAATTCATAAAAGAGACAGAGCCTCCTGTCGTCGGAAAATCTTTTTTATCCTCAATATTTCTGGTAGGGAAGGTAAAATCTCTTTTTCTATCTACATTCTCTATACCTATTAATATTGCTTGTGGCGCGTAATTGACCCATGGATAGTTGGCAAACTGCAACAAGCCTGCTATATGTATAAAATCCTCCTCTGCAGAACCATCTAACAAATAAATTACCGGATAATTGCTTACTCTATCTTCTCTATAGCCATTCGGGAAGTAGACATTCAGTTTCCTATACTCTTTTAGCTGCTTAGAGTATACTTCTATAGTCTTACCTAATACAAATGGGGACGTTGTTTCAACCTCTAAGCTCCCTTCTTGTGCTTTACCTAACTGCACCAATAATAACAAGACTACTAAACACTTATACTTTTTCATAGCAATAGATAATTTCACGCAAAAATAGTAGACCTACTTGGCCTCACAAAAAAGCCTTGATAATAGATCAAGGCTTTTAAGAAAAAAATATTTCTATTAATAAGCTGTCCAACCTGAGTCAGCCGTCACAACAGTACCATTTACAAAAGAGGCATCTTCAGAAGCTAAGAATAATGCTACTTTGGCCAATTCTTCAGGCTTCCCCATTCTAGGGTTAATAGCCATGCCCGCCATAGATCGCTCCATACCAAAAGCATCAGGATTATCAATAGTGGCACCAATATTTGTTTCTACTCCTCCGGGAGCAATAGCATTGCACCTAATGCCTTTAGGTGCGTATTGATAACCTACATTCTTGGTAAAACCTACTACTGCATGCTTGGATGCGGTATAAGCAGCTCCCGCTCTTGAGCCATACAAACCTCCTACCGATGCAATGTTTACGATAACGCCTTTTTCCTTAGGCAGGAATATAGATAATGCTTTCCTTGTAGTACGCATTACGCTAGTCACATTCACTGTCATTATCTTATCCCAATACTCATCAGTAAGCGCTGCCGCAGTTACAAAATTATCCATGATGCCTGCATTGTTCACTAATATATCCAAAGTACCATAGGTAGTCACTGCTGCATCTATAAGATTACTAACATCAGCTTCCTTTGCTACATTTGCCTGCACTGCTGTAGCTATTCCTCCATCGTTTTCAATTTCATTTACAACGCGTCGTGCGCCTTCTATATCTATGTCTGAGACCACGACTTTTGCCCCTTCCTGTGCAAACAATTTTGCTATTGCTTCGCCTATACCAGAAGCTGCACCTGTTACTATAGCTGCTTTATTTTCTAACTTTTTCATGTTGCGATATCATTTTAGTGTCTTATCAAATTAGGCATACCCAATATTTTAAAATAGGATATATATCAGGTTTTAAGGTTTTAACAAATAAAAAGCCCTAACTCATGTTAGGGCTTTTATAAATATCATAGATGTTATCTAGTGGTTATGACCTGCATGTTCGTCATGCTCCTCATGTCCTTCGTGGCCATCATGCTCTTCTTGCTTTTGGTATTTTGCAGGGTTACCTTCAAATGCAGCCTTGCAAGTACTGCTACAAAACCATGTAGTATCTCCATCAGTAACACTATATTCTTCCCAAGAACTATCATGTGTCATACCACAAACAGGATCTACATTTGCAGCCACAGCAGAAGTTTCCTCTGTTACCGCTTCTTCGGTTGCAGTTGTTTCATTTTCAGTAGATGCTTCGTTATTACATGATGCAAAAGCTACTAATAGCCCAAATGCTAATATTCTAAATTTCATAAGTATAAATTTTAGGCAAAGTTACAATAACAATGATACTCTTACAATTATACCTTAAGCTCCTTACAAATACAAAAGCCTCTGAAAATTCAGAGGCTTTTTGTAACTATCGTAATAATATCTTAAATACTCGCTAACTGCACTTTTTGCTGTAGCTCTAGTATATTCTCTTTGTATTCGGTATCAGTATCCATTAAGTTTTCCACTGTTTGACAAGAGTGTATCACTGTTGTGTGGTCAAACCCGCCAAAGTGTTCTCCGATATTCTTTAAAGAACTCTTAGTGAATTTCTTCGCCAAGTACATAGTGATCTGTCTTGCTTGTACCACTTCACGCTTACGAGTTTTGACCAATAGCTTATCATAAGGCAAGCTAAAGTATTCGCACACCATTTTTTGAATATTCTCAATAGTTAGCTCACGTGCCGAAGTCTTCACGAAATTCTTCATCATACGCTTCGCCAACTCCAAGTCTATTTCTTTCTTGTTCAGCGTAGCCTGTGCGAACAATGCAATCATGGCACCTTCCAACTCTCTTACATTGCTTTGTACATTATAAGCAACATATTTCACCACTTCTTCCGGCATCTCCAAACCTTCACGTCTCATCTTGATATCCAAAATACGCTGGCGAGTTTCAAACTCTGGTGGTTGAATATCTGCATTCAAACCCCAACGGAAACGACTCAATAAACGTTCTTGCATTCCTTCCAAGTCTTTTGGAGGCGTATCACTGGTTAAAATAATCTGCTTACCGCTTTGATGTAGGTGGTTGAAGATGGCAAAGAAAACATCTTGTGTCTTAGTTGCCGGAACAAACAAATGAATATCGTCAACAATCAAAACATCTATCAATTGGTAGAAGTTGATAAAATCGTTGACCTCATTATTCTTAGAGTGATCTATAAACTGATTAATGAACTTCTCTGCACTTACATACAAAACAGTTCTTGTAGGATGCAGTCTTCTTACTTCATTACCTATTGCTTGCACCAAGTGAGTTTTACCCCAACCTACACCGCCAAAAACTACTAATGGATTGAATGCGGTTGCGCCTGGTTTCTGGGCAACATGTAAACCTGCCGAACGAGCAACACGATTACAGTCACCTTCTACATAATTTTCGAAGGTGTAGTTGCTATTCAACTGAGGGTCTATCTGCATACGCTTCAAACCCGGAATAGCATAAGGTGTTTTTATATTATGAGGGTCATCCCATTTCAATGGCATATCCACATAGTTGCTATCTTTTGGCGGCATCCTTCTGGTGCTACCTGGCATATTAATAGACGCAGGGTTTTTCTTTGTCTTATTCCCTTCCATCAATATGCGATACTCCAAACGACCTTCCTTTCCTAATACTCTCTTTATCGTCTTACCTAACAACTCTACGTAGTGCTCTTCTAACCACTCATAAAAAAACTGGCTAGGTACTTGTAACGTAAGTACACTACTATTCAATGCAGCTGCGGTAATAGGCTCGAACCATGTTTGGTATGTTCTCCAATTGACATTGTCCTTTATTACACTTAGGCAGCTGTTCCAAACAGCTTCAGCATCTTTTTGTAAGTTATTGTCAGAATCGTTGTAAATGTTGTTATCCATATCGGGCAACTCAATCTTCAAGTTAAACCATTATTTTAACAATTAGGTAATCGTAGGGTAACAAATTCTTTATCCTAAAAAAGTAACTTCATTTTTTAGGTATTATCATTTATTCTACTATACCCTTTTATGCTTGTGTTAGTGCAATACCTTGCCGCACTTTTTTCGAAATTTTGTTTGTTGTACTTTCACTTTAGCAGGAAGACGAAATTGCTAACAATTGGTTGAAAAAAAAAATCAAAAGCCTATTGTTTATGTGATAACGATTACAGATTGGACAATTATTTTTCGAGCACCTTTACCTGTATTTTTTTCGACAAATAAGTCAACCATTGAAAACCAATACATTGCTATCCCCGCAAGCATTTCAAAGACAACAATAGTTAAAAAAAGCAATAATTGCTATTGATATATTATTGCCAATTTAACCATATCAATTAGTTTACAAATCCGTTATAACCTAAAGCCATTCCTTCTAAGAACTGCTTCTTAAAATTAGACTATAAAAAAAGAGAAAACAGGTTTTGTACTATAAAAGAACGTTAACGTTTTAACTCAGAGATGTTGCCAGTTATTGTTTATTTTTGACGAATGGCAAAGATGTCTTCTCCGGCTACCTATATAAAGGATAGAATTGTCTCTCCTATCAAGGAGTTTATACACGACAGTAGAGCTGTAGGTATTACACTAATAGCTTGTACTATCATCTCTTTAATATTAAGCAATAGCCCATGGAGCGAAGAGTATATCGGCTTCTGGAATTCAGAGCTAATACATGCAACATCTCCACGCGTACATTTACCGCATAGCATCATCCATATTATTAATGATGCTTTGATGGCCGTCTTCTTTTTTCTGGTTGGGTTAGAAATAAAAAGAGAACTCCTCGTAGGAGAGTTAGCCAGTATAAAAAAATCGGCGCTACCCGTTATTGGTGCTGTTGGTGGTATGACCATTCCTGCATTGATATTTTTAGCATGGACGTGGGGCAGCCCTCTCAGCAGAGGCTGGGGTATACCAATGGCTACAGATATCGCTTTCTCTTTAGGTGTCCTATCAATGCTTGGCAAACGAACACCTTTTTCACTTAGGGTTTTCTTAATGGCACTGGCCATTATTGACGATCTAGGAGGCATTGTTACCATCGCTATCTTCTATGCTGAGACCATCAACTGGACTTACCTATTCATGGCAGGAGGTTTACTGTTTGTTCTAAGCCTGCTCAATATCCTTAAGATGAAGCGTTATTATATTTACTTCATCTTCGGAATCTTCTTATGGTATTTCTTCTTCAATTCGGGTGTACATGCTACTATAGCTGGGGTACTATTAGCCTTCACTATTCCGCTACACAAAATTGAAGACCTGATCCACTCTCTACACGACCCTGTTAACTTTATAATACTTCCATTATTTGCCTTAGCCAATACTACTATTGTATTCCCTTCAGACTTTGCCCCTATCTACGCGTCTATAGTTCATTGGGGTGTATTTACAGGATTGGTAGCGGGCAAGCCGATAGGTATTTTCTTATTTAGCTGGCTGGCTGTTAAGTTCAAAATTGCCGCACTACCTAAAGGGATGAACTGGTACCAACTGATTGGCATGGGCATGATAGCAGGTATAGGGTTTACCATGTCTATCTTTATGGCTACACTGGCTTAC
The DNA here is from genome assembly GCA_041392855.1 of Flavipsychrobacter sp. Taxonomy (NCBI): domain Bacteria; kingdom Pseudomonadati; phylum Bacteroidota; class Chitinophagia; order Chitinophagales; family Chitinophagaceae; genus Flavipsychrobacter; species Flavipsychrobacter sp. The sequence goes on from JAWKLD010000002.1 coordinate 77,858, forward strand.
AAACTGCCGGAAATACAAGTGATCGCTAAAGTAGGCATCCTTGGAGCTTCTCTTGTAGCTGGGCTTACAGGATTCTTGTTTATATACAGATTATGTAAAAACGCTGCCGTTGTTGAAGAAGAGGAATAGTCTATCAATACTACTTTATAACATCTTCAAATAATAAAAGCCCTGCATATGCGGGGCTTTTATTTATAACAATTTGTGTTTAACTATTTAGACACCTCTACTTGGGTCGAATGCCTCTAGCTCATTAGCCACGGCAGTTAAGAAACTAGCACCTAGAGAACCATCTACGATTCTATGATCGTAACTCATACTCAAGTACATCATATGACGGATAGCTATTACATCACCATGTTCTGTCTCCAACACTACAGGGCGTTTCTTAATACTACCTACTGCAAGTATGGCTACTTGAGGTTGGTTGATGATAGGCGTGCCCATTAAGCTACCAAAAGTACCTACGTTAGTTAACGTAAATGTACCATCTTGCGTATCGTCAGCTTTCAACTTGTTACCACGAGCTGCATGTGCTAAATGGTTCACGTCTCTAGCCAACCCTAATAAGTTTTTACTATCTGCATTTTTAATTACAGGCACGATCAAATTACCACTTGGCAATGCTGCTGCCATACCTATATTAATATCTTTCTTCACCAAGATATTATTACCATCAAGGCTAGCATTTATCATAGGGAACTGACGAATACAGTTCACAATAGCTTCAATAAATATAGGCGTGAATGTGATCTTCTCACCATACTTCTTACTGAATTCCCCTTTCACCTTATTTCTCCACTCAACAATATTGGTCACATCAGCCTCTGTAAAGCTAGTAACGTGTGGAGATGTGTGCTTACTGTTCACCATATGGTTAGCGATCAGCTTACGCATACGATCCATCTCTATTACCTCTACATTATTACCATAAGAAGATGGCGCTGGAGCAGGAGTAGGTGCTGCTGCTTTCGCTACCGGAGCCGCTGTAGGCTGTGGTGCTGGTGTTGGCTGTGGAGCAGGGGTAGGTGCTGCTGCGGGTGCAGGTTGCGGAGCAGCGCTTGCGCCGGCCCCTCTATTAGCAACATAGCCTAAAATATCTTTCTTGGTTACACGACCTTCATTACCTGTACCAGGAATGTTTTCCAACTCTGTCATGCTAATACCTTCTTTAGCAGCAATATTCAGCACAAGTGGTGAGTAGAAACGATTTACATTACCCGTACTAGCAGCTACATCAGTCGCAACAGAAGCTGCAGCAGGTGCAGGTTGTGGCGCAGGGGTAGGTGCAGGTGCTGGGGCCGGCTGTGGAGCTGGTGCTTCGGCAGCAGGTGGCGGTGTAGCCACGGCATCCCCTGCAGTATCTATTTTAGCAATGACAGTACCTACAGGTACAACATCATCTTCATTAAATAATATCTCTGTGATCGTACCCTCAGCAGTAGAAGGCACCTCACTATCTACTTTATCTGTAGCAATTTCTAATACAGTCTCGTCCAAGCTTACACTGTCTCCTGGTTGCTTGTGCCATTTCAACACAGTAGCTTCCATTATACTTTCACCCATCTTGGGCATAACTAAATCAACTATAGCCATAAAAGCGTTTAATTATAAATAAATAAAGTGACACAAAAATAGTGAAATGAGCGTGTATACCATAATAATAATATGCCCTCAAGAAAAATACTGCTAAATCAATTGACAAACTCATTATAGTTGCGCCTTCTGAGCAACTTGAGGTCTTGCAATACCTGCGCTTTTACCCCCAAAGTAAAGTTGTAAAACTTCCTTGGACCAAAAGGCACTGTCGCTAACTCCATCTGCCAGCAATGCAGATCTCTAAGTATACGAATATTTGTCATCTGAAGCTTCTTATCATTAAAGTTATACCCTGTTGATACGATCAACTTCCACCTTTCCGTAACAGTGATCTCACCAGCTACCCCCAAATAGTGGGTAGATATTTGTATAGAATCCTTTTTTGATGCTGCTTGATAGGTATTGCTCAACTGTAGCGAGTAGTTAAAAGACAAGTTCCAAGGAATGGTAAAATCTGCATAATCGTTATACCCACCATAAGCCATTAGTCGCTGATATTCTGGCGAGTTAGCCGCAGGCATATTGCTACGACTCTCCGTAGGCTTACCATTTAACTGTGTAGATAAGCTAACACTCGCATTACTAAAACGCGCAATACCTGTACCATTACCTACCATTGTTTTATTTATCCTTCTACCCTCTGCATAGCTAAATACATATGGGTCGAATATTGCGTTGGCATTAATATTAATAAAGTTCAACAGGTTGGTAGAAAAGACAACACCTATATTATTCCAGTTGAAGGAATCTCTAGCGATATCATAACTACTGCTAATGGTGAAATTATCTATCAAGGTTACATTCTTAGTACCTGTACTATCCTTTGTCCTTACTTTTATCTGTAGGTTATTGTTCAACCCAAAATTTATGGCACTGCTAAACTTACCAAACTGATTAAACCCTGGTGTACCAACCACCGAGCCTTCGTAAGGAGATAAATAAGTAGGTGGAGCTGCAGGATTTATGATTGTTTGGTAGCCATAACGGAAAGGAGCATTTGCAAAATCGGGAGTGTAAGTATAGTTAACACTTGGCACCAACACATGTCTTATACCTCTTAATGATCCTTTCTTAAATTTCTTCATACCATAGATACGTGTATTAACGCCTATGGAAGCATTAAAGTCTCTTGCCGTGAAAAAACCATTGTTCTTGATCGTATCCACTCCTTCCGCTGCATTATTATAATATCTGAAGCTTTGTTTGGTTAGCCAATACTCTGTATACTTAGTACCCATTGTCAGGTTGACAAAACGGAACAAGTTGTATGTAGCATTGATAGGTATCTCATGCTTCATTCCATTATTAAAGTCTTCAAACGCTAAATTGTCGAAGCTAAAGGTACTGTCATAAAAAGAGAGTTGGTTTTCGCCCGTAAAGCGATACTCTGTTGTTATCTTCTCATACCATTTAGTACCTACACTATTCTTGCCCTGAAAAGGATTGAACTGCGAGACATAAAACGCCACTGTTGGCAGTGTTACCTGCACCAACCCAGACCCTGTATTTTGGCTATGTCTTGCACCTACACTTAAGGAATAAGGCTTACCTATAAACTGCTTGGAATAGGTAATATTCGAGTTGAACTGATTCTGTAATATTAGATTCGCATCGTAAGAGTTGTTTTGGTTGAAGGTAGAAGACCCTGCATTTACTGCTGCGTTAAAGCTAGTCCCTGGTCTCGACTTAGGGTCGCTCGCATGCTGCCATTGCAGTTGAAAATCTTTGGTTTGCTGAGCTGTAGGCTCGTAAGACTCTCCCGTTTTATTAATGGCATAAGAAAATAATAGCGAGCCATTGTATTTATACTTTTTTCGATACCCTGTTAACCCACTCACCATCCAGCTACCTTTAGAGTAAAGGTTGGTCATCAACTTCAAATCAGCATAATCACTCAACTTGAAATAATAACCTCCACCTATTAACCCCAATCCTATCCTATCGTCTAATGTATAAGTAGGTAGTATAAAGCCAGAACGCTGCCCCTGCGCTATAGGGAACAAGCCAAAGGGCAAATAGAATGGTGTAGGCACTTGCTCGATCGTGATATTAGCGGCTCCTGATGCCACTACCTTATTCGGTATCACTTTTATCTTTCTAGCTCTGATACCAAAGTGAGGGGTATCCAAAGAGCATGTTGTATATATATTACCTAACCCATATATAGACTGGTCAGGGTTACGCTTCACCTGCCCACTCACCACAAAGCCTTGCCCGTACTGTGAGCGTGCATTGAGCACAATTGCCTTTTTACTTTTAAAATTATACTTCAGCGAATCGTATGTAAACTTCTCACTGCCCTGCGTAAAAGACGGGCGGTCTTTCATCTTTACCGATGTATCGGACAAGGGGGCCGCAGTCACCAAATTGGCCGACTGGTTATACATGATCTTACCTGCGTTGAGCTCTAGGTCTTCGTGTTTTACTTTGGCGTTTCCATATAGATAAAACTCATTATTACCCATATCCAACACGGCAGAGTCTGCCGCCTCTGACGATACTACTGAAGGTAGTGCATCGGGAGATAGCTTGATACCTAATCGCTTTTCCAAAGCCTGGATCTTATTAGTACTGGCTAGCGTATCCTTTGCCGTGGTATCTGCCGCCAAGCTGTCCAGCGCTAAAGCATTACTATCTATAGCCAACAAACGGGTACTATCATTGCGAACAATGTTAGTAATGGCGGTACTATCCTTCGATTGTGCATGTGTATTACCTGTTAATATAAACACAAAAAACACTATCATGCACAAGAAAACGCCATGAATGCTTCGTACCTTTGAGTAAATTATACCGAGTAGGCTCATTTGCGGGAACAAAAATAGCAATTGTTATTGTGATACCTACCGTTTAATATGTTTACATTTCAAGTTTAACAGTAAGACCAATATGCGAATAAAACTGCTGCTTATAATACTTTCCTGTTGCATCTCTCCACAACTACTTTTTGCTAACGGTAAAAAGGTGACTAAAATTGTATTGGATGCGGGACATGGAGGTCAAGACGGCGGTGCCAGAGGTAATTTCTCCAACGAGAAAGACCTTGCTTTGGCCGTTACGATGAAACTGGGAAAGATGATCGCGGAAAACATGAAAGATGTTGAAGTGATCTATACCCGTACTACCGATGTATACCCTTCATTGGTTACCCGCCACGAAATTGCCAATAAAGCAGGCGCCGACCTTTTTGTATCCATACACATCAACTCTACTGCAGGTACTAAAACAAGGGTTAGAGCAGGCTACAGAACCATAAAAGGGAAAGACGGCAAAACCTACAGAAGACCACGATACAGGACTGTATATAATAGGAATAGGAATACTAATGCTGCAGGTACTATGTGTCTTGTATTAGGACTACATCGCAGCTCCCAAAAGGAAGATGCTATAGGCGAGTATGGCGACAATGTGGTAGACGAGCCGGGACTATTGAACCCAGACGATCCTCAAACAGCAATTATCATCTCTCAATACACACAAGCTTTTTTGAACAGAAGTGTTTCTGTAGCTACCAAGATCCAAAACAACTTTATAGCACAAGGAAGAGGCGATTATGGTGTGAAGCAACAAGGACTGGAAGTACTGGCTGGTAGTGCCATGCCAGGTGTATTGGTAGAGATCGGGTTTGTAAACAACCCCGAGGAAGAGACCTATATGAATTCCGTAAAAGGGCAGAACGAAATAGTTGATGCCATCTTCAGAGGTATAAGGGAGTATAAAAAGGAAGTAGAAGGCAACTAAGCTGTTTCAGTATAAGTTCTAATCCTTTTTTAATCTCATAGAAACTGCGCCCAAAGCGTGTTTATTTAAGGGTTTTTCAGTTTTTCTTACTCCTATTGCATTTTCTAATTGTTTCATTTATCTTTAAGCTTCGTTAAAAATAATAATGAGCTAATGAAAGGCCGCTTCAAAACCTTAGTACTAGCAGCGCTTGGCGCTATTGCATCATTCACTACTGTTACCTTCACAGCGTGTAACGATGATCCTTGTAAGGCAATCGCTTGCGCATACGGAGGTGTATGTAAAGATGGAGATTGCGCATGTCCGTCTGGATATGAGGGTATACATTGTGAGATAGTTACTAGAGACAAATATGTAGGTACATGGACCGTTTTTGAGAAAGGAACTTCAACCATGCCGGCAGAGTACCCATTATCAATAGATTATGGTCTTACGCCAACTACATTAAACATCAGAAACTTCTACAACAGATTTAATGATAAAAGCCAACCTGTTGCAGCTACAGTAAGAGGTGATAGTATGTTCATCAATACATTTGTAGAGCATTTTAAAGTAGAAGGCACAGGCGTATTGAAATGGGAGTCTTACTATCCTAAGCATGGTGAACTAACGTTGAGATATACTGTTCGTGATACTGTTACAGGTCAGGTTAATGACTTTGGTGTGAACGCTGGTGTTCCATCTATCTGGAATAGATAATTACAACCAACCATATTTATTTAGAGCCTGCTTATGCAGGCTCTTTTTTGTATGATAACAGTTCTCTTCACGTAGCACTAATAGAATAAATAAAGCGCTGGCAGCGCCGACTTCCCGTCGTTGAGTATAGCGACTTCCAAAATTTCGGAGCTTAAAATTTTGGCGTCCTTTGCATTTCTTTGGACGAGCAAAGAAATAAAAGACAATAGACGTAAAGTATCTCTTATCAATACTAAAATGGTCTAACAGCAGATTGCCATTAGACCATTAACTATATTCAGTTTATAAACTCCAGTTACTTCTTCACCTTTTCTTTCTTCGTCATTCTATTCCACATACTAAGCAAGAAACCCAGTACCATAACTATAATACCTACCCATAACACATTGATGTAAGGGAAGAGCAATGCCTTGAGTACTATATACTCCTTCGCAGCTTTGTCTTCATGCACCATTACTTCAGCAGCTTCCTGCTCGGGTATTACTTTAGCTATATAAGTATGCAGCTTCATACTTTCCATCGTATCGGCTACATGAGTGATGAACTTCTGATTGCGTAATATAAACACAGGAGACAGTGTATCTATCTGTCCTTCCAAGTCATACACATTCAAGATGCCCTCTACAGCTATATCTCCGTTCTCTTCTACATAGTTAGGGTTGTTCACTCTTCTGTCAAACCCTCCAAATACCATATACCCGTTGTTCAGATATACTGTATCTCCCTTCTTCATGATATGGCTCTTATAGTCTTTGTCTGCTGCTACAGCATCGCCTGCCAAATAAGAGTTCACATAGGTAAATATATCTTTAGACAAATAGTGCTTAGACGCGGGGTTGGCACTAAGACTGCCCTGATCCATACCTTTGGCATTGACAAAAGCATTCGGGTAAAGCATGAACTCTTCTACTACCTTACCTGCATCGTCCGTCTTCACATAGTTTACTTTAAAGAAGGTTCTTGCATCATTTTCAGGGATCGAATCGCCTAGATAAGTTACCGTATAGTCGCCCATCACAACAGGCACATCTTTGTAGAGCAATACATTCTCCCTACTCTCTTCCATGTTCTCCGCCTGTGTACCACCAAAGTTGAAAACAACACCTAATGTATTCAGAGATATCACCTCTTTATTATAAGAAGACAATAGTATCCCCAATAGAGACAGCGCAAAGCCGAAGTGTGTTAATGCCGCACCTAGTTTCTTTATCTTACTTTTCTGTATGGCTATAGCATAGTACAGGTTGGCCACTAATGAGAAACTGGTAGCAAATAACAATAAAGCATATTGTGGCGCGTCTATCTTTTGCGTGAACCCAATGACAAAAGCCAACAACAAACCTATCACACCCGTTATACCTATTTTCTTCCAAGCCTTTTTACCGTCGCTTTTCTTGAACTTAAGATATAAAGTAGTGGCCGATAGTATTGCTATTATAATAGCCACCCACACTTGTACACTATTATAATATTGTACAGGATCTAAAAAGTTCGCAGGTTTTTTACCCGTAAATGTTTCATAAAGCGGCGCCCAAACAGGCATAGATGTAGCCAATATAATGTGTAAAGCCGACAAGAATAAAATAATAGACCCTACAAACATCCAGAACTCACGCGAGCTTAGCTGCTCTTCATTCTTCACTCTAGGCAGCCCTTTCCAGCGTTTGATAAGCAGCCCAACTGTAATGGCTAACAAAACACCTATCACAATTAGCAAGTGCCAATAAAGCGACTGCCCTTCCCCTGTAAATGCGTGTACCGAAGTCTCACCCAGTACACCTGTACGAGTCAGGAAAGTAGAATACCATATCAATAAATAAGTAACACCAAATAATACGGTAGTTAGAATAAACGACCTACCCGTTGCTTTATAAATAATGAGTGTGTGCAAGGCGGCTATCAATGTAAGCCAAGGCACTAGAGAGGCATTTTCTACAGGGTCCCATGCCCAATAGCCGCCAAAGGTGAGCGACTCGTAAGCCCAAGCGCCACCCATCATAATACCTGTACCTAATATAGCACCAGAAAATAAAGACCAGATGCGTGTTTCTCTCACCCAAGAGTTATACTCTCCTTTCCATAAGGCTGCAATGGTATATGCAAACGGAATAAGTGTAGAGGCAAAACCTAAGAATAATACCGGAGGATGTATCACCATCCAGTAGTTCTGTAATAATATATTCAATCCATTACCATCTTGAATGCGCTCCAAGTAGTTAGGCATTTCAAATATTGGCGCTCCTTGCATTTTATCTCTTAGCAAGATGAATGGAGAACTACCTATATTGAACTCGGGAGAAAAATGGAAGCCCAATAGCATCGTGGCCAGCAGTACCTGCACCAAAGCTATAATACTCATAGTGCGACTCTCTAAGCCTTTTGCTGTGGCCATCACTATCAGCCCCAGCACACAGTGCCATATAGACCATAATAAGAAACTACCCTGCTGCCCTTCCCAGAAACAAGATAAGAGGTACTTGGGGGAGAGGCTTAGATCGGAGTGATCCCAAACATAGTGGTATTCAAAATAGTGATTGGTAATAAGATAAAACAACGTAATGAAAATACCAGCTACCATAGCTGCATGTATCACGAAAGCATTTCTGCCCAGCAGCAACCATATTTTACTATTGCTCGCATCGTGCTCGGTCTGAGCAGAGCGGAAGTAGGCAAACGAACTAAACAACGCTGCCACAAATGAAGTGATCACAAAAAAATGACCCAGTTGCCCAGGTCCAAGATGTTCACCGATGTATTGAGTATCCAATTGATTAACTGTTTATACTTAGTTAGTAAACAATGGCTATCCTAGTTATTAGCCACCGCTATTTGGTCGTTCTCATATTTAGACGGGCATTTCATCTGAATTTTTGAACAATGGAATGTACCCTCATTCATATATCCTGTCATTACTATCTGCTCCGACTTTTCAATATCAGTAGGTTTTGCTCCGCTGAATACTACTTTATTCTCCGCTCCCGACTTATCTACAACATAAAACTCAAAATGGTTAGGGTCTTTGATCGGATCATATACCATATCCTTATCCTTTACCAACTCTCCCATTACATGATATTGCTTTCCCTGTTCTTTAGCTGCTGAGGCAAAAGTCTCATAAGTGCTAAAGTCTCCAAACATGCTCACTATTACAGCTACTGCTGCTACTACCAAAAGCAATAATACAATGTGCGTCTTTTTCATTACCGAATACTTAAATTAATTGATCTAATACGATACTATGGTAAGGGTTCACAAATTTACGGCTAAACGACCATATTCCCTATTAATGATAGCTTATATACTGATAATTAGGAGTTAATTATGATCTGAACAGATTATCATACAGAAATATGCTTTTTCAGCTATATAACCACTAACTTTGCCGCCCGAGAAAAAATATGGCTATGGCAGACCTTTCTAATTTCGACCCCAACTCTGTAGGTGTTAAGAACGACAACCTTTTCGGACTTCCTTTTACCGAAGAGAATGCAGAACTGATATTACTACCCGTTCCTTGGGAGGTAACTACATCTTATAGAGACGGTACTGCCAGAGGGCCTGAACATATTTTAGATGCCTCTTTACAAATAGACCTATACGACCCCGACACTACCAATGCCTGGAAGAAAGGCTTTTGTATGCTACCTATAGACAAACAAGTACGCAAAGAAAGCGACTATCTACGCCAATGCGCACAGTTGATCATCTCTCATTTGGAAGAGGGCGGTGACGTAACTAAAAATGAGCACCTCAACTGTAAGCTTGAAGAGATCAACAAGGCTAGCTATGAGCTATGCGACTGGGTAAAAGAGCAAACATTAGCACAACTTAAAAAAGGGAAAAAAGTAGGGCTAATAGGTGGCGACCATAGCACTCCTCTTGGCTTTATCAAAGCACTTGGAGAGATGCACGAAAACTTTGGGGTATTGCAAATAGATGCTCATGCCGACTTGCGCGTAGCCTACGAAGGCTTTAAATATTCTCACGCCTCTATAATGTATAATGTACTGGAAGAAGTGCCTCAGGTAAATAAGCTTGTACAGGTAGGTATACGTGACTATTGCGATGATGAATTGGTCATTATTCAACAAAACCCTAACCGTATTGCAACCTTCTTTGATAAGGACATAAAAGAACAACAATACGAAGGGAGTACATGGCAACAAATTTGCAAGAAGATCGTTAGCGAACTTCCGCAGAAAGTATATATCAGTTTTGATATTGACGGCTTAGACCCTAAGCTTTGTCCCAACACGGGCACGCCGGTACCGGGTGGTTTTGAGTTGCAAGAGGTATTTTACCTGATCAAGCAAATACATCAATCGGGCAAGGAACTTGTAGGTTTTGACCTAAATGAAGTATCGGCTGGCAATCATGGCATGGACACCATAGATAGTATTGTAGGGGCGCGTGCACTATACAAGCTCTGCAACTATATGGTAGGCTAGTACAATAAGTTTGCGTAAACAATATGTTTCCTTTAGTAAATGGACTATTTTAGTTCTATGAAGGCAACGGCACAAGCGAATACTAAAAAGATACACCGTAGTTGGGCCATGTACGATTGGGCCAATTCTGCGTACAACTTGGTTATTACCTCTACCATCTTCCCCATATATTATGCCGCAGTAACATCTGTGAAGGAGAACGATGTAATTATCAACGATAAGGTTGATTTTTTTGGTATCAGTTTTACCAATACAGCCTTGTTTGATTATGCCGCAGCGGCTGCTTATTTGGTCATCGCACTCATCTCCCCTATACTATCTTCTATTGCCGACTATAAAGGCAATAAAAAACAGTTCATGCAGTTCTTTGCCTACTTAGGAGCAGCTGCATGCGCAGGGCTATATTTCTTTGATGGCAGCACTTTAGAACTTGGCATTATACTCTTTGCTGTAGCAGCCATTGGCTATTGTGGCAGCTTGGTATTCTACAATGCCTTTCTACCAGAGATTGCCGTGGAGGAAGATAGAGACCGACTGAGTGCTAAAGGATTTGCATACGGATACATAGGTAGTGTACTACTACAGATCATATGCTTTGTATTTGTGATGAAGCCAGAGCTATTTGGTATTACTGACGCAACCTTCCCTCCAAGACTATCCTTTTTACTGGTAGGTGTTTGGTGGTTTGTTTTTGCACAAGTATCGTTAAGGGGTTTACCAAAAGGGCAACCGTTGGAGCAGCATCCTGAACATAATGTGTTGACCAATGGCTTCCATGAGCTAAAGAAGGTATGGCAAAAGATAAAGACCATGCCTATACTCAAAACCTATTTAGGTGCATTCTTCATGTATAGTATGGGCGTGCAGACCGTTATGTTGGCAGCCACCATCTTTGGCAGTAAAGAGCTACAACTAGAAACCAGTCAACTCATCACTACCATACTTATCATACAACTGGTAGCCATTGCAGGAGCATACCTTATGGCAAAGCTGTCCGACCGTTTTGGCAACCTAAGAGTATTACTTGGTGTGGTGTTTATATGGATAGGCATATGTGTGTTTGCTTACTTTGTGCAAACAGCCATGCAATTTTATATCATAGCAACACTTGTAGGTTTGGTTATGGGAGGCATACAATCACTTAGTCGTTCTACTTACGCTAAACTCATGCCCGAAACCAAAGACACAGCCTCTTTCTTTAGCTTCTACGATGTAACTGAGAAACTAGCTATTGTAATAGGAATGTTCTCCTTTGGCTATATAGAAGAGCTAACGGGTAGCATGCGCAACTCTATAGTAGCCCTATTTAGTTTCTTCGCCATAGGCGCTGTACTTTTGTATATAGCCTACAAGAGAGCTAAAAGAGATCATTTACAAACATCAGTAACATAAGAACATGAATATATATACGGTCAACGCAGGATATTTTAAACTAGATGGTGGTGCAATGCATGGTGTTGTGCCTAAGGTAATGTGGCAAAAAGTAAACCCTGCCGATGATGATAATCTATGTACATGGGCTATGCGCTGCCTGCTTATAGAGCATGGCGATAGAAAGATATTGGTAGATAATGGCATGGGGACCAAGCAAGATGAAAAATTCTTTAGTCACTTCCACCCCCATGGTGAGGATACAATTGAAAGGTCTATTGCTAAGCACGGCTATAAACCAGAAGATATTACCGATGTATTCCTAACTCATCTACACTTCGACCATTGTGGCGGTTCAGTAAAACGTGAAGGTGACAAACTAATACCTGCATTTCCTAATGCAACATATTATACCAACAAAGCACATTGGGACTGGGCCATTACCCCAAACGCTCGTGAGAAAGCTAGCTTTCTAAAAGAAAACATTGTACCACTTGAAGAAGCAGGCGTATTGAAATATATAGATACTACAGATGGTGCCGAATGGATAGAAGGTATCCGCATCCGCTATTGCAATGGACATACTGAGCAGATGATGCTTTTAGAGATGGACTACAAAGGCAGAACACTACTTTTCTGTGCCGACCTACTACCTAGTGTAGCACATATATCACTCCCATGGGTAATGGGCTATGATATGCGTCCGCTAGATACACTGGCAGAAAAAGAAAAAATGCTGACACTTGCTGTTGAGAACGATTGGGTATTGGTATTCGAGCACGACCCTAAAAATGAATGTGCTACCGTACACCGCGATGAAAAAGGCAGAATACGCCTGAAAGAAACTTTTGACTTGAGTAGCTTATAACACAACCCTATCTCCATGCGATTTAGGTTGCGATATAACCAAAAAGTTTAGGTCTTTATCAACAGTGTCGTTCTTGATACAATGTTTTATATTGGGCTTGATATAGATACTATCTCCCTGTTCTGCTACTATTTGTTCCTCTTCTATATAAAAAGTAGCCTTACCTGATAAAACGTAAAAAAGCTGTTGTGCCTTCTTGTGATAGTGCAGTACTTCTTCCGTACCAGGAGGCATGCGTTCCTGAATAACGCTTAATTCACTAGAGTCTAGCAAATGCCAGCCATCACAATTATCACCCCAAGTATAATGAGGTGAATTATTTACATTTTTAAGCATAACGTCCTATTTATAGCACCTTACAATATAAACACTTTGGCTTACGAGAAGAAGCTATGACAATCACATGACAAATCTTTCCCGCTTTTAATAAATCCTTTATAGGTGCGTCAGTACCTTTGCGCGCAAATCTAGAATTAATGAAAAAATATAGTATTGTATTGGCTGCATTGCTTTTTGCAGCTTGTGGCGGTAGCGAGCATTCAGAACAAGAAGGTGCTCAGGGAGATCAAGAAGCTCATGCACATCATGGGCATGGTGCCCCGGTAAGCGAGGTAGATGCTACCACACTTACCTACTCGGATGAGAAACATTTTAGCAATGTTATCCAGTTAACCACTGGAGGTGATAATGCAGAGGCTTACTTCAGCTTCGATGGAAAATCTGTGGTTTTCCAACGTACTAACCCTGAAGAGGGTATCGAATGCGACCGCATATTTTACGGTGTATTACCTAATACTCAAGAAGACAAATTTGAATATAAGTTGGTAAGCACAGGTACGGGTAGAACTACTTGTTCTTATATGATGCCTGACGGTAAACATGTGATGTACTCTTCTACACACCTAGGTAGTAAAGACTGTCCTCCTGTACCTAAAAGAGAAGATCATGGTAACAAATACGTATGGCCAATCTACGATAGCTACGACATATTCATTGCAGACCTTGAAGGCAACATCACAAAGCAGGTAACTAAAGAGCCTGGATATGATGCAGAGCCTGTTATTTCCCCTAAAGGAGACAAAGTGATTTTTACTTCTACACGTAATGGCGATTTAGACCTATATACTATGAACCTTGACGGTACAGGTATAAAGCAGATCACCAATACATTGGGTTACGATGGTGGTGCATGGTTCTCACCTGATGGCAGCAAAATAGTATGGCGTGCATCTCGCCCTAAAACTGAGGAAGAAGTAAAAGAATACAAAGAACTTTTGGCTCAAGGTTTAGTAAAGCCAACCAACATGGAAGTATTTGTAGCTAATGCTGACGGTAGCGATGTGCAACAAATAACCAACCTTGGACAGGCCAACTGGGCACCTAACTGGATGCCTGATGGCAAACGTATCATTTTCGCATCGAACCATGAGTATGAAAGAGGTTTCCCTTTCAACCTTTATATCATTAACCTGGATGGCACAGGTCTTGAGAAGATCTCTCATGACGGGGGTTTTGACGCCTTCCCTATGTTCTCTCCAGACGGTAAGCGTTTATTATTCAGCTCCAACCGTAACAATGGTGGCACTCGCGAAACCAATATGTTCATAGCAGACTGGGTAGAGTAAGACTTTTATATAGCAACCTGATAAAGCCAAGTGTGATAGTACACTTGGCTTTTTTGTATCCATGATTTATTCCTGATAATTTTTACTTTTATCATTATGATACGCGCATTTTTGCTAGTTGGTCTTGGAGGATTCTTTGGTAGTATAGCCAGATATGGCATTAGTCATATTATCAATAAGTATATTACTAACCCTTTTCCCTATGCCACCTTTATAGTAAACATTCTGGGGTGTTTCCTAATAGGATTACTATTTGGGCTGGGGCAGCGTAGCAGTTGGATGGAAGATCAAGGCTGGTTGATACTGGCTACAGGATTTTGTGGAGCATTTACCACTTTTTCCACTTTTGCGTTAGAAAACAATGCGCTTATCAATGAGCAAAGAACGATAACATCTATTCTATATATTGCCACTAGTGTGGCTATTGGGCTTTTACTATGCCGTTGGGGCATGAATTTAATGAAATAATCTACCCCCAAGAGTAAAAAAATCCCATCTATCCTCGTATTTTTGATTAATCAAAGGGTGTTTGCTAATTTAGCAGCCGCAAACGATAATTTTTCCAATGATAGAAATTAAAGTGCCTCCTGTTGGCGAATCAATCAGTGAAGTAACCTTGGTAACTTGGTTGAAAAGTGATGGTGATTGGGTAGAAAGAGATGAACTACTCTGCGAACTAGAATCAGAAAAAGCAACATTTGAGCTGAATGCTGAAAAAGCAGGTATTCTTAAAGTTGTTGCTGAAGAGGGCACAGACTTAAATATTGGCGACGTAGCTTGTCAGATAGATGACACAGCCGAGCGCCCTGAAGGTGCTGGTGAGCCTGCTGCAGAAGCAGCTCCTGCCAAAGAAGAAAAGAAAGCCGAAGCACCCAAAGCTGCTGAAGCGGCTCCAAAAGTAGAAGCAAATGCTACGCCTGTAGCTAAAAATATAATGGCAGACAAAAAACTATCTGCTGGAGATGTGAAAGGCTCAGGAGAAAACGGACGCATCTTAAAGAAAGATGTACTTGCCGCTTTAGAAAATCCAGGACGTATAGGTGGTGGTGTAGCCAGCAGAAACGAGGACAGAAAGAAAATGAGCAACCTTCGTAAGACGGTTTCTCGTCGCCTTGTAGAAGCTAAAAACACAACTGCGATGTTGACTACCTTCAACGAGGTAGATATGACCAACATCATGAAGATCCGTTCGCAGTATAAAGAGAAATTCAAAGAGCTACATGGTGTGAACCTTGGCTTCATGTCTTTCTTCACTAAGGCATGTTGTTATGCACTTACAGAATGGCCTTCAGTAAATGCATACATCGATGGTGACCAAATAGTATACCACGAGTATTGCGATATTTCCATTGCTGTATCTGCACCAAAAGGATTGGTAGTACCGGTTATCCGCAATGCAGAGAGCATGGGCATGCACGAGATAGAGGCAGAAGTGAAAAACCTAGCGTTGAAAGCTCGTGATAATAAACTGACCATTGAAGAAATGACAGGTGGTACATTTACCATTACCAACGGTGGAGTATTCGGCTCGTTGATGTCTACTCCTATTATCAATATACCACAGAGTGCTATATTGGGTATGCACAAAATACAAGAGCGCCCTATGGTAATAGATGGCAAAATAGAAGTAAGACCAATGATGTACTTAGCATTGAGTTACGACCACCGTATCATCGACGGTCGTGAGTCGGTTGGTTTCCTAGTACGTGTTAAGGAGTTATTAGAAAACCCTGAGCTAATGCTAATGGGTAAAGACCCTGTACAGACTTTATTAGAACTATAAGTTTTAAATCATATACTTTTCAAAAGCCTCGCAATAAGCGGGGCTTTATTGTGTTGTATAAAAAACCAGTATATTTACAATACATTAAAAGCCCTATAAAATGAGGTTACCCAACATACTACTGCTAGCAATATTCGCCTTTGGAATTCAAACTACTTCAGCACAACTAGTCAACACATTAACTATAAATACAGGCTACAATAATGTAACAAAAAACACGTTAACACTTGGTGCTCAAGACTTAAATTGGACGATTACAAAGGTTGCTACATCACTAACTGGCAACAATAACTACTTGACATTACCTTCCGGAGCTACGCTTCCTTATAAAGCCTACACAAGTAAAGTATGGCACGTGTCTTACCCTCCTTATACTGTTACTATCCCTAACAAAACACATTGGCTAGCTATTGGACCTAACTTGATGGACGATAATTGGGCAGCAACTGAACCAGATACTGCGGGTCATTACGTAGTATTCGAACGTCAGTTCAAATTATGCACTGAAGAGTCAGATGCATCTGACTCTATTCTAATTGATATGGATATCAGATGTGACAACTTTCTAATTGGGGTATATATTGACAATCACCAAATTGTAACTAACCAAGGCAATACTTATTTTTATAACACTCCCTACCACCTAAATAGTGCCATACATAAATATTCTTTAAGTGGAGGCACGCACACCTTAAAGGTGATAGTAAGAAATGAGCCAGCTCCTCAAAGTCAGAAACATCCCAACAACCCAATAGGACTAAATATAGTAGGTACTATATCTACTCAATTTCAGAATAATATAATTATAGATACCGACAACTTCCCGAATTATGATTGCAGTACCGGAGACACTACTGTATCAATAGCCCCTACAAATAGTGAAAAAGCGTCACTTACTCACTACCCTAACCCAGTAAATGACCAAATGACCATCTCTTATACTTTACCTAAAGTCGAGGAAAATGCAATTATTATCCTTTTTAACCAAATTGGAAAAGTTATATCTAAACATCCAATTACTCATACAGGGAATGGACAATTAAAAATAAATACAAGCCACCTTCCTCAAGGCTTATATATATATTCATTGTACATAAATAACACCCCTGTCATTACCAACAAGATGATAAAGTAGAGAATGCAATATTTTAAAAGCCTCGCAATAAGCGGGGCTTTCGTACTTTTGCCCCTCATGCGTTACATCTGGCAACATATAGCAGCTATAATAGCTTCTTTCGACGGGGCTACTCCGCTTCCTATCTTCTTAAAAGAATACTATAAGAACAATAAAAAACTAGGCAGTAGAGATAGGCGTATACTCAACGAGATGGTCTATAGCTATTATCGCTGTGCTAAAGGACTCCCTGCCGAGTTACCCATTAATGAAAAAGTAGCCACTTGCTTAGTAGTATGCGGCATACAAAACAAGCATATAGAATGGTTATTAAGTGATGTAACTACACATGAAGACGCCTACAACCCTAATCAAAACTTCCCAGATGAAATTGACCTATCAGATGGCATTACCAAAGAAGAATGGATAGACAGCCTTCTGGAACAGCCTGACTTGTTCTTACGTGTACGTAAAGACATGGACAAGTTGCTTAGCTTCTTCAACAAGGAAGGTGTAGAGTATGAGCAGCTAACAGACACCTGTATTGCCCTACCCAATGGCACCCCTATTGACAAGATGCTGCCTGAACATATGTATGTGGTGCAGGATGCCTCTTCGCAAGCTGTTGGTGATTTTCTCAATCCACAACCCGAAGAAGAATGGTGGGACGCCTGTTCAGGAGCAGGGGGCAAATCTCTTTTAGTAAAAGACATAGAGCCCTTAGTCAACCTTACCGTATCAGACGCTCGCCGAACTATATTGGTAAACCTAAAAGAACGTTTTAGAAAGTATAGCCATATACTACCTACCGTGCATAAGGTAGACGTAACCAATGCTGATAAACTAAAAAGCAAATTAGAAGACAGCCTATTTGACCATGTACTGTGCGATGTACCCTGCACAGGCTCGGGCACTTGGGCACGCACGCCTGAGCAGTATTATTTCTTCCAACAAGACACATTGGAAGACTTCAATAAAAGGCAGACCAATATTGCAGTAAATGCAGCCGCTTATTTAAAAGAAGGAGGGAAGCTCTATTATATTACTTGTTCTGTTTTCCGTGAAGAGAATGAAAATGTTGTAGCCGAAATAACTAAACAAACAGGGCTGCAATTGGAACACCAGCAAATCATAAAAGGTATTGAAAACCGAGCAGACAATATGTTTATTGCCATACTCACAAAATGATCTAACGTTTCACCAGTTTTACCGAACGTTCATCACTATCGGTGATCACTTTTAAAAAGTATACCCCACGAGATAGCTCGGGCAGATCTAAGGTTATTTTCTGGGACCCTTGAAAGGCCTTACTATTAAGCTGATACACTACCTTACCTGTAGCATCTGTAAGCAAGATGTCTAACTGACCATTGAAGCTCTGCAACAAACGAATATCTAAAGTATTCGTAAAAGGGTTTGGCCCTACTTGCAGCCAGTCGGAAGATGCAGCAATAGGCGAGTCTACATGCAAGAAGTTAAATGCCTTTCTAAAATCGGGTACGCCATAGCCCAACTGTGCACCAGGCGTTGTATATATATGGGCACTCTTTTCTATAGCCGTTCTAATTTTATAAGGTGTTGGATCTTTAGTAGACTGTATCAAACAAGCTGCCCACCCCGCCAGTTGAGGTGTAGCAAAAGAAGTACCGCTAATAGATGCCGGCGTTGTATTGCTCAACATTAATGCAGCAGGCTGCCCTACTACACATACGTTAGGCTTTATTGTTCCCGCAGCATTAGGGCCATAGCCACTAGCAGAAGCAGGTTGTTTATTAATGTTCACATTACCCACAGTAAGCGCGCTATCAGCATCACCCGGTGTAAGTATATACTTCCATGAATTGTTGCCCTCATTTCCTGCCGATGGCACAATAAGCATGCCGCGCGAGGTAGCAATATTTACACCCTTTGCAGCAACGGTAGTTTTACCATCCAGCTCTGTAGCATAATCTATAGTATAAGGCACCGGAGTAAAGAACTCATTATACCCTAAAGAGATACTCACCACATCAGCCCCCACACTATCAGATCGCTCAAGTGCTGCCACAAGGTTATCCAGCTCAATGGGTTGTTCGGTACTACCATGCTCGGTACAGTATATGGCAAATTTTGCTCGTGGTGCCGATCCTACATAGATGCCCGGAAGGTTTCCCGCAATAGCAGATAAAGAATAAGTACCGTGTGTGGAATAGTCAAAAACAGTATTGTTATCTAATACAAAATTGTGCTGATCTACCAATCTACCCGACTTCATCATACTATCAAAAGCAGGCCCAGTATCTACATGTCTAAACCCTTCATCAAACACAGCTATAAGCATATCCTCGCCCTTATACCCCAGATCATGCAAATAATCCCCATTCAATGCTTTTGTTTGGTCATAAGTAGCACCATAATAGGCAGCCGTACCTGTTGCTTTACTTAGAGTACCCTGCTCTTCATGCTTGGAGTTATCACCCGAAGGCTTATGTAAGCCCGATGGAAAAAAGGCGATGTATTTCACCTCTTTAATAAAGGTCTTTCCTTGTAGGTTGAGGATCTTTGAAGAATCGTTCAATAAGACAACAAAAGTATTCAACCATTTAGAGACCACATGTCTTTTACCACTGGTTAGTTTCAGTACACTATCAATGTATGTGGGAGAGACAGGCCTATCTATAGAATCTACAGCTATACCTTGAGCAGTGCGTCTATCCAGCGCACGTTGTGATAAAAAAACAAGTGGGTTACTCGTTGAAGGAGCACCCACTTTGTCGGTAAAACTTATTCTAAATGCGTATTGTGTTTGTGCTGTGGCCTCACCACAAAGTACTACCGTCAAAAAACACAAAACCCAACACCAACGCATAATAATTTCAATATTAATTATGGTCTACGGCACGCATAATTACACCAGTACCTTTACGGCACTTAGTAGTTTGCGGGTCGTAAGTCCAACGAACATATTCACGATACACCATACCTACATTTGGCGCGTATACCTCTCTACTAAATGTACGTGAAGCAGGGTCGTTAGGGAATACATCAGGGCTGTTAACCGCTCTGTCTACATGGCTAACCTCTACAGCATTCTCATATTGAACCTCTCCTGTACTATAAGGTACATTTGCTCTGTCATAAGTATAATCCCAATCATCAAAATAAGCAAAGTCAGGATCTGCGGTAGGGATCAAAGAATTACCCTTCCAAGTATTACCTTGCTTCACAGGGAAAGTAAGCTTAATGAAACGTAAGTTGGCATATGCCATCTCCAAAGTAGCACCCGTATTAGTTACGTAGATCACATCTTGAACCTCCCAAGGATCTGTAGCCTTTTTACGAATACGTGTATTTATTCTATAAGATAATCTACCCTTATTATCAGTAAAAGTGTCTGCAACCGTGTGCATTATTTGGTAAGCACGCTTTATTGCTACACAAAACGTATCATCCCATTTTGTCGAGTCTACGTTATAGATAACATATTTACCCCTCTCTAAAGGATAATACTTTGAAGTAGGCCCTAATGGCGCTGGTACCTCGTCTGCTTTCTTACATGATACATATACTAGTGTTAGTAATGCAGCAAACAATATAAAAGAGAGTGACTTCTTACTCATACTATATCGATGTACGTTGTTTCTGTAAATATAATTAAAGAAACGAAAAGTTAATATTTTCTTGCTGCAGAACAAAGGATTTTGCCCATAATATGGCGATTAACTGATATTTAATTGATTATCAGTTAAACCCGGCGCGTATAATACCACCACCGATCACATCATCACCCTCATAAAATACAGCAGACTGACCCGGCGCTATGCTATTTACAGAGTGGTCAAAATGCACTTTTAGGTCGTTACCTTGCATGTACAACTTACTTTCCGAACCAGCATCATTATAGCGAATTTTGGTGACGGCTTCCATACCGTCAGGTATCGTATCGTACTTCATCAGGTTCAATCCACTTACAAGCATGTCAGATTGCTTTAAGTCTTCTGCCTCGCCTAATACTACGGTGTTGTCCTCAGGATTGATCTTAGTAACAAACATTGGCTTGCCAAAGGTCATTCCAAGCCCTTTACGTTGCCCAATGGTGTAGAAAGGATAACCTTTATGCGTACCTATTTTTTCGCCTGTAACAGACAAGAAATCCCCACCAGCTACTCTTTCCTCAAGGCTAGGGTCATTTCTTTTTAAGAAGCCGCGATAATCGTTATCTGGCACAAAACATATTTCATAACTCTCTGCTTTTTTAGAGAGCTCTTCATAGCCCATATCAGCTGCTATTTGACGTACTTCGGTCTTCAAATAGTCTCCTAAAGGATAGATACTCCTACTCAGGCAATCTTGCTCCAGCCCCCACAACACATAGCTCTGGTCTTTTGTCAAGTCCTTAGCACGAGAAATAATATGTCTGTTATTTTCTTCCCTCACTTTCACATAATGCCCTGTAGCTATAAATTCACAATCCAACGCATTAGCACGCTTTAGCAGAGCAGCCCATTTTATATG
Source organism: Flavipsychrobacter sp. (assembly GCA_041392855.1). NCBI lineage: Bacteria > Pseudomonadati > Bacteroidota > Chitinophagia > Chitinophagales > Chitinophagaceae > Flavipsychrobacter > Flavipsychrobacter sp. Next base: position 99,600 of record JAWKLD010000002.1, read on the forward strand.
GGTATTACACAATACACAAGGATTGGGTGTACGACCTGCAATATATTCCTCAACAAAATTATTGATAACAAAATCTCCAAACTCCTCTCTGATATCTAATACATAGTGGGGGAAACCATGCTCTACAGCCGCTTGTCTAGCATCATTGAATGAATCCAAATTGCAACAACCAGTCTCCTTCTTTCCGCCTCCGGCAGTAGCGTAGTCCCATGTCTTCATGGTCACACCTACCACCTCATATCCTTGATTATGAAGCATTAACGCACTGATGGTACTATCAATACCACCACTCATTGCTACCAAAACCTTTCCGTTCCTACTCATTGCTTGTATTTTTTCAGAAGGGCAAAGTTACGAATTACCTCGTTCTAAACCCTTTTACTGACATCAATAATCTATACGTTACTATCAGCATGTGTGATAGTATAATATCCACTACCTTTATACCTGTATGCAATACTCTGTTTCATTTCCTACGGGAACGGTACAATACCACTTCAATAGCTCCTTTGCGGCAGTAAATGAGCTCATTGACATTAAACAATGTATCATCATAACAGACAGTAATGTATACGAGCAGTATCATACGCTTTTTCAACCCTTCAAAGCGGTTATAACCATACCTGCCGGCGAGCAAAGCAAAGACCTAACGACCATTACGTCTATAACCGACCAACTAATAGCGCACAAAGCTCATCGTAAGACTTTTCTACTGGGCGTAGGTGGCGGTGTTGTTACAGACATCACGGGCTTCATTGCCTCCATATATATGCGAGGCGTCCCATTCGGGTTTGCACCCACTAGCCTACTTGCAATGGTTGATGCCTCTGTAGGTGGTAAAAATGGCATCAATTATCATACTCATAAAAACCTCCTAGGCTGTATCAATCAACCTCAGTTTTTATTGTACGACGCTAGATTTCTGGACACGCTACCACAAGAGGAATGGAGTAACGGATTCGCTGAAATCATTAAGTACGGTTGCTTGTTCGACCAACCTCTTTTTGAAGAGTTAGCTACTAACAACCTTAGTTACTATCAACAAGACAAAACTGCCCTTTCCTACATCATTAATAAATGTGTAGACTGGAAAAACAAGATCGTTCAAGCAGATGAACAAGAAAAGGGCACAAGAAAACTCCTCAATTTTGGCCATACAGCAGGGCATGCTATAGAGAGTATTTATCAGCTACCTCATGGGCAAGCAGTAGCATTGGGTATGCTCGTTGCCAGTATCATATCAGAAAAAAATGCAGCCCCGCTTAACGAAACTATTAGCAGAACATTAACCAACTACTTACTACCTACTAGCAGAACAATAGATATAGACAAAGTACTAGCAGCATTGACCATGGATAAGAAAAGCAATGGCGATACCATAGACTTTGTATTACTGCATAGTATTGGTAAGGCTTATATTCAGCCATTATCTTTAACGGAAATAAAAGAGGGATTATCTGCTTTTTCTAGCTATTAGAACTGATCCTCATCTTGCGCTACATCATCGTCACTACTATCGCGTACTACTATATGCATTAAATGCTGTATCTCGTCGGCCTTTTGGTCATCTCTATTATATCTATAGCAAAGGCTTAGCTCCTCCAGCATCTTAAAGATAACCTGCTTATTAGTTAATGGTGTGAAATAAGTTTCACTATCCTTTGCATTTATCTTTTTCAAATAGGCATCTACATCTGCTTGAGTATATACCATACCACCTATAGGATCTATGAAAAACTGAATTTGCTGAACAGCCTCATCGTATGGATTGTAGAAGTGATGTAAAGTATCTACATAAGCAAACACCAACTGCTTAGGAATATCTACACAGAAGATAGGTATGTCCAACTGTTCGCACAAAGCCAAATACAATGCTCCTATACCATAAGGATTACCTTGTTTACTCTCCAGTACTTGATTGATAAAGAAGTGCTTGGGCTCTCGCTCTGTTAGCTCATGACCTTCCAATTTATAGTAGTTGTAAAGAATACTGTTCAGTACATTTACCTTCTCCAATGGTGTGAGATAATTATTTAGCTCCAACCAAATATTTCTACGAATCTTTTCAAACTGCTTTAATACAACATCTATATTAAGCTCAGGAAATTGATACTTAGCGATCAACATAGCTCCTGTTATCAATTCGGGATCTTCCTGATTGCTCCAGTCAAAAAAATCTTTTTCCAGATCTTGGAAATGAACACGATGTATTAAATGCTCAATACGCTCCTGTACATTTTGGTCAACAGTTATCTCCCAAAGCTGTTCCAGATCACCTATGATCTCGGTACCATAGTTGAGTATTTTATCTGCAACGGTATCAAACACCTCCGTATCAGGGTCGTCTATCAACCGCAATAGTGCTGATATTTCTTTCTTTTCTGGCATTCAGAACTAATTCTTCTACACTTAAGTTACTACTATTTTACGACTTCTTCTTTTTACCCTTAGCAGTTTTCTTAGGTGGGTTGGCTTTTATTTCTTCAATAATAGCCTGAGCCTCTTCCAGTGTTATATCAGCAGCTGTCTCGTGTCTTTCCTTAGGAATTTTAAAATTGCGAAGACCTTGCTTTATATAAGGACCGTAAGGCCCTTTGAATATCTTTATTTTCTCTTTTTCAAATACCTTAATTGTCTTCTCTGCTAGTGCCTTACGCTTCTCCACAATTAGTGGTGCTACTTCATCCAATTCTACTTTGTAAGGATCCATCTCTTTCTTCAAAGAGTAGAACTTACCCATGTGTTGTGCATAAGGGCCAAAACGACCAATATTTACTACGACATCTTCCCCTTCAAACAAACCTAGTTTTCTAGGTAGTTTGAATAACTCCATCGCTTCTTCGAAGGTGATCGTTTCTATACTCTGGTGCTGGCGTAGTTTTGCAAAACGTGGCTTTTCCTCATCTTCACTATCTCCTATTTGTACCATTGGGCCAAAACGACCCAAACGAGCTATTACAGGCTTACCACTTTCCGGGTCAGTACCTAATGCGTGTTCTCCTCTTACCCTGTCTGCATGCTCCAGCGTATGTTCTACATTCTCATGAAAAGGAGTGTAGAAGTTGTGCAACATTTCATTCCATACCAGTTGCCCCTTTGCAATAGTATCAAACTCCCCTTCTATCTTGGCTGTAAAGCCGTAGTCCATTACTTTTTTAAAGTGCTCACTCAAAAAATCTACTACCACCATTCCTAGATCGGTAGGGAATAGTTTATTTCTTTCCGCACCTACATTCTCAGTATCCTTACGCTCTTCAATTTTATCATTTTGTAGCGTTAGTACATCATACTCTCTTGGGGTTCCTTCTTTTTCTCTCTTCTCTACATAACCTCTATTCTGTACCGTGCTAATAGTAGGCGCATATGTTGACGGGCGACCGATACCTAACTCTTCGAGCTTTTTCACTAGAGAAGCTTCTGTAAACCTTGCTTGAGGACGAGTAAAACGCTCTGTAGCTCTCATCTCTTTCAAGTCTAACTCTTGACCTACAGTTAGTGGTGGCAACATACCTTCTGTGCTGTCATCTTCTTCATCCTCCTCATCTTTACCTTCTGCGTATGCCTTTAAGAAACCTTCGAACTTCATCACCTCACCTTTAGCCGTAAACAGATCTCCATTGGTAGACACTTCTATTTTTGCCGTTGTACGTTCTAACTGCGCATCTGCCATTTGGCAAGCCATAGTACGCTTCCATATCAGGTCGTACAGCCTACTTTGGTCAGCATTGGTTACTGATGTTTTACTCATATCAGTAGGCCTGATAGCTTCGTGCGCTTCTTGAGCCGAATCGCTTTTAGTCTTATATGCTCGTTGTTGGTGATATGCTTCACCATACATTTCTATTATACTCTTCTTTGTGTCTTCTAGTGCCGTATCCGATAAGTTTACTGAGTCGGTACGCATATAAGTAATATGTCCATTTTCATACAACTTTTGCGCTAGCAACATGGTCTTAGATACAGAATAGCCTAACTTTCTACTGGCCTCTTGTTGTAGTGTAGATGTTGTAAAAGGAGCAGCTGGTGACTTTTTAGCAGGCTTAACTTGTATATCTTGTACTGTATACTTTGCACCAACACATTGTTCAAGATAATCCTTTGCTTTAGTTACATCGCTTAGCTTATCACCTTCGGCTTTAAAAGTGATCTTCTTTTTATTTAAGTCAGGAGCGTTGAAAAAACCTTCAACCTTAAAACTACTTACAGGTTGAAACTGATTAATAGCACGTTCTCTTTCCACTATCAACTTTACAGCAACCGACTGCACCCTACCTGCCGATAGATTGTTGCGCATGCTTATCTTACGCCAAAGGATCGGCGATATTTCAAAACCTACTAACCTATCTAGTATTCTTCTTGCCTGCTGAGCATTTACCAAGTCCATATTCACAGTTCTTGGATTCTCAACAGCTTTTTTTATTGCTTTCTTAGTTATCTCACTAAACACAATACGCTTAGTTGTACTTGGGTCTAACCCCAAAACTTCGCATAAGTGCCAAGATATCGCCTCTCCTTCACGGTCCTCATCCGTTGCCAACCATACTTCTTTCGATTTTTTGGCAAGTGACTTTAACTCCTTTACTACCTTTTCTTTATCATCAGATATTTTATAAGAGGGCAGATAATTGTTTTTAACATCTATCCCCATATCCTCTTTCTTCAAATCACGTATATGCCCGTAACAAGATTTCACCTGAAACTCTTCGCCCAATATCTTCTCAATAGTCTTTGCTTTTGCCGGAGACTCCACTATAAGCAGGTTTGTTGCCATTCTCTATTCGTTTTCTTTTTATATACTCTTTTATTTAACCCGATCAAAAAATTAACACGGACGTGTGCAATAATAAACTATTGTTTTAAAAAAAAGAAAAGAGGGTAACATTTCTGTTACCCTCTTCTATTATAATAGATTTAAATATCTACTTAGTTCGCTACTACAACGCGACCAGTTTGACGTTGACCTTGAGCTTCTACAGTGTAGAAGTAAACGCCGTTAGCTAAGTCAGAAGTAGAGAATTCAGCTCTACCTTCGTTTACGTTATTGAAGCTTTGAGTTTTAACGATTTGACCTACAGTGTTAGTCAAAGTTACAGTTGCATTAGTTGTAGCGTTCAATGCAAATGGAACGAATAATTGACCTTGTGCAGGGTTTGGATATGCTTTAGAAGCGCTGATAACAGAAGTGTTAACATCGTTGATACCAACAGTTTCACAAGTAGCACATGTTACGTGAGCACCAATGTTGAAGAACTCTTGAGCATAAGCTGTAGTGTTAAATACCTCGATGTGTACAGAAGGAACAAAACGTCCACCAGTAGAGAACATCAAACCAGCCATACTTCTACTGCTTGTAGGAGAGTTAGCATAGTAAGGCATTGCAGTACTTGGAGCAACCGCACCAGCGATCGGCATGAAACGGTGAAGAGCAGTTACTGAGTCAACGTTAGCATTCCAAGTACCACCAGATTTGAACGCTGCAGTTACAGCAAAACGGTCTCCAGCACCTACACTTAAACCACCACGAGGAACAGTAAATACATAAGTTCTTACAGTAACAGTGTTGTTTGTAGTGTTTGGAGTATCTCCGTCAGCAGCAGTCAAAGGCTCTTTCCAGTATCTAGGTACGTTGTTTACAACGTTTGTACCTGGTAATGCAGAGCGAGTTGCACTATCAGCATTAACTGGAGAATATCCATATAGAGTATCACCAGTAATATAGTTAGAAATGCTTGGGTAGTTAGATTTAGTTAAGAACCATGCGATGTTATCCATAGGAATTACAGATAAAACCATAGTATCAACTTGGTTAGCTGGTTGACCAGGCATTCTTACATACGCACCTCTAATACTTACAGAGTCAACTGTATAAGCATCAAAGCTTTGAATTCTAATATCAGAAGCAAATGATGGGTCATTAAACATACTTGCATCAAATGGATCAATTACTTGGCTCACTGCAGAGAAGTTAATTGTACCAAGACCAGTATTGAATCTTTGTTTTACTGTAGAGTCAAACCAGATAGACTGTACAAAAGTGTTATTTGCTAGTGTTGTAGCGAAGAATTGCTCAACAAGGCTAAAGTGGTTGTACCATCTTTTACCACCAGCACCAGTAGTTTTATTAGCTGAGTTAGATTTAAATCTCACTGCATCACTAGGTCCTGCAGAAACTAAAGAGAAGTCCTGCTTAACCGGAACTCTATATTGCTCATTTGCTTTTTGTACAAAAGGCAATGCATCTGTACTATTTTGTTGTGCATACGCGCCAAGTGCAACAGCACCACCCAAAATAGATAAAAGTAATTTTTTCATCATTTGATACGTTTTTTAATAAATTATAGAATCGTAAAGTTAATAATTATCTAGTCAATCAGACAAAATATTTTACTTATTTAGTTGGCATTTAGGTATAAAACAGGCTATTTAATACAGTACAATGACAAATTGAGGATAAATTTCCTTCATTCAATCTTCCAAAGTACTTTTGCAGCTCATATAATAGAATATGCTTCCTGAATTTGACAACACGGAAATAGCTTTCAAATATCGTACCAACAAAGCTTTAAAAACAGCTCAATTGTTATTTGCAGCTATTGGCTCCCCTTCAATTACCAAACTAGGGATGAGCTTAACTACTTGGGCCATTAACTGGCATTTACCAATTAGTGGCATTGTAAAGAAAACTATCTTTCAACAATTTTGTGGAGGGGAAACTATGGAAGCTGCGGCTAAAACATCAGAAGTACTTGCTCCCTTCAATGTTAATGTCATACTAGATTATGGAGTGGAAGGAAAAGATGGTGAAAGTGAATTTGATAAAGCTGTTCCAGAATTTATTAAGGCAATTAAATATGCAGGCTCTAAAGACAATATCCCTTTTATTTCGATTAAAGTAACAGGGTTTGCTCGTTTTGGATTATTAGAAAAAATCCATAAAAACGAACATTTATCTACTGCCGAAACAGAGGAGTGGCAAAGAGTAAATAATAGGATCGACACTATTTGTCAAACTGGTGCTGCAGAAGGTGTTATGATATTAATAGATGCTGAAGAGACTTGGATACAAAAACCTGTCAACCAATTAGCGAACCTGATGATGGAACGCTACAACAAAACTCAAGCATGGGTTTTTAATACTTTCCAGCTTTATACTACTATTGCATTGCCTTACCTAAAGGAATCTTTCGAACACTCTAGCAGCAAAGGCTATATTCTTGGCGCTAAATTGGTACGTGGCGCATATATGGAGAAAGAGCGCGAACGTAGTATAAAGATGAACTACGAAGATCCCATACAAACTACAAAAGCCGTCACTGATAAAGACTACGACGAGGCAGTACTTTTCTGTTTACAACGTCTAGACAAACTAGCCGTATTCATCGGAACACATAATGAGAAGAGCTGCTATGAAGCTGCCAAATATATGCACGAGCACAATATCCCTGCTGATAATGAGCGCGTGTGGTTCTCGCAGCTATACGGCATGAGTGATAATATCTCCTTCAACTTGGGGCATAGTAAATATAACGTGGCGAAATACTTACCATACGGACCTGTGAAGGATGTGCTGCCGTACTTGATGCGACGCGCGCAGGAGAACACCTCAGTAGCAGGACAAACCAGCCGAGAACTCAGCTTAATAAATAAAGAACTACAAAGAAGAAAATCTTCATAAAGGTCAAAGCCGAAGCATTTTGCTTCGGCTTTGTTATGATTTGTTACAAATTGTTACGATTTGTTATGCTACTCGAATATATATACATCTTCGTTGTCTCTTTTCATGTGGTAACGCTCGCGGGCAAATTTTTCTAATGCCTTTGGGTCGTTAACTATGGCTTCCTTTTCGGCTTTCATCTTTGCAGTTTCGGCCTTGAGGTACACAACGTTTTGTTTCAACTCTTGTAGCTCGCTCTTTTTGCGTTGTTGGGTGATCCAATCATTCTGATCGAAGTATCCTACCCAAGCTATAAAAGCTATAGCCGTGAGTAAGTATTTATTGAGCAGTATGCGGAATACCTTTTTCACTATAGACCAAATTTAAGGTCTTTTCCCGGATAATAGGCATTTTCTCCCAACTCCTCTTCAATTCTTAATAGTTGGTTGTACTTCGCCATACGATCGCTACGAGAGGCAGAACCTGTTTTGATCTGTCCGCAGTTCAACGCTACTGCCAAGTCAGCAATAGTTGAATCTTCTGTTTCACCACTACGGTGGCTCATTACAGTGTTGTAACCCGCACGCTGTGCCATAGTTACCGCTTCAATAGTTTCTGTAAGTGTACCTATCTGGTTTACTTTCACTAGTAGTGCATTACCTACTCCTTGCTCTATACCTTGGCTCAAACGGTTTACATTAGTAACAAATAGATCGTCACCTACCAATTGAGTGTTCGCACCTAGCTTTTCTGTAATGCTCGCCCATCCTTTCCAGTCATCTTCATCCATACCATCTTCTATAGAAGCGATTGGGTATTTCTTACACCAATCTGCCCAGTAGTCTACCACTTGTGCGCTGGTCATTTTTCTATTATCGCTCTTGTGGAATACATATTTTTTGCTCTTAGCATCGTATAGCTCACTGATAGCAGCGTCCATAGCTATCATTACATCAGTACCTGCTTTGTAGCCTGCTTTTTTGATGGCTAATAGTACAGTTTCAATAGCTTCTTCATTGCTTTGGATATCCGGTGCAAAACCACCTTCGTCACCTACATTCGTGCTATATCCTTTGCTCTTTAGTACCGCCTTTAGGTGGTGGAATATCTCCACACCCCAACGTAGCCCTTCGCTGAAAGAAGAAGCACCCACAGGCATTACCATAAACTCTTGGAAGTCAATTTTGTTATCCGCGTGCGCACCACCGTTCAAGATGTTCATCATCGGCACAGGTAGTGTTCTTGCATTAGCACCACCTATGTAGCGGTATAGGCTAAGGCCCGATGCCTGTGCTGCTGCTTTGGCTGCTGCCAAGCTCACGGCAAGTATCGCATTAGCACCTAGTTTCTTTTTATTAGGCGTACCGTCTAGGGCTATCATAGCCTTGTCGATACCTACTTGGTCGGTAATGTCGAAACCATATAGCTCATCAGCTATAGAAGAGTTCACAAATTCTACTGCTTTCATCACGCCCTTGCCCATATATTCTTTCTTCACATTGTCGCGAAGCTCTGCCGCCTCGTGCTTTCCTGTAGAGGCTCCCGAAGGCACAGCTGCACGGCCTCTAAAGCCATCGCTGGTGATCACATCTGCTTCTACTGTTGGGTTGCCACGACTATCTAATATCTGACGGGCATGAATGTTAGCTATAAAACTCATATCTGTATTTTTTCAAATTTGCTGCAAATATAATTCGAGATGCCGACTATATGCAGCCCATAACGTTAAAATGTCAGGTTTTGTTAACAGAGGCGGCTGTATTGGGGCGTAGCGGATTGGCGGGCGTACCATCGCCAGTGGCTATTTTATCGTAATAGCCCTCACCGTAATGATAATTGCACCAGAAGCGCATGGCCTCTTTATCGCCATATTTGGGGAAGGGGATGCTGCGCTTTATCTGCTCTTCGCTGCCCTCTTCTATGTCTTCTGTTGCTTCCTCCTTTACCTCTATGGCTACCAGCTGTTCTTGCATGATGGCGAGCTTGGTATCCAGCTCTATGGCGCGCAGCAGGGCATGGTTGCTAATGCCTTCTTCTACCAGCTCTACGCGCTGGCGCAGGTTGATGTACCGTTTTCGTTTCCAGTCGCCACCTATCATCTTGGCGAGTATCGCCCGCTTCTCTGCTATGGAGACATACTCCTGTTGTAAGTGCTGGCTGGTAACGACTTCCAGCGCAGCTACCGCGGTGCTGCGTGCCTGCTGCTGTGCCTGGGCTATTTGCGTGGCTATTTCGGGGCGCGCTAGTAACCGCGATGCTGCGGCTCTTGCCGCCTCGCCATGTGCATTGGGATAGGCTGTCGTATAGGCTTGCACGGCATCGCCCGTGAGCAGGTATTGGGTTACGAATGTTTGGTGTTTCTGCTGTGTAGCTGTGTGGGTAGGATTGGTTTTCATGATAGGGATCTTAGACTAATTTACTATAGCAAATATACGCTTTTTATATGTTAAAATAAAATGCACATAATCCCTCGTCACTGCGAGGCACGAAGCCGTCTCACGTTATACGTGTACTTGTTATTGTGAGATGACCACGTCGCTACACTCCTCGCAATGACGAAAAAAATGAAGCTCACCCCTTGTCATTTCAAGCATCGCGAGAAATCTCCTGTGTATAAACAATGCAGTCTAAACAACACACGTCACTGCGAGGAACGAAGCAGTCTCACATAATGCGTGTATTCTACTTTGAAGGAATGGCATATTGTAACCCTACAGCAAACTGAAAGCTAGGATTAATATGCATGCCACTTGTATATTTTATCTCAGGAAGGTTAAATATAAAGTTTGCCCCAACGCCTCCTCGTAGATTAATAGAGAGACCACCAGCAATATTTGCTAACAAACCTAGCCCAATGTTATTTTCAAATGCACTTACATTATAGTACTTAACAGGAGTAAGTAATTGCCTTTTTGAATTTTGATTTATTGTGGTATCATTATCTGACAAAACAAAAGCTCTTGTATCCATACGCGAATAACTCAAATCGTAATAGACATAAGGCTTGGCAATGCTATATTTCCATTTAATGAAATATTGCACACCTGCATTTAAGCCAATCTTTTGAGCCTCACTGTTTGCGTGAAAACGATGATGTAGTTCCTCACTATCTAGTTTTGCATCGGTTAAAAAATTCTGATGATACTTTACCCCCAGATAAGCACGAAATTTATCGTTAATGTAATACTGATAAACAAGATTGTAACTCCTACCCACATCGGCTAGCACATACGGACTAATAAGAAAAGATGAACGACTTTCTTTTTTCTGCGCTTTGATAGAGAACGTACTTAATAATGCTATCAATACAATAATTATCTTTTTCAAAATACCGCAACTATTTAAAAGAGTAATTCAAACCCAATGAGTGAAAAAAGCCAAAACTGAAGAAAAAGGATTGCGTCCCATTAATATTATCATCGAAGTATGCAGTATTTTGAGTTAGCGCAACTCTTTCTTGTAAGCTAATTCGATTGGCAAGTGGAATCTCAATACCAACACCTAAATTGACGTTCAAGAATAATACATTTTTCATAATAGGATCAACTAGATTATATTCTACAATACTTATCGAAGTATCATTATCATAAGTTTCTGGAGCAATCATTCCTTGATAATATTCATATTTCAAATCTGTCCTAGCAAAATGCAGCTCTGCAAAAGGGAATAGCCTAACTCCATTTTCTTTAAACTTGATGCTATATTCATACCCTGCTTTTAACATAATATGTTGTAACAAACTGCTGGCATAAGCTTTGTTCTTAAAAACAGCATTATAGTTACGAGCCTTGTGTGGTGGGTTGATCAGGATAGATGGCCCGAAGTATAATACTGATTTGGGACGAATGAACTTGTACTGTACATCTACGGACCAACCTTGAAAATTCTGCGTAACTGGTGAACAATTAATTTGATGCTTATATTCCTGTGCAAAAGCACTATTAATGAATAGCAGGCTCACCAACAGCACACTAAGTTTTATGTATTTCATTCTCTTAGTTCTATTATATAAATCAAAGAAGGGTATTATCAATACCCTTCTTTGAAGGTAAAGCAATATTATTTATGCTTCAATAATACCTCACCGTTGTTTACATCACGAATACCATGCACGTCCAACCACTTACGAAAAGCAATAGCATCATCAGGGACAAACTGGATGATTTCATCCGTTTTCAAGGAGATGATAAAAGTGTCTATACTGAATGCATAAGCCGATAACTCCTTAGCACTATAGTCGAACCCTTTAAATATTTGCTGTTTCATGGTAATCTTATTTGGAAGGATAAAGTTAGAAATAATATTTCAATTAGCAATCGTACGGATGCTAATAATTTTCAAGACTAGGCTTACTATTGAGTATGCCACAACCATTGAGCAAGGCGGATAAAAAAGAGTTGAAAAAACTAGGTGCGCGTTTTAAAGCAATACGCGAAGAGAAAGGTTTATCACAAACAGATGTGGCGCATGCTATTGGCAAAGACAGGCAATCTATATCCCGCTTAGAACAAGGAGACTTCAATCCATCTTACCTGTACATGAAACAGATATGTGAGGGCTTAGGAGTGGAATTGAGTGAAGTGCTGGGGTAAAATTTACCCGAATAAAGTGTATTCTAGTTCTAGTCCTGCAAAATCTGCTAAGACCTTCCCATAAGCTTCCATTTCTTCTCTCTTACAAGTAAGTATAGGGTAATGTTTAATTTTATATGGCGCGCGGATACGCAAACCAACGGTATAGTAGCCCGAAGACCTTAGTGTTTCTTCAAAACCCATATAGATACCAGAGGTTTCCCTATTTAGTGTATAAAGTTTACTACCAACCTGTAATTGCTCACCTTTTTTCAGGATATATTTTTTTGTATTTACAATATAAAATGGCTTGTAAATAATTTTATAAAATATCAGCGCTGTCAAAGCGAGGAAAACTAGTGCTAATAGCAACCCAATGAATACAAATTTCAATTCGGCACTTTTCAATATCATGTCGACAAAAAAAACTGGTGCTATAGCAACAAATAAAAGTAACGGAACTGCGGTAAGTCTGGCAAAAACAAACCATCCTTTTCGTGGGGTAATTTCTAGCTCCCTATCAGATATAATATGTATTCTATCGGCTGGCATTAATAATAGTCAGGAGGGTTTAAAATATCGTCTTCTATCTCCAAACCCGTATAATTAGCTAATACTTTAGCATAAGACATTGTTTCGTATTCATTACAAATCATTAATCCTTTATTAATTACTTTACTAGGTTCTCTTAACCTTAAACCAACTACATAATAAACTATTGCCCCTCTTTTATTTCCTAAACTAACTATTACCTTACGCCTATAGATACCTGATGACTCATCTATAGTATACACCCCACCATTAACAAGCAACACTCCACTGTCTTTCAACAATCTGTAATTTTTATCTATTAGAAAGAGCGGACTGATCAAACCCTTAAAGCATATGTACGCCAATACTGCCATAACTAGAAACAGAGAAAAGAAGCCTCTCTTTTCGACAATAGATGTTACCGTACCATTGTAAATAAGATAACCAACTAGACAAGGTAACCCTAAAACTACAAATGCTTTGGCAAGCATCACCCAATCACCTCTATTCTTAATCTCAAGCTCTTTTTCAGAAATTATATGTATTCTATCGGTAGACATTAGTAATTGCAAAGAAAGGATTTATATACATTATATTTTACGCATCATCCAATCCATTGTCCTGCTAGTTGGCATCGGCGCTTTCTCTTCATATTCTAACCCTGTAAAGTCGGTAATCACTTTGGTATAAGTAGTCAGCTCGTAACGCTCGCAAGACATAATGGGATAGCGCTTGATACTATGCGGCTCACGTAGCACCAGCCCAATGGCAAAATAACCTGTATGTTTCCCTGTAGACTCCCAGTCGGCATACACACCTGTAGAGTTGTCTACAGCGAATGTTACGCCATTCACTTCCAGAGTGCCATCCCCTTTTATAACTCTGGTAAGTCTATTATGAATATTACGTGAAGGATATAATTGTCGGTACAAATTCCATGTAAATAATAAGGTTACAACTACCAAAGGACTGGTAAGTTGCTTTAATTGCTCCTGAAGACCTAGGTACCACACAATAAAAAAGAAGCCTAAAACAATAGTGTATAATAATACTAACACAGAAAGCCTAAAGTATTTAACTATAGCATACCTCCCCTTTCTTTTAGTGATATGCAACTCTGTATCAGATATGAGCTTAGCCCTATCGGCAGGCAGGTACTTATAAAACTCTGCATTAGAAAATAAAAAGTCTCTTTGCCTTAGAAAGTTCATAGACAACAAAGTTGTCATTAATTCTTAGATATTAAAACAGTGTTTTTTTCAGCGCTTAATGTCAGATGCCGTAACTTGCAGCATGTCAAAAATCACATTGATACAAGGCGACATTACTAAAATAGAAGTAGATGCTATTGTGAATGCTGCTAACACCTCTCTGCTAGGTGGTGGCGGTGTAGATGGTGCTATACACCGTGCAGGAGGTGAGGCCATACTCGATGCCTGTAAAGACATAAGAGCGCGACAAGGCAAATGCAAGGTAGGAGAAGCGGTTATCACCACAGCAGGAAAACTACCTGCCACCTTTGTGATACACACTGTAGGCCCTGTGTGGAATGGCAAAGAAAAAGAAGAACAACTATTAGCCAATGCTTATCGTAATAGTTTACTACTAGCCGTAGAGAACAATGTTCGCCGCATTGCCTTTCCTAATATAAGCACAGGTATCTATCGCTTCCCAAAAGATAAAGCTGCGGTAATAGCTACAACAGAGGTGAAAAACTTTTTAGCCAATAATGAACAACTAGAGGAAGTGATATTTGTGTGCTTTGATAACGAGAACTACGATTTGTATCAGCCACTTATTTAACAGCACTTAAATATTTGATGCTGTAACTTGCAGCACCATGAGTGATATAACCAATCCTGCCTTCAACTACGATGCACAAACACAAGACTATGCCGCGCATCGCCAAACCGACCCGCGCATAGCGGCATATATCCATAACGCACTAAGCAACGCCCATACCATACTCAACGTAGGAGCAGGGGCTGGCTCTTATGAGCCCGAGGATAAATACATTGTAGCGGTAGAGCCGTCTCTAAACATGCGCCTACAACGCTTGGAACAAAACCGAACACCTGCTATCAATGCCAAAGCCGATGCGCTGCCTTTTGATGATAATAGCTTTGATGCCTCTATGGCTACCATCACCGTACACCACTGGCCCGATGTGGCTAAAGGGCTACAAGAGATGCGCCGCGTTACCAAAGGTGCAGTAGCCATCCTCACCTTCGACCCCGATGCGCTGGATCGTTTTTGGAACAAAGAATACATGCAAGCCCTCATTAACGTTGAGCGTCAACGCTACCCTTCTATTGCCTCCATTACCAATGCGCTTGGTGGGCACTGTACGGTAGAAGAGCTACCCATACCACTCGACTGTGTTGATGGTTTTCAAGAAGCCTTCTATGGTAGGCCAGAGGCTTTCCTCAATAAGGAGGTAAGAAAATCACAATCGGCATGGGGCTTTTTACAAGCAGGAGAAGAGGAGCGTATAGTACAACGATTAGGTGAAGACCTAGCATCAGGTGAATGGGATAAAAAGTATAGCTCCTACAGAACTATGCCACAGCTTTTGGGTGGACTTAGACTTATTACTGCTCGCTAAAACCAACCGAATATTATTACCCCCATCCATAACAGCAATAGTGCTACCCACAAGCCTACACCTAAATAATACTGCTGTTTGCTGTGGTAATATTTTCTCATTTGTCGCTTATAAAACACCACCTCGTAAACTACTTTAACTAATAGTAATAATAGTATTATCCAATTAATGATGGTAAACATGAGGTTGGGTGTTTTAAGTTGCAAAACTACTTTTGCAATGTTACCTTAGTTTTATATTGGTGTTGTCTTTCTGCTTTGCTCCTACAATTTGTGGTATAGTATTTGCGTTAGTTAGAAAAATTTGAACATGAAACACCTCTCCTCTATCCTTTTGACTATCAGCATATTTATCTATACCTCTTGCGACAAAGCCAATAACGGGGCGGATGTTTGCAATGATGTTGTTTGTAGTGGCATATATGCCACCGTACTAGTAAATGTGCAAGACATTAATAGGAATGAGGTGTCTCTATTCGATTTTTATACGATAAGAAAAAGTACAGGAGATACCATAAGACTACCTAGAAATAATGGCGCCATGCCGTTTACTAGTCCTTACACAGTACTTAGCGATTATTATATGAATGTTTTTAAAAACCGATCAGACCATTTTCGTTTTATTGGCATAAAAGATGGCAAAACCGTTATCGACCAAGAATATTTCATTACCGCAGATTGCTGCCATATAAAAAAAGTAACCGGACCAGACACGATCACTATTCCATAAATATACAAACAGACTAAAACTATAATTATGAAGAAATACATTTTGTTTCTATCAGCAACAGCACTAGCCATCACCTCTTGCTTTTCCTGCAAAAAGGTAACTGACAATACTAATGTTTGTAAAGATGTTGTTTGCACCTATGAGTTTAGATCAATAGCTATAAAAGTAACTAACAAGCAAGGAGATGCTGTAAAACTAGACGACTTCTATACTATCAGAAAAAGCACGGGAGACACAATAAGACATCAAACATCTTCTCTTTTCATTCAAGACAGCTATATTGTACTTAATGACAGCTATAGAAAAAAATTAGAGAACCAACGTGATGTTTTCCAATTTGTAGCTATTATAAACGGCAAAGCTGTCATCGACCAGCCTTTCGTCATCGCTGCTGACTGTTGTCATATTGCTAAAGAAAGTGGTGTTAATGAAATAACCATAAACTAGCACAGATCATCACTTGAGTATTATTCCATAATTTTGCACTAACCAAAACTACATCAATGAACTACGCAAAATCGCTTTTGTTATTACTTTCTTTAAGTTTACTTTTCACTCAATGCAAAGAACAGCAAGAACAAAAGGCGCCTAGCTACACCATTGCTCAAGAGCAGATAGAAGTATGGGATGTGGCCATAGAACAGGTACTGGAACTTGCAGATGCTATGCCTGATGAACTTATGAATTTCCGTCCACACGATAGCATGCGCAGTTTTGCAGAACAACTCATACACATCGGACAATCATCAGAAATAATTACAAACCTCTTCTTGAAAGACATACCTCGTCCTGACAATGTACCAGTGATCAATGCAGCCAATATGACAAAGGCGGATATTAAATCTTACATAAAAGAAAAACTAGAAATAGCCCGCGCTACTATGGCAAGCATGAGTAATAAAGAATTACTTAATGAAGAGGTCACTTCTTTTGCAGGTAATAAAATGACTCGTTTGGAAGGGATGCAATTTGTACACGACCACCTCACCAACCATAAAGCAAAAGCCAATTTATATATGCGTTTGGCAGGGCAGATACCGCCTAAATACAAATACTATTAATTAAAAAAGGGGCTGAATTTCAGCCCCTTTTTTACTACATACAACTCCATCGACTAGAACAGTTTTCATGCTCTTGCCCATCATCATAAGTCAGCTTTACACAACGACGGCTTGCCACACCTGATTTGCACTTGTCGTTAAGCTTGGTTTCACTGTACACGGTTCTCTTTATAATTTTAGGGCCTCCCGATACAGAAATCTCACTTGACACTTCTTCTAACTTTTCTAAGAATGTTTTCATGTCTAGCTCATTGTTTTCTAATAGAGCCAAAATTTTTTCATTCATAAATTTACTTTTAAAGGTGATATAATTTTTACCTCGTAAAAGTATCAGCAAGCCTTAAAAACATCATCAGTAGAAACACGTAATATACTGGGTAGATACACGCTATTTATTTAAAAGAAAAGGGAGCGCAATGCGCTCCCTTTTTACTGTTCGGTGCTTCAATTACCTTGCAGTAACAAACTTAATATAGTGTACACTACCATTGAGATGCAGGCGTGCCATATGCAATCCCCCATCGGCAATATCACCTAGATCAATGTAATGCTTAAACTCACCACGGTCTACACTTATTGTTCCTCTATAAACTACAGCTCCCAGCGTATTAATGACTTCGACCTTTATATCTTCATCATGACTACTGCTACTCAACTTACCAGTGATATAGAAGGCCCCACCATTAGGGTTGGGCGACAAGGTAATATCATCAAACAATTGTTTGGCGGCTATTTGCTTAACGCTAACAGGTGCTACAGACATTTTGATCTTATTACTTAATACACTACTTGCCGTAGCACAGCTATCAGGTGTAGTCACCAAGCAGCTTATCGTATCTTGGTCAACAAAAGATCCTGTAACAAAAGTACTATTAGTTTCACCTGTGATGTCTATGCCATTTTTCCTCCATTGGAAACTTGGATTTTTAGCATTGGTCACTGCATTGAAAATAACATACTGACCAGGAGTAACATTACTATCAGGAGTAACATAGATAGTAGCCACAGGAGTAGTAATAGACGTTACCGATAGTTTCACAGTATCAGCATTTCTTGGCGCGTTCACACAGATATCGCTACCAGTGAATATAGTAGTTATCTCATCACCATCTGCAGGAAGTGGTAATGTAAATACATCTGCCGTTACCCCTATCATTGTTACATTATTCAAGTACCACTGATATTGAGGGTTAGGTCCTACATTATTTTTGTTTAAAGAGAACATAACTGCTGTACCCGCACATATTGTATCTGTAGGAGACACTTGTATTGATAGAGAAGGTACAAGCACTGTCATGGTCAATGCGTTACTAGTTACTGTAGCTGGTGCAGGGCAAACTGCACTTATCGTCATGTCGCAAGTGATCACATCACTATTACTCAATGTATTTGTAGTGTAAGTGCTACTAGTAGCACCGCTTATCGCTGTACCATTACGCTTCCACTGATAGGTACGTGAAGTACCACCATTGGTATAACTGCTGGAGAACACAACCGTACCACCCTCACAAGTAGTAGTGCCAATATTAGAACTAATACTTACTGTAGGAATAGTTAGTGGATTAACATGCATGCTGATCAGATTACTGGTATCTGTTGTTTTAGTAACACAGGTTTCGCTACTGGTCAGTATACATCTTATTACATCTCCTGAGGTCAAGGTGCTGCTGGCATAGAACAAACTACTTGTACCTACGTTAGCGCCATTCAATGTCCACTGATAGGTAGGCATAGTACCACCATTGACAGGCGTTGCCATAAAGTTAGCTTGTGTACCCGCACATATTGTGTCGTTTGGACTAACAGATATGGACACATCAGGTGTTAGGTTTTGATTTACAGTCATGGTAATTCCTGTGCTGGTAGCTGTTGCTGTTAAAAGACAAGTTTCACTACTGGTCATTACAACAGTGATCACATCATTATTAACTAAAGTACTTGATGTATAAGTAGCCGATGTAGCTCCTGATATATCCGTCCCGTTCTTCTTCCATTGATAACTTGGAGTTGCGCCTCCATTAATAACAGAAGAACTAAAGGTTACAGAAGTACCCACACATATCGTATCGTTTGGAGATACCGACGTAGTTACTAATGGTATCAAGTTAGGATTCACGGTCATGGTAATACTATTGCTCGTAGCTGTTGCTGAAGTAGCACAAGCTGCATTACTGGTCATTACACAACTTACTACATCACCATTGGCCAACGCAGTCGTTGTATAAGTAGTACCACCTGTGCCTACATTTATACCGTTCACCTTCCACTGGTAAGTAGGCGATGTTCCACCATTGGTAGGTGTTGCAGTAAAAGTTACCGATGTACCTGCACAGATCGTATCATTAGGAGCTGGTGCAATAACAACTGCTGGCGTTACACTAGGTGTCACCGCCATATTTATGGTATTACTAGTAGCAGTAGTTGAGGTAACACAAGACAAACTTGTCGTCATAACACAACTCACCGCATCGCTATTTGATAAAGTACTTGAAGTATAAGTAGCTCCAGAACCTGTTACATTAACACCATTTACTTTCCATTGATACGTTGGTGACGTGCCACCATTAGTTGGTGTGGCGGTAAAGGTTACTGATGTGCCACTGCATATAGTATTGCTTGGCGCTACTGCAATAGACACTGAAGGAGTGACTGGTGTATTCACAGTCATAGTTACACCCGGGCTGGTAGCCGTAGTAGTAGTAAGACAAGCTAGGTTACTGGTCAACACTACTGTAACTACATCCCCTGTTACTAATGTTGATGTATTGAAAGTAGAATTAGTTTCTCCCGTCACATCAACGCCATTCACTTGCCATTGATAGAAAGGCACACCACCATTTACAGGATTACTAAAGAAACCTACAACTGTGCCTGCACAAACCGTATCGTTAGGGTTTGGAGTAATTGTTATAGAAGGTGTTACGATAGCATTCACCGTCATAGTAATACTATTACTAGTAGCGGTAGCGCTGGTAACACAAGGTTCACTACTGGTCAACACACAGGTCACCACATCACTATTACTTAAAGTAGTACTTGTATAGGTAGTACCACCTGTTCCTACATTAGTTCCATTCACTTTCCATTGGTAGGTAGGTGATGTTCCACCATTAGTAGGAGTAGCAGTAAAGGTTACTGACGCTCCAGTACATATCGTATTGCCAGGGTTGGCAGCGATACTCACTGATGGCGTTACCGGTGTAACCACAGACATTGTAAGACTATTACTTGTTGCGGTAGGTGTTGTCACACATCCTAGATTGCTGGTCATTACACAACTTATCACATCATTATTAGAAATAGTCGTATTTGTATATGTAGCACCACCTGTTCCTACATTAGCACCGTTTAATTTCCACTGATAGGTTGGCGATGTTCCGCCACCTGTTGGGGTTGCAGTAAAGGTAGCCGTAGTAGCACCCGCACAAACCGTAGTACCTGGGTTAGCAGCTATACTTACTGATGGGGTTATCTGTGGAGATATAGTGATCAACATATTATTACTAGCCACCGTAGCCGGTGTAGCACAAGTGGCATTGCTGGTCATGTTACAACTTACTACATCATTATTACTCAATGAAGCATTGGTATATGTAGTACCACCCATACCTACGTTAGCACCATTTAATTTCCATTGATACGTTGGCGATGTACCGCCACCCGTAGGTGTGGCTGTAAACGTTATAGACGTACCTGTACAAACTACATTACCAGGGTTAGCACTAATGGTCACGATAGGTGTAAGTGATGTCGTTACAGACATGGTAATACTATTACTAGTAGCAGTAGTAGGTGTGGCGCATGTAGCATTGCTGGTCATCACACAGGTCACTACATCATTATTGGCCAAGCTGGTAATATTAAATTGCGGGTTGTTTGTGCCCACATTAGTACCATTCAACTTCCACTGATAGGTAGGGTTTGTTCCTCCATTAGTAGGCGTTGCTGTAAAGGTTACTGATGCTCCGCTACAGATAGTAGTACCAGCATTTGAAGCGATACTAACCGACGGAACAAGTGCGTTGCCTACCGACATGGTAATACTATTACTTGTTGCTGTTGAAGGTGTTGCACATGCTGCATTACTGGTCATCACGCAAGACACCACATCATTATTACTCAATGAAGCATTAGTATATGTAGTACCTCCCGTACCTACATTACCACCGTTCAACTTCCATTGATACATCGGTGACGTACCGCCATTAGTAGGCGTTGCCGTGAAGGTTACTGATGTGCCTGTACAGATAGAATTGCCCGGATTAGCAGCAATACTTACTGAAGGAGTAACGGTACTGGTTACTGTCATCGTTAAACCATTGCTGGTAGCAGTTGGCGTACTGGCACAAGACGCATTACTGGTCATCACACAAGTCACCACATCATTATTACTCAATGATGCATTAGTATATGTAGTACCTCCAGTACCTACGTTACCACCATTCAATTTCCATTGATACGTTGGTGACGTACCACCATTGGTAGGTGTTGCCGTAAAGGTTACCGATGTGCCACTACATATAGTTGTACCCGGGTTGGCAGCTATACTCACTGATGGCGTTACTGTTCCAGTAACCACCATTGTGATCTCATTACTAGTAGCCGTAGTAGGGCTAGCACAAGTAGCATTACTGGTCATCACACAAGTCACTTTATCGTTATTAGCCAAACTAGCATTGGTATACGTAACTCCACCAGCACCTACATTACCACCATTCAATTTCCATTGATAGGTTGGTGAGGTTCCACCATTAGTAGGTGTTGCTGTGAAGGTTACTGATGTACCATTACATATGGTATTACCAGGATTAGCACCTATAGCTACAGAAGGAGTAACAGTAGAACTATTCCTTACAATATTTAAAGTATTGGATTGTACGCTATCGCTACCGCACGATCCCGTATAATTTATTTTACAAAACAATGTACTTCCGTTCGCCAAAGTGGTAGGCGCTGTATAAGAAGCACTATTTGTCCCCACAGCAGCGTTATTAAGATACCACTGGTAAGAAGGGCTGGTCAGGGTGGTACTCGGTGTAACCGTAAAGGTCACAGAAGAACCATTACATGAAGGATTAGTACCTGATACGGTAGCTGTTATATTAGCAGAAGATGGCTTTACCAGTACGGAGTAATCCTCTGCCTGTCCACCAGGAGAGAAATTACCACAACCGTTCGTAGGTATTGAACCACTAATATGTGTTGCTAATACCCGCATACGCAATGGCGTACAAGTAGTGATACCGGAAGTTGGCACACTATAAGTAGTAGTATGTGTTTCATCTCCGGCTACATTACCCGTATGACTATAGACCAACTCCCCTGCACTAAAGCTTCCGTTATTATCATAATCTATATAGACAGCCACTTTTTGCGCATTAGGCCCTTCTGTTTTTACTGACAAAGTATAACTCTGCCCCTGTATTATATTAGCCCTTTGCTGGCAACTACGGTCTAAATACACTGCAAAATTATCCTGACTATAACCACCATTAGAGCTTGCCGACAGGTCATTTAGATTTACTAAAGCCGGACCTAAATTGTAGCCATTGTTAACATTAGCTGTGGTAAAGGAACAAGAGTTGGACGCCACATTAGTACCTGTATCTACCGAGCCTATGGAGCTTACCAAACCTGCCCTTTCATTCAATAAGGCATCCAGCCACCTTACTTTTTGTCCGGGCGTAAACCTGTCCTGACAATTGGAGTAGTCCATGATATTCTTCTGCACGTTAGCATAAGAGTTACCTGTACACGGGTTGGGGTCAGTAGGGCAATTGAAGACCGATCGTTTATGAGGCTCTGTATCACATACAAGATCACCTGTAGTGGTACAGTTGGTTGTAGGCGGGCAAGTACTACCTGTACCATCACCCTCAAAAGTATGACGCAAGTTAAACGCGTGGCCAATTTCGTGAGGCAGAGTTATATTACCTGCATACACAGTTGTTGCCAGCATTATCGTACCATCAACTGTCGGGGAAGCTCCCGGATAATAAGCATAACCTGCCGTATAAGTACCAAAAGTACCGTCATTACTATCTATCTTATTAACGATCCAAATATTATAATAGTCGTGGTTATTCCAACGGCTCAACGCTTTCACGTCAGCTTCCGCAGCCCCTGTAGTGTTGTTACTATTTACACCTCTCAAAGTATAATTAGCCAAACCATTACCATTCACTCTATTAATACCATTGCTGTAACCGCAACCTGTATTTCTTTTTGCCAGCACAAACTCTACCGGGAAATAGGTTCCACCCGAACTACTATCAGGATAGGAAGCATATGTTGCCGCATAGGTCTGGTTCAGGTAATTGATCATAGAGATAATGGCCGAATCCGTAGGGTTATAAATACTACCTACAGCACCACCGGTATGAACAACATGCACCACCAATGGTATTTGATATTTAGTCCCTCCATTTACAGTTGCCAGCAAACCATTGGAACTGGACTGCATCATTTGCGCATAACGGGTATTAGAAGCCTGTATTGCTTTAGCATAGTTGCTATCTGCCAATAACATTCTCTGATGAGCATCATCGGATCCACAACTAAATTGTGCTTGCGCCAACGCCAGCTGTGCCGTAATGAGTACCGATAATAATAGTAGTAGTTTTTTCATACCTAGATTTTAATAAAACAAAGCAGTTAACCACAGGTGGAGCTAACCTTATTTCTATTTTGTTTACTGGTGAGAATTGACTTCCAAATTACAAAAAATGTTAATGAAATCTTAATTTCTTAAGTTTTCAACAGAAGAGAAAAAATAGGACTATCTCTTACAGGAAGTAGCCGTCAATTGCTATTTTTGTGCGCATGATTTATCATATAGTAGTTGGAGACATGGCTGCTGCGCCACTAAAAGAAGCTATTAACCTCGAGGAATCTATGGAGGGTAACGTTTTGGCGCTTAAAGACCTATTGCATATAGGGCCTTTACAAAAAGGAACGCACGACTTCTTTAGTCAGGCACGCACTGCATATTGGAATGAAGTCATCCTCAACGAAAAGGATAAACCTGTAAAAGTGGATGATCTGGAACGCCTCATGGAAGTATCTACAGCATTGAGCAACAATGAGGAAGCTACCGTATGGATATGGATGGCACCCTGGCCTGCCGATGTTTGTGCCTACTATTGGGCACTCACTCACCTGAAGAAACATTTGGGCAGAATATACCTGCTTAATATTGCAGGCTTACCTTTTTTAAATGAGGAAGGCAAGGTCTACTATCCTAAAAACCTGAGTGAAATTGCGCCGAAGGAATTGGTAAAAGCTCGCAAACTAGCTAGAGAGGTAACACCTGCAGAGCTGGAAGTAGATGGAGAAGAATGGGAAAACATAGTAGCTGCCAATACTGGAGTAAGGGTTTTAGAAGGTGGTAAGAAAATAAGCAGCAAAGAAGAAACTCATTACGATAAATCTTTAATTAGCTTCTGCTCCCAACAATATCAAAAAGCCAGCAAAATTGTAAGGCAGGCTTTAAGCAAGCTAAACATACCTACTGCCGATACACATCTGGGCTGGAGACTTAGCCAATTGGCAGAGCAAGGCATCTTAGACATACAAGGCCCTACCAATAAAACATTGACGGATTTTTCGGTAAAGTTGGCGGGAGGCGAGGAAATACCAGCAGAAGAAGAAACGACCACAGATAGTGAAGAGACGGCATAATGGTCATTACTCCTATTGATATAAAAGGACAAGATGAACGTGGCTATACCGCGGAGTATATACATGCACGTGAAGGGAAGCAACTGATCGTGCATCGTAAAGCAGGCAGTGTGAGTGGCAGGCACTATCACAAAGGGCTATCTGCTACTAAAAACCCTGAAATATTCATCTTGCTGAACGGCAGTTGTACAATCAACTGGTATCATGTAGACGATAAAGAGCTACACACAAAAGAACTAAACGCTCCAGTACAATTAGAGATAGCCCCGCTGGAATGGCATGAGGTTATCGCCATTACCGATTGTACTTTTTTAGAGCTCAACTCTATTGCAGAGCACCAAGCAGACACATTTTATATAGACCAATAGCTAGGTTCTATTATTAAGCTTAATTTTGCATTATGAATTTTGAACTGCCGCTAAGAGAAGAGCGTGTAAAACCACATCAAATAACCACATTGCATTTCATTGTAGGCTTTGCTTTGATTGGCATAAGTGCATTCATGATGGCGGTCTATTATCTCTTAGGGGGTGTTTTATCCAAGGTCAACATCGGCTTTGGCGAAAGCGGATCGACCTACCCGCCCGAGGCCTATATAGGCATTGTATTTTTACTGGTAGGTATATTCCTTTTATACATTACCCGCTTTAAGCATAGCTGGCTATTACAACCCAGCAATAATAAAAAGGTAAGAATAGCCGAACTGGTCATTATTATTTTCGCAGCAGCATATTCATTTGTATTAGGGTTCAATGTAGCCTTCGCCATTTATGGTATTCTTGCAGCCGCATTATTTTTTGCTCTTTTCTGGGAAAACAACAGTAGCATTAGCAATGCTATTGAAATAGCTGATGAAGGAGTAAAACTTCCTGCCAACTCTAAAAGAAGAAAGATAAAATGGCGGGAGATAGAAAACGTCATTTACAAATACAACACACTTACCATCAACACTGTTGATGGCAGACTATACCAGTGGACTATTAAAAAAACAGACATTAACCAAGAAGCGTTCGATACTTTTTGCTTTGCTCAAGTAAAAGCGGCTGAAAAAGACCGTGTGACTGACGACTGGTAGTGTACATAAAACAAAGCGTATGTTAACATCTTCGCCATACCTGTTATACTCCGACGGAGAAGGGAATATTTTTGAGGACAAAACACTTTATGCCGTTGGCAGAAGTGGATGGGATGCAATGCCCATAGATGAAGCAGATTGGATAGAACTACCGGAAGGAGGCACACTATATGAGCTGCCCGACCGTAGAGGCATAGGTATAGACGTAGCAACAGGAGAGATGCGCTTGTGCGAGAAAGGATGGGCTGTAGCAGCATTCATACCACCGGCACATACGGGCTTATATATGGCCGCTTATGAAGCTTTACCAGAGGCACAAACCTTACCACTGTTTTGCTATACTGCAGCGGGCTGGCACGATGAGAAATTCTACGTACCTGCTGTGCGCATAGAGCAAGATATAAGACAAGAGGCTACCGGATTTGACGACGAAAAAGTAAAGCAGGGTGTGACAGAGATGATGACGGCATATCCTAAAAACCGATTGGTAAAGCATATAGCCGAAAACTGTGCATTGACCTACAACTGCCCTGCTGCACGCAACTACTTTATGGGGCGCTGGGAATGCCCAATACCTGCATCACCTGCTTGTAATGCCAACTGTATCGGCTGTATCTCTTTCCAACCTGAAACAGAGGAAATATTTTCTTCTCAAGACCGCCTTACTTTTAAACCAACGGCAGAAGAGATTGTAGAATATACTGTGCCGCATTTAGAGTCTGCCCCCTACCCTATAGTGAGCTTTGGGCAAGGATGTGAAGGAGAACCATTACTCATGTGGGAGACCATTAAAGAGGCGATCATAGAAATAAGAAAGCATACCAAAAAAGGTAGCATCAATATCAATACCAATGGTAGTAAACCCGACGCCGTTGAAGAACTAATGAAAGTGGGGTTGAACAGCATACGTGTAAGTACTAACTCTGTTCGTAAAGAAATATATACGCCTTATTATCTGCCCAACAATTACCAGATGGAGGATATCATAGAAAGTATGCGCATAGTGAGAAAATATGGTGGCTGGGCTTCGATGAACTATTTCTGTTTCCCTGGTATGACAGATAGTGTGGCAGAGTATGAAGCACTAAGGGAAGTGATCAAATACACCGATCTTAGTATGATACAATGGAGGAACTTTAATATTGACCCAGACTGGTACTTAGGCAAGATCAACGTGACGGACACAGGGGAAACTCTTGGCATGAAGCAAATGCTGGAGCTGATACATGAAGAGTTCCCCAACGTAAAATTTGGCTACTACAATCCTTCTATTGAGCGAATGAGTAGCTATGATACCGATTTTGCACATTAACGAAATACTTGCAATTGATTGATTAAATTTACTCTAGTTATTATATGAGTGAATCGAACAACACGGTAGATCCAAAAGCTGTTGGCTGGACAGTGGGTATACATTTGGTTATCCTGCTGATATTCTTTTTCATTAGCTACAATGTACCAGCTACGCAACCCGTAGTAGAGATGGGCATGGAAGTAAACATTGGCACTAGCGCTGATGGTTATGGTACTATGCAGCCATTAGTGGCAGGAGAGCCTGCGCCAAGCAACGCTGTGGCTACAACGAGTAGCAGTACCCCGAACAGTAGCCTACCTGATAATATACTGGAATCAGACGACCCTGATGCCCCAATTGTAAATCAGACAAACAACAACAGTACCACCAACAGAAACGACAATAGAAGGCGCAATAACAACAATAATAACCGCAACAATAATACTACCACCAATAACAACTCCACACCACAACAAAAAGCCAGATATGTATATGATGGTGGTCAAGGTACTGGAGGCAACGGCTCACCCGTAGATGCAGACGGCAGTAGTGAAGGAGACACCAAAGGTAATAGAGACAGAGGTGTACCGGGCGGCACACCGGGCGCTGGTAATTACGAAGGCACGCCTGGCAGTGGTATTAGCCATACCTTAGGCGGTCGCTCTATAGTAGCCTTCCCCGACAGAGATGCTGAGTTTAGAGAAGGAGGAAAAGTAGTAGTACACGTTACAGTGAATAAGCTAGGTGTCATTACCAATAGTCGTATCAAATCGGCTAGTAGTGCGGGGTTGAAAAAGATAGCCTTAGAAAAAGTAAAGAAGATACGCTTCAATAAAAGTGAGAATGTACCTGAAGAACAGTTTGGTGAAATAACTTTTGTTTTCAAAACACGCTCTTAATAGCCGCTATGGATATTGCTTCCGCTTACCAACAAACGCTTGATTATTTATACCAACAGTTGCCTATGTTTTCAAGACAAGGGGCTGTAGCTATAAAAAAAGACCTAACCAACACCATAAAGCTTTGCGAAGCATTGGGCGATCCTCACCAAAAATTCAAATCGATACACGTAGCAGGTACAAATGGTAAGGGTAGCGTTAGCCACATGCTTACCTCTGTACTACAAAAGTCGGGCAGAAAAACAGGCTTATATACCTCTCCTCATCTTATTGACTTTAGAGAACGTATTCGCGTCAACGGAAAATCAGTAAGCAAAGAATGGGTGGTTGACTTTGTAGCTAAGCACAAGGACATCATTGAAAAAATAGAACCTTCCTTTTTTGAGATAACTGTAGCTATGGCCTTTACCTATTTTGCAGAGCAAGAGGTAGACATGGCCGTTATAGAAACAGGCCTAGGCGGTAGACTAGACAGTACAAACATCATAACCCCAATAGCTTCTATTATTACCAATATTAGCTATGATCATATGGACATGCTTGGTGATACCCTTGAGAAAATAGCTATAGAGAAAGCGGGTATCATGAAACAAGGCGTACCCGTAATAATAGGGGAACAACAAGAGGAAACTGAAAGAGTATTCTTTGAGCAGTCCTTACAAAAACAAGCTATACTCTTCCATGCCGATACCATGTGGGACTTGGTAAAAACCAAAAGCACACCGGGCTTACAATACTACAAAGCGATCAATAGAGCAACTCAAGAGATGCATGATCTAGCTTCGGACTTGCCCGGTAGTTATCAGTCTAAAAACATAAAAACCGTACTAGGTGTTCTAGAAGTGCTCAATACCATGAAGCTATTGGAGATAGATAAAGACACCATCTTTAATGCACTTAGCAATGTAAAGGGCAGCACTGGCCTAAGAGGACGTTGGGATGTACTACAACACAACCCTTATATTATAGCAGAAAGCGCCCATAACCAAGCAGGCATAGAAGGAGCCATGCAACAATGGGCAGGTATAGAGGCTACCAATAAACATATTCTTATAGGCTTTGTGAAAGACAAGGATATTAATGGCGCACTTGCTGCACTCCCTAAAGATCAGAACTATTACTTCTGTGCTGCACAAATACCCAGAGCCTTAGCTGCAGAAGAGCTACATAATAAAGCTAAAGAATTGGGCCTTCAGGGAAAGGCCTATACCACAATTGAAGAGGCCCTAACAGACATTAAGTCTACAATGCAGGATGATGATGCCTTATTAATAACAGGTAGTTTTTTTGTTGTAGGAGAAGCTTTAGCACATCTTTTACCAGAGGGTGACCTATAGTTATTTCCCTCTTCCCTGAAAAAGTACATTAAGTGTATAGAGCATGATCTTGACATCAAGCGCTAGCGAACAGTTCTCTATATACAAGAGATCGTATTTCATGCGTTCTTTCATTTGCGCCACATTCTCAGCATAGCCATACTGCACCATACCCCAAGAGGTCAACCCTGGTTTTACTTTATGCAAGTATTTATAGTGTGGGCGCTCCTGACATATAATATCAATAAAGTGCTGGCGCTCGGGTCTTGGCCCTACAAGAGACATCTCTCCTTTTAAGATATTGACAAATTGAGGTAATTCATCAATACGCCATTTACGCATAAAACGACCCCAAGGTGTAATACGCGGATCTTCTTTACTAGACAGTGCAGGCCCTTGCTCTTCTGCATTGGTATACATAGAGCGAAACTTGTAGATCATAAAGGGCTTCCCATAGAGACCTATCCTTTCTTGCTTATATATAATAGGACCTGAAGAAGACAGTTTCACCCTGATTGTAGCTAGTAATAAAACAGGAGAAAGTATAATCAATGCTAATAGCGATGACGTAATATCTATAGTACGCTTACATACTCTTTGCCAGTCGGGCATGAGCTCGGGGTGCACATACAATAGTATAGCGTCATATACGTTACTGGTTTTTACAGACCCTGAAATTATATCGTACATGTCTGGTAGTATCTTAATAACTACAGCATGATAGCTCAATGAGGTCAATATATTTTCTAGCAGGTGGTGTTCTGAAGAGTCAATAGCAATAATAACCTCTTCTATGCCATGTGTTTCTATTATTTCTTCTAGCTCCGACAAGTCTCCCAACTGTGGTAGGTATTTGTTCATGCCGTTGGTCATCTCTTCGTTGGAGTAGATGAACCCTTTGAACACATTGCCTAATACCTTAGGGCTTTCTGTTACTTGCTTATATATCTCAATGGCTTTACTATTGCCTCCTATTATCAAAGTATTATACCCTACTTCACCTCTTATCAATCTTCTTTTAGCGCGATTTAGAATCACCATCCTTAGTGTAAGCGTAATTGAAGTATGGATCAACAAATAGCGTCCTGTCATTCTTATGAAATAAGAATAGTCGACCGCATCATTAGCAAAAATGAAAAGAGAAATAATAACACTACCCAGTATACATGAGATCAGTGTTCGGTTAATTTCATTTAGTCTTGACTTTCTGTATAAATCGAAGTAAGTACCAGATAGTAAGTACAACACAAACCAACCACCCGGTATAAAAAGCAAGCCCATGACATAATCTTTCAGGTGAAAGATCTCCCAAGCAGACCACCAGTCAGCCTTCCCTAAAGAAGAATGTCTATAAACCCAGAATGTAATCCATGCAACAACAGCAGCTATATAATCTATATATACAAGCTGACGTATAGCACGTTTTTTTATAGGCTCTAGATTCATTAGGCTCAGCTACTAGTAGGTAACTATTTTTAGGTTGTCTAATAGGACGTATCCATCTTTTTGTCCATCAGGTAGCGTTGCTTTTATTAATAGTCGGTAGCTCACCCCTTGAAAAGTATTGGTATAAGCTTCCAACGGCACGTATAATTTTGTCCAATTAGAGTTGGGATAAACTCCTTGAAAATATTGGAATGCTGCCGAACCTGATTTCAGGGTAGCGTACAACCCAATTTCGAATTGAACGGAACTTTTAAAATCTAACTCTAAATACGACTCACCTATAGGTATTTTGATATCGGTATTGTTGAACATTTGCGAAGAGGTGTGCGCTTTATCCAGATAAATATATCCTGAGCCTCCACCTTCATACACCTTATCTTTATCTGCAGTTCTCACCATTGCAGTATCCAAAGGTTCTTCGGGTACCAAACGGTCAAATTTATTACCAACTTCAAAGTCTTCTTTGAAAATAAAATTCAATCCATCTACATACTTTGTCTTTGCATTGAAGGTAACCACATTACCCGGGTCTACTTTTAAGGTCATGGTATCGAATGCATAGAACGGATACAAGGCTTTATAGTTCTTTAACCCACTGTAGGTAACGCCAGGAGCTATACTTAGCCTGCTGTCTCTATCCAGTAATACAGGAAAGGTAGAAGGCACATCAAAAACACCTATAGGCTTACTATCCAAATACACCCATACTGCGCTGATATCATTAGAGATACTTCCTGTTTTAGAAGGGTTGGCATCTTCAAAAGCAAAGGAATCAATACGCACATAGGTAGGCGTTTTCTCTGCAGGATTAATAATATCGCAACCTGAGCCAAAAGCCCCAACGACAAAAAGCAATATTATGCTATATATTATTCTCATTTCTAACAATAAATGGAGGCGCTATACGTTAATAACGGCTTTTAAAGTAAAGTATTGTGCTATGCGTTGTGTAATTCGTTATGCAGGCTCATTTTTTTCAATATCTGGTGTGCCACATCCATGGCCTGATAACCATCATATACACTTACCCTAGTAGGTTTATTTTCCAATATCGCTGTTGCAAATTCTGCTAACTCGGCTCTTATTGCATTAGAGGGCTCTACTTCAGGCATTTGTACAGAAATACGTTTTTTCTCTCCGTTTCCTGTATCTATCGGAAAGTCCATCATTCCTTTTGGTCCTTCATCTTCATTCAGCCTTATCACCTCTGTTTTCTTGTCTAAGAAGTCGATACCGATATACGCATCTCTTTGGAAAAGACGCATTTTACGCATCTTTTTGAGGGATATACGACTAGAAGTTAGGTTAGCAACACAACCGTTATCAAACTCTATTCTGGCATTAGCAATATCTGCAGTCTCGCTTATTACAGAAACACCACTCGCTGATATACGCTTTACCGGAGATTTTACCAGATGCATTACGATATCTATATCGTGTATCATCAGGTCGAGTATCACAGAAACATCAGTACCTCTGGGGTTAAACTGTGCTAGCCTGTGTGCCTCAATAAACATAGGCTGCAAAGCCTCTTCACCCAATGCTAAATACGCAGGGTTGTAACGCTCTACATGCCCTACTTGGCATTTGACATCCGCCTCTTTTACCAACTGTACCAGCTCATTAGCTTCTTCCAGTGTATGCGCTAAGGGCTTTTCTATAAATATATGTTTGCTATTGAGCAAGCATTTTTTGGCTATCTCATAATGTGAGGTAGTAGGCGCTACTATATCCAATGCATCTGTAGCTGCTATTAGCTGGTCAACATCCTCAAAACGAGGGACTTGGTATTCGGCAATGATCGCTGCAGCCTGATCATCATTAGGGTCAAAAAAGCCCACTAATTCTATTCCGTCTATTTCTTTCCATTGTTGGATATGAAACCTGCCAAGATGCCCTGCACCAATAACACCAATTTTTAGCATACTCGCCTATATAATATAACCTGTAATAAGTTTTTTTCAGAAGTCGCAATATAGCAATTAATAGGCAGTATCTAATGGCTAAGGGGCGTATCTGTTGGCAATTTGTCCACAGTATTACTTCTATATGACAGCTCTTACTCCCATTCAAAGTATGTTCATAGCATAAAAAAGCGGCTATGATTTATCATAGCCGCTTTTTCTTATTTAAAAACTGAGTACTTATTCTACAATATTGAAACGTCTGGTGTATACCTGACCATCTACTTCTATAGATAGTGTGTATAAACCTGGTGCAATCTTGCCGTTCAAGCTCAATTTATGGGTCAATTTACCATTTACAACATCTGTAGTAGCAGTGTGTACTTTCTGACCAAGGTTGTTGTAAATAGAGATGTTTGTAGCTCCATTAACACCTGCAAATGTTCCCTCAATAGTAAACTCACCATTATTCGGGTTAGGATACAATCCTAGCTCATCAGCACCATTTACAGTATTCTGTACTGAGTTAGGTTGATTTACAACCAAGGTATTACTAGACTCAAACTCATTCACTTTACATGGATGGTCTGGCTTCATTGTCACTTGGATCTTATCTAAGTATAATAGATCATTTACTACGTAAGTATCACCTGTTACACCAGCTACTACCTGACCACTTCTACGCCAGATGTAAGTTGGGTTAGCACCACCATTTACAGGAACTGCAGTTATCGTTGTAGGCATACCCGGTACTAGTACACTTGGGTTAGCTACGATAGATACAGATGATGCTTCCACTTTATTCACTGTGAAGATCTCCTTATTCGTGATCACAGGCTCTGGACAAGAGAAGCTGTTCGTGAAGATACACTGAACAGTATCACCGTTCTTAAGCGTACTAGACTGTAATGATGCAAATGGATTGTTAGCCACTTTATTACCATTTATGTACCAGTCAAATGTTGGCGTTGGTCCACCATTAGTATAGTAACAGAATACGTTAACTGTATCTCCTTCACAAATATTAGTTGTTGGAGTAGCTTGTATTCTACCAGTAGCAAATGTAAGTGGTGTCACTTTCATATTGATACCTGCACTGCTCACCACCATTGGTGTAGCACATAGTGCACTACTTGTCAGACGACAGCTTACCACATCACCATTTACAAGTGTATTAGTAGTAAAGGTTGTTGCAGCCACACCAGTGTTCACACCATTTACTTGCCATTGGTAAATCGGGTTCGCACCGCCATTCACCGTACTTGTAACTGTAAACGTTGCCGCTCTTGTATCACATACTGAATCACCCGGAGGTCCACTGATCGTAATAGATGGTACCGGACGAGGATGAACGATCATCGTCTTAGTATTACTTGTTACTGATGCAGGTGAAGGACATGGTACACTAGAGGTCATCACACATGTGATCACATCTCCGTTAGCTAAGCCTGAGCTGGTATAACTTGTAGAGTTACTACCTACGTTAGTACCATTTCTCTTCCATTGGAAGCTTGGACTAGGACCAGGGTTAGTTGTAGATACTACAGTAAAGGTTACTGAAGTATTTACACATATGTCTGTATCACTCGCTGTTATTGTTAGAGCAGGAGTAAGGATCGGATGAACGATCAATGTTGCACTGCTTGTAGTAGCAGGAGTACATGGACTTGCACCACTTACCACGCAACGGAATTGAGCATTGTTCAATCCTAAGTTAGCATTAGTAATAGATAGTGTAGATGAGGTAGCACCATTGTAAGTGAAACCACCAGTACCACTACTACCATTGCTGATATTAGTAAATCCGCTTCCTGTATTGGCCTGCCATTGATAAGTAATACCTGTACCTGTAGCGCTACAGCTGAAGCTTACATTATTACCATCACAGATAGCATTATTGCTTGGGTTACCTGTTATAGCAGGAGGCGTGTTAACTGTTAATAGTCTTGCATTCGAAGTAACAGAAGGTGTACAAGAACCACTTATGATACAACGATATTGGTTGTTGTTGAACGATGCTGCCGGAGCTGCTAAGTTTAGTGTTGCTGTAGTAGCACCGCTATACACACCACCATTAGATACATTACTCCAAGTACCACCACCATTAGTGCTTACTTGCCATTGGTAAGTAACCGCAGTACCTGTAGCTGATACGCTAAAGCTAGCATTACTTCCAAGACATATTACAGAGTTAACAGGCTGTGCTGTAAATCCTGGTAGAGTAAGCATAGTAAGTGTAGCCGCTGTAGAAGTAACTGAAGGCGCACATACACTATTGACCATACAACGGTATTGGTAACCATTGATCGCCAAACTAGCACCTGTTAATGCTAAAGTAGCTGTATTAGATCCACTATAGATACCTATGTTGGTCACATTAGTCCATGTAGTACCACTATTAGTACTTACTTGCCATTGATAACTAATACCTGTTCCTGTAGTAGTGACACTGAATGTAGTGTTACTACCATCACAAACGTTCTTGTTAGTAGGATTAGCTGTGATAGCTGGTAAAGTATGTACTGTTAATGTTCTTGCTGTAGAAGTAACGCTTGGCGTACAAACACCACTTACGATACAACGATATTGGTTATTGTTAGCAGCTGTTGTTGCTGCAGTAACACTAAGTGATGGAGTGGTTGTATTACTGTGGATACCCGTATTAGTTAGGTTGGTCCAAGTACCACCACCGTTAGTACTTACTTGCCATTGGAAAGTTAGGCTTGTACCTGATGTATTTACGTCAAACGTAGTACTTCCACCATCACATATTACTCTATCAACAGGGTGAACGTTAATAGTAGGTCTCACATTTACCACTAGTAAACGTGGAGCAGAAGTAACACCCGGAGGACATGAGCCACCCAGTACACAACGGAACAACGTACTACTAGATGTAGCCATTGCATTAGTTATGGTTAATGATGCAGTAGTGGCATTGCTATAGATACCTCCGTTCACAACATTATTATATGTCACACCACCATCTGCTTACTTGCCATTGATAACTAATACCTGTTCCTGTAGCCGTTACATCGAATGTAGTATTATCACCTTCACAAACGTTCTTGTTAGTAGGATTAGCTGTGATAGCAGGTAAAGTATGTACTGTTAATGTTCTTGCTGTAGAAGTAACGCTTGGCGTACAAACACCACTTACGATACAACGATATTGGTTATTGTTAGCCGATGTTGTTGCTGCAGTAACACTAAGTGATGGAGTGGTTGTATTACTGTGGATACCCGTATTAGTTAGGTTCGTCCAAGTACCACCACCGTTAGTACTTACTTGCCATTGGAAGGTTAGGCTTGTACCTGATGCTGTAATACTAAAGGATGTACTACCACCATCACATATTACTTTATCTACGGGCTGTACATTTATAGATGGCAGGCTATTAACCACTAGTAAGCGAGGAGCAGAAGTAACACCCGGAGGACATGAGCCACCCAGTACACAACGAAACAAGGTACTACTAGATGTAGCCATTGCATTAGTTATGGTTAATGATGCAGTAGTAGCATTGCTGTAGATACCACCATTCGTTACGTTACTCCAAGTAGCACCACCATTAGTACTTAATTGCCACTGGTAGGTTACACCTAAGCCTATAGCCGTAACATCAAAGGTTGTATTATCTCCCGCACATATTGTACGATTGACGCCATGATTTGTTACAAAAGGAGCAGCATTAACGGTCAATATTCCAGCATTAGATGTAGCAGCAGGAGCACATGTACCTGTTACAACACAACGATATTGATAGTTGTTTGCCGTTGGAGGTACATTGGTCAAATTCAAGGTAGATGTAGTAGCGTTGCTATACATGCCACCATTCGTCACGTTACTCCAAGTAGCACCACCATTAGTACTTTCTTGCCATTGGTAAGAAATGCCTAAACCTGTTGCTGATATTGTAAATGAGGCATTGTTATTCTGGCATATGGTACTATTAATAGGGTGCATGGTAACAGCTGGCGTACTATTAAAGATTAGTATAGCTGCTGTTGTTGTTGCAGCCGGAGCGCAAGTACCACTAATTATGCAACGGTATTGGTTATTATTTTCTGCAATTGTTGCAGCTGTAAGACTTAAAGTCGTTGTTGTAACACCTGAGTATATACCTGTATTGGTCAAGTTCGTCCAGGTAGCACCACCATTAGTACTTACTTGCCATTGATAAGTAATGCCTATACCTATACCTGCTGCCGCAAAACTCGTATTTGTACCTGGACAGATAGTACTGTTAACAGGGTTAACGGTCACTACAGGAGCTGTATTGATCGTTAATGTAGCAGCAGCTGATGTTGCACTTGGTGCACATGTACCACTTACGATACAACGATATTGGTTGTTGTTAACTGCTGTTGTTGCCGCAGTCAAGTTCAACGTTGCTGTTGTAGCATTACTATAGATACCAGTGTTCGTCAAGTTTGTCCAAGTAGCACCACCATTTGTACTTACTTGCCATTGGTACGTCAACGCTGTACCAGTTGCAGTTACACTGAATGATGTGTTATTACCCTCACAGATAGTACTGTTAACCGGTGCAACTGTAACTACTGGCTTAGTATCTATGGTCAACATAGCAGCTGTTGTTGCTACAGATGGCGTACAAGTACCGCTTACCATACAACGGTATTGATTATTGTGTACTGCTGTTGTTGCAGCAGTCAAGTTCAAGGTAGTTGTAGTAACACCTGTATAGATACCTGTATTCGTCAAGTTCGTCCAAGTAGCACCACTATTGGTACTTACTTGCCATTGGTAAGCTACACCAGTACCAGTACCTGCTGCTGTGAAGCTTGTATTGCTTCCTTCACATATAGTACTGTTAACCGGGTTAAGTGTAACCGCAGGTAATGTATTGATCGATAATGAAACTGTATTAGAGGTTACACTTGGTAAACAAACACCACTTACCACACAACGGTATAGGTTACCATTGTCAGAAACAGCAGCGCCTGTTAGGTTTAGTGTTGCAGTAGTAGCACCACTGTAGATACCACCATTAGCTATACTACCCCAAGTACCACCACCATTAGTACTGATATACCATTGATATGCTGCACCAGAACCTGTAGCCGTTACCGTGAAGCTTGCATTACCACCAGGACAAGTTGCTGTGTTAGATGGTTGTCCTGTAATTGCAGGCAATGTATTTACTGTTAATTGTGCAACATTAGATGTAGCACTTGGAGCACAAGTACCACTTACCACACAACGATATCTGTTTCCGCTGAAGGTTACCGCAGGAGTAGCTATGCCTAAGCTTTGTGTAGTAGCACCACTATAAGCACCACCGTTCACTACATTACTCCAAGTAGTACCACCGTTAGTACTTTCTTGCCACTGATAAGTAACATTAGCACCTGAGCCTATTATGGTAAATGATGCACTATTACCTAAACATACTGCCATATCAGCCGGTTGCGATGTCACCTTAGGCACTGCATTTACAACTAGTAAGCGAGCTGCCGAAGTAACACCCGGAGGACATGTTCCGCCTATTACACAACGGAATAAAGTACTACTTGCTGATGGCGTAGCATTAGTTATAGTTAATGATGCAGTTGTAGCATTACTGTAGATACCACCGTTTACAACATTAGTATAAGTAGCACCACCGTTAATACTTGATTGCCATTGATAGGTCAAACCAGCACCTGTTACTGTTACATCAAATGTTGTGTTATCTCCTTCACAAATAGTACGGTTAACACCATGGTTAACTATTGCAGGAGAAGTATTGATCGTAAGTGTTGCTGCATTTGAATTTGCAGCAGGCGTACAAGTACCACTCACTACACAACGATATTGATTATTATTCTCTGCAATTGTTGCCGCAGTAAGATTAAGTGTATTTGTAGTTACGTTACTGTAGATACCTGTATTAGTCAGGTTAGTCCAAGTAGCACCACTATTAGTGCTTACTTGCCATTGGTAAGTAATACCAGTACCTGTAGCAGTAATACTGAATGCAGTATTGTTACCCTCACAGATAGTGCTGTTAACAGGTTGTACTGTTACCGTAGGCAAACTATTAACTGTCAACAATCTTGCAGTTGAGTTAACCGAAGGTGTACAAGTACCGCTTACTACACAACGATATAAATTATTGTTCTCTGCAGTAGTTGCCGCAGTTAGGTTTAATGTTGCTGTTGTTACATTACTATAGATACCACCATTTGCCAAGTTGGTAAATGTAGCACCACCGTTAGTACTTACTTGCCATTGGTAGGTCAATGCTGTACCTGTAGCGGTAACACTAAATGATGTGTTAGCACCGTCACAAATAGTACTGTTAACAGGTTGTACTGTAATAACAGGAGATGTATTAATAGTTAATGTAGCCGCATTAGATGTAGCAGGAGGCGTACAAGTACCACTCACTACACAACGATATTGGTTGTTGTTAACAGCAACTGTTGCTGCTGTTAAGTTCAACGTTGCCGTTGTTACATTACTATAAATACCTGTGTTAGTAAGGTTAGTCCAAGTAGCACCACTGTTGGTACTTACCTGCCATTGGTAGGTAATACCTAAACCTGTAGCAGTAACACTAAATGATGTGTTAGTGCCCTCACATATAGTACTGTTTGTAGGCTGCCCTGTAACGGCAGGTGTACTATTGAATGTAAGGGTTGCCGCATTTGAAGTAGCTGCAGGAGTACAAGTACCACTTACTACACAACGATATTGGTTATTGTTTTCAGCAACTGTTGCTGCTGTTAAGTTTAATGTTGCTGTTGTAACATTACTATAGATACCAGTGTTGGTCAGGTTAGTAAATGTTGCACCACCGTTAGTACTTACTTGCCATTGGTAAGTTAATGCTGTACCTGTAGCAGTAACACTAAATGATGTATTAGCACCAGGACAGATAGTACTGTTTACCGGTTGTACCGTTACAACAGGAGCAGTATTGATGGTAAGTGTTGCTGCATTAGATGTAGCCGCAGGCGTACAAGTACCGCTAACTACACAACGATATTGGTTATTATTAACCGCAACAGATGCCGCAGTTAAGTTCAATGTTGCTGTAGTTGCATTACTATAGATACCACCGTTTGCTAGGTTGGTCCAAGTAGCGCCACCGTTTGTACTTACTTGCCATTGGTAAGTAATACTTGTACCAGTAGCCGTCACACTGAATGATGTGTTAGTACCCTCACATATAGTGCTGTTTACAGGCTGTGCTGTAATAGCAGGCAATGTGTTGATCGTAAGCGTTGCCGCATTTGAAGTAACACTTGGAGGACAAGTACCACCTACTACACAACGGTACTGATTATTATTTACAGCTGTAGTTGCTGCAGTTAAGTTCAACGTTGCAGTAGTTGCATTACTATAGATACCACCGTTAGCCAGGTTGGTCCAAGTAGCACCAGCATTAGTGCTTACTTGCCATTGGTAAGTAAGACCCGTACCAGTTGCCGTAACGCTAAAGCTTGTATTACTACCCTCACAAATAGTACTATTTACAGGCTGTGCTGTAATAGCAGGCAATGTGTTGATCGTAAGCGTTGCCGCATTTGAAGTTGTGTTTGGTGTACAAGTACCATTGATCACACAACGATATTGATTATTATGTTCTGCTGCAGTAGCCGCAGTTAAGTTTAATGTTGCTGTTGTAGTATTACTATAGATACCTGTATTGGTCAGGTTAGTAAATGTTGCACCACCGTTAGTGCTCACTTGCCATTGGTAAGTCAATCCTGCACCTGTAGCAGTTACGCTAAAGCTTGTATTTGCACCAGGGCAGATAGCTGTGCTAACTGGCTGAACTGTAACAACAGGAGCGGTATTTACCGTTAATGTTCTTGGTGTAGATATTGCATTTGGAGGACAAGTACCACTCACTACACAACGGTATTGATTATTATTCTCAGCAGCAGTAGCAGCCGTAATACCTAAATTTTGAGTAGTTACATTACTATAGATACCACCATTTGCAAGGTTAGTAAAGGTTGCACCACCGTTGGTACTTACTTGCCATTGGTAAGTAATACCAGCTCCAGAACCAACTACATCGAATGTAGTATTACCACCTTCACATATTGTTCTGTCTACTGCTTGTACGGCAATACCTGGCAATGTAGTTACTGTAAGCAACCTTGCTGCTGATGTTGCACTTGGTGTACAAGTACCGCTTACCACACAACGGAACAGTGTACTGCTTGAAGAAGCAGGCACTGCAGTCAGTGTTAATGTTGCAGTAGTAGCACCGCTATAGATACCTCCATTAGTTACATTAGCATAAGTTACACCACCATTGGTACTAGCTTCCCACTGGTAAGTGAGGCCTGTACCTGTAGCAGTGATTGTGAAACTTGTATTATCACCTGCACATATAGAGCTGTTAACACCATCAGATGTTACAACCGGAGCAGAATTAAATGTTAATGTAGCTGCATTAGAAGTTGTGTTTGGCGTACAAGACGCGTTGATCACGCAACGATATTGATTATTATTTTCAGCAACTGTTGCTGCTGTTAAGTTTAATGTTGCTGTTGTTACATTACTATAGATACCAGTGTTGGTCAAATTTGTAAATGTTGCACCACCATTGGTACTTACTTGCCATTGGTAAGTAAGTGTGGCACCTGTTGACACTACAGTAAAGCTTGTATTTCCACCAGGGCATATAGCACTGTTAGTAGGTTGTGTTGTCACAACCGGCGGAACATTCACTGTTAAAGTAGCCGCATTTGAAGTAGCTGCAGGAGGACATGTACCACTTACTACACAACGATATTGGTTATTATTCTCTGCTGCAGTAGCCGCAGTGATACCTAAAGTTTGTGTAGTTACATTACTATAGATACCGCCATTTGCAAGGTTAGTAAAGGTTGCACCTCCATTAGTACTTACTTGCCATTGATAAGTAATACCAGCACCAGAACCAACTACATCAAATGTAGTATTACCGCCAGAACAAATAGTTTTATCTATTGGCTGTACAGATACCGATGGTAATGTTGTTACTGTTAGCAATCTTGCACCCGATGTAGTACCAGGAGTACAAGTACCACTCACAACACAACGATATAGTGTACTACTCACTGCAGTAGTAGCACCAGTAAGTGTTAATGTAGCTGTAGTAGCTCCGCTGTAGATACCACCGTTAGTTACATTAGCATAGGTAGCACCACCATTAGAACTTACTTGCCATTGGTAAGTAAGTCCTGCACCTGTTGTAGTAATAGCAAATGTTGTGTTGTCTCCATCACAGATAGTACGATTCACACCATGATCTGTTACCACAGGCAAACCATCTACAGTTAGTGTAGCCGCATTTGAATTTACAGCAGGGGTACAAGTACCACTTACTACACAACGATATTGATTATTGTTTGCAGATGTTGGAGGAGATGACAACCCTAAAGTAGCCGTAGTCGCACCACTGTAGATACCGCCGTTTACAATATTAGTAAAGGTTGCACCTCCGTTAGTACTTTCTTGCCACTGGTATGTCAAACCAGCACCTGTTGCAGTTACACTAAAGTTAGCTGTTGCATTTTCACAAACTGTAGTATTTGCAGGTTGTACTGTTACTACAGGAGACTCATTTACTGTAAGCGTTCTTGCTGTAGAAGTTGCAGCAGGAGTACAAGTACCACTTACTACACAACGGTATTGATTATTATTTTCTGCTGCAGTAGCAGCTGTTATTGTTAATATATTAGTAGCAGCACCACTGTAGATACCACCATTGGTCACATTCGCCCAAGTAGCTCCACCGTTAGTACTTAGCTCCCACTGGTAAGTAATGCCAGCACCAGAACCAACTACTTCGAAAGTAGTATTACCACCAGCACAAATAGTACGGTCTACCGCTTGCACTGCAATTGAAGGCACCGTGTTTACAACTAATAGTCTTGCTGCAGAATTGACAGCAGGAGTACAAGTACCACTTACCACACAACGGAATAATGTACTACTTGATGCAGCAGGAACACCTGTTAAAGTTAAAGTAGCTGTAGTGGCACCACTATAGATACCGCCGTTAGTTACATTAGCATAGGTAGCACCACCATTGGTACTAGCCTCCCATTGGTAAGTAAGTCCAGCACCTGTTGCAGTTATACCAAATGTTGTATTGTCACCATCACATATTGTACGGTTTACACCGTGGTCAGTTACTACAGGAGATTCGTTAATAGTAAGCGCTACAGCATTTGAAGTTGCAGCAGGAGTACAAGTACCGCTTACCACACAACGGTATAGGTTATTATTAAGTCCTGTATTTACACCAGTAAGGTTTAAAGTAGTAGTAGTAACACCACTATATATACCTCCATTATTTAAGTTAGAATAAGTAGCACCTCCATTGATACTTTCTTGCCACTGATAAGTAATTGCTGTACCTGTAGCTGTTACACTGAAGCTACCATTCTGTCCGTTACAAACAGCCGCCGCCGCCGGCTGCGCTGTAATTGTAGGAACTCCATTTACTGTTAATGTTCTTGCAGTAGAATTTACACTTGGCGGGCAAGTACCACTCACGACACAACGATATTGATTATTATTTTCAGCTGTAGTAGCCGCAGTAATTCCTAAGCTTTGAGTCGTTACGTTGCTATAGATACCTGCATTGGTAAGATTAGTAAAGGTAGCACCACCATTAGTACTCACCTGCCATTGGTAGGTAACATTAGCACCAGAACCAATCACATCAAAAGTAGTATTGCTACCCGCACATATTGTTTTATCTACAGGTTGTGTAGATACAGATGGCAATTCATTTACAACAAGCAATCTCGCAC
This sequence comes from Flavipsychrobacter sp., assembly GCA_041392855.1. Classification (NCBI taxonomy): domain Bacteria; kingdom Pseudomonadati; phylum Bacteroidota; class Chitinophagia; order Chitinophagales; family Chitinophagaceae; genus Flavipsychrobacter; species Flavipsychrobacter sp. The sequence continues at coordinate 143,135 of JAWKLD010000002.1, forward strand.
CTGATGTAGCAGAGCCACAAGGACCAGAAGCTACACAACGGAACAATGTACTGCTCACTGCAGTAGTTGCACCTGTTATTGTTAGCGTATTAGTAGTAGCACCACTATAGATACCACCATTAGTTACATTAGTATAAGTTGCACCTCCATTGACACTAGCTTCCCATTGGTAAGTAGTAGCCGCAGCTGATGCTACGATCGTAAAATTTGTATTATCGCCAGAGCATATAGTTTGGTTTACACCATGATAGGCTATAGTTGGTGCTGCGTTAACCACCAATAATCTTGCTGCAGAAGTTGCTGAAGGACAGCTTGCACTACTTACCACACAACGGAACAATGTACTACTAGAAGCAGCAGGCACATTGGTTAATGTTAATGTAGCTGTTGTAGCACCACTGTAGATACCACCGTTTGAAACCGTATTATATGTTGCACCTCCATTAATACTTGACTCCCACTGGTAAGTCAAGTTGCTACCTGTTGCCGTAACAGAGAATGTAGTATTTGTGTTTTCACAAATAGTACGGTTTACACCATGGTCTGTAACTACAGGTGCATCATTGACCGTAACAGAAACAGCATAACCTATACTGGTGGTAGCACCACCGTCTCGTACTGTTAATGTACCATTGTAGGTACCTGCTGCAGGTGCAGCCGGCACGGCTGTTGAGATAGGGCTAGCTGGCAACGCCGCATTAACCACATCAACAAATCCTTGTCCGTTAGCTGTCGCGTCCCAATCAATACTATAGTCAACCGGCGTACCAGTTGTTCCACTATAAGTAATATCGGCACTTGTCGTACCACTACAAACTGTAGGTGTACCATTAACTATCGTAATGGTTGGCTGCGCTATGGCAACTGTCGAAAATGCTGAGAATACTACTAGTAGAAATAATAGTAATGGGTGTTTTTTAGTAAACTTCATGCAATCGCGTTTAATATCAAATATTTAAATAGAGGTGTACAATATGACCCTTCCCTGACAATCAACAAGCCAGAGAAGCACATATTAAGAGCTAATTTATACAAAAGGATTTATTTTTTATACTTTTTTTAACAGGAAGGCAATAATAAAATAAGGGATTAAAAAATCATGGTATATGAACTTATTGAAAACAAAATCAATTAATTAGACAATACATACATTTTACTTCTATGTATCTCTTGCCCTTATACATCGCTTGGCAGAAATGAGTAACGCCTGAAAAGGCCCGCAAAAGAAACACCCCAACGACTACGCCGCTACTCTGCTAAATAGAAACCAGTCCAATATAGTAAACAAACAACATTATATCAGCCCTTCATCACCCATACTAGTGTAGCCCGTCCCAGATACTATAATATGGTCTAATAATTGAATATCCATTGTTGCTGCCGCTGATTTTAGTTTGAGGGTCATGTCCACATCTGCTTTACTTGGCTTAGGGTTGCCAGAGGGGTGATTATGAGCCAATATTATCTTATTGGCGCTCAACAATAAGGCCTGCTTTAAAATAACCCTATTGTCAGCAACCGTACCTGTAAGCCCGCCAGTACTTATTATTTCAGGTTTTATCACCTTGTTTGACTGATTGAGGAACAAGACACAAAGCGCTTCGTTTGACAGGTCTTTTATTAAAGGAATAACTATATCCGCAGCATCTTTACTTTGTTTTACTACAGCTCTGTCTAAGGCCTGCCCTAACTGTCGTCGCCTGCCCAATTCTAAAGCTGAAGCTATAGTAATGGCTCGAGCTTCACCAATGCCTTTGGTTTTTTGTAGCTCTACTACTGTTACTTTGCCTAGTTCGTGTAGGTTATTATCTGCCAAAGCCAGTACTTCTCGGGCTAGATCTAGTGCCGACTTCTCTTTTGTTCCGCTGGAAATCAATATTGCTAATAATTCTGCATCAGTTAACGCTGCAGGACCTTTTTGTAGCATTTTCTCTCTTGGCCGTTCATCTACCGACCAGTTTTTAATACTTTTCGACGTGCTCAAATCATGGTTATTTAGATATAGGGTAACAATTTACACCATGCAATTGATTAAAACACATAGCGGCATTAGCTTTCTCTATCAATATTTTGTTCGTTTTGCAATGGTTGTTAGTATTTTCGTCAAATAATTAAAGGATTACGACTGTGCCTAGCGACTGTATATATATACCATATCAGGATACTCACTCTTTTTCAAAGTTGGTGCTCGACTACCAAAACCAAATACCTGACCTACAACCTTTTTATCAATATTCTCCTAGCAAAGAAGGCATCGCTAAAGCGATAGAAGAAAGAAGTAAATACCCTACAGACAGAGTCGCATTAGTAGATACACTACATCAACAATATAAAGACCTAACGCCTATTGAAGCTGTAACAAAAAATATTGCTTCATTAGCCGACGAGCATACCTATACTATATGCACTGCACATCAGCCCAACTTATTAACCGGCTACCTCTATTTTATATATAAGATACTACACGCCGTTAAGCTGGCCGAGGAATTGAACAAGAGTCATCCCAACAAACATTTTGTGCCTGTGTACTATATGGGTAGCGAGGACAACGATCTGGAAGAACTGGGCGTTTTCAGATATGAGGGAGAGCGATATACATGGGATGGCAACGGACAAACGGGTGCTGTAGGCAGAATGAACACGGAAAGTCTGAAACCTCTATTAGACAATCTTTTTCGTGTACTTGGGCCACCAAGCAAAACTACTGACGAACTTAAAGAGCTACTTCAAAATGCCTACTTAAAACAACCTACAATAGGCAAAGCAACGCAATATATTGTACACGAACTTTTTGGGCGGTATGGTTTGGTCGTAATAGACCCTGATGTAGCTATTTTTAAAAAGAATATCAGTTCTATTATTGAAGACGACCTGCTACAACACACTGCAAAGGAGCTGGTTGAACAACAAGTAAAAAACATAACCGACAAAGGCTATAAGTCTCAAGCCTACCCGCGTGACATAAACCTCTTTTATATGAAAGATGATATAAGAGAGCGGATAGAAAAAGAGGAGGACAAATGGATAGTTGTAAATACAAACATCAGTTTCTCAGAAAAAGAACTGCTTGAAGAGCTGGACAAACATCCTAAAAGGCTTAGCCCTAATGTAATACTTAGAGGCCTGTTACAAGAAACCATGCTACCGAATGTTGCTTTTATAGGCGGTGGAGCCGAGGTGGCTTACTGGCTACAACTAAAGGAGGTATTTAGCCACTACAAAGTATTTTACCCTGTAATATTGCAGCGCCAATCGGCCATGTGGATAAAGCCTAAATACAAAGCACTTCGCCAAAAACTCGGACTTAGTATAGAAGATCTTTTTAAACCCACTCTTATACTAGAGGAAGAAGAAGTACAAAAGAACACAGTGCATAACTGGCAAACAGCAGAAGAGCAAAAAGAAGCCAACGAATTACTGAACAAGCTCAAACAAAAAGCCATTGCTATAGATACTACCCTTGGCGCATCTGCCGAAGCTGCGCTTGCTAAAATATCAAAACAGCTTACTGTTTTGGAAAAGAAAATGCTACGTGCTGAAAAACGAAAACTAGCTACAACTATTGGTCGCATACACCAACTAAAGGAAGGACTATTTCCTAAGGGTGGATTGCAAGAGCGAATAGACAACTTCATTGACTACTACCCTACTTACGGAGACGAATTTTTAGATCAACTTAAAGAAGGTATACTTCCATACAACGAGCAGTTCCTGATCATTGAAGATGAAGATTAAGTTACGTTCCTATTATTTCTAACAGTTTATAAATACATTTGTTATACACATAAAATTATACCGATGAAACACATAAAAATACTAGTTGCAGCAGTACTCTTTTGCTTCCCTTTATTGGCAACAGCACAGCCTGGCTCTCCACTTAAAGTAGACTTAGGTATTAAAGTAGGCGCCAACTTTTCTAGCCTTAGCGGCAATGGTTGGGACAATGGTCTTAAAGCGGGTCTTCTTGGTGGTGTTTACGGAGGCGTACACACAAGCAAGCTTGGCGGACAAATAGAATTACTATTCAGCCAAGTAAAGTATGATATGAATACTAAGGTGCTTTATGATGCTGGTAAAAATGCACTGGGATTTAACCCTACTTTCAATAACCAAGCAGACTCTAACAAAAACGGTAGTGTTGCCGTTAGTTATTTACAAATTCCTATACTTTTCAATCTAAAAGTAAAAGGTCCGATCTGGTTACAAGTAGGTCCTCAGTATACAAGCATCATTGGACTTAATGACAAGGAGAATATTTTTAAAGATGTGAAAACGGTTATTAATACTGGAGATGTTTCAGGTGTTATTGGCTTGCAAGTAAAATTGACCAAGCTAAATGTAGGTGCCAGATATATCATTGGTTTTTCTGACCTGAACAGCTCTTCTGTTTCAGAATCTTGGAAACAACGTACTATCCAACTACATATTGGTTATTCCTTCTTATAGTCAACAACCTTATTATATTAAAAAAGCAGCTGTATACAACAGCTGCTTTTTTGTAAGCTTAAAATGCTTAATATCCTATAACACTAAACCACAACAGGTTGGCAGAACTAACCTACCAACCTATTAAATGTCTTTGTAAGAATTTCTTTTTTAATTTACTGATGATGACGCATGCAGCTTGTTAGGGCAACCATACTTAGAAGTAGAGTTACAAGAAGTAGCAAACGCTAATGCTATGATAGCTGCTAATGCGATAATATTACGAGTCTTAAAAAACTTTTGCATAATGTATTTTAACTTAATAAACTGAAAACGCAATTACATTTGTACGAAGTTAATAAAATAAAAATAAACGATGTATATACATTTCATAGCTATTGGGGGCGCTATTATGCACCAGCTAGCCATAGCATTACATAATAAAGGACACAAAATAACTGGTAGTGACGATGAAATAAACGACCCTGCCAAAACTAACCTGAAGGCAAAAGGCATATTGCCCGACCAAGAGGGCTGGCACACAGACCGCATCAATAGTGATATAGATGCGATAGTATTGGGCATGCATGCTAAAGGAGACAACCCGGAACTAAAGCGTGCTCAGGAATTAGGCTTGAACATCTACTCTTTCCCACAATATGTATACGAAGTAAGTAAAGACAAAAAACGAATTGTGATAGCTGGAAGCCATGGTAAAACAACCATTACTTCCATGATCATGCATATACTGCGTCATGAAGGGGTGGATTTTGACTACTTGGTTGGTGCTAAAGTTGAAGGGTTTGACCTTTCTGTGAAGTTGACCGATGCGCCCATCATCATATTGGAAGGTGACGAATACCCTGCATCCGTGATAGAAAAACGACCAAAAGTATTCTTCTATCATCCACACATCAGCGTATTAAGTGGCATAGCCTGGGACCATATCAATGTATTCCCTACCTATGATATTTACCTCAATCAGTTTGAGCAATATTTGGAAGGCATAGAAAAAGATGTGCCTGTTTTTTATAATAACGAAGACACAGAAGTGCAAAAAGTAATTGCCTCTTCTGCCAAGCATTTAAACAACACTCCGTACAATACCCCCAACTATAAATATGACAACGGCAAGGCCATTGTTACCGCTAATGGGAAAGAGTATTCAGTTTCTGTTTTTGGCAAGCACAACTTGCTCAATATGCAAGCCGCTATTGCTGTATGCACAGAGTTAGGTATTAATGAAGACAACAGTTATAATGCGATAGCCAGTTTTAAAGGTGCCGCGAGAAGACTTGAAAAGATAATAGACACACAGGAGTTGGTTGCCTTTAGAGATTTTGCGCATGCACCATCAAAACTAAAAGCCACCCTTAACGCTACAAGAGAAGCCTACCCTAACCATCAACTTATTGCCTGCTTTGAGCTTCATACCTTTAGTAGCCTTAGCGACGCTTTTTTAAAAGAGTATGCTCATAGTATGGATGCAGCCGATGAAGCTTTGGTCTTTTTCAGTCACCATGCCATAGCATTAAAAGGGCTACCGCCTATTAGTACAGAACAGGTAAAGGCTCATTTTAACAGAGCAGACCTTGAAGCTATAGACGATAAAGAAATACTTAAAAACAAAGTGAGTACCTTACTCGAAAACAAAGAACGCCCTACCTGTTTATTACTAATGAGTAGTGGCACCTTTGATGGAATTGATTGGAATAGTGTAAGTTCGCAGTTCAGCAACTAGATATATGGCACAATTAGCGTTAAAAAGACCGATTATATTTTTTGACTTGGAAACAACAGGTACCGACCAAGCAAAAGATAAAATTGTAGAACTGGCATTTGTAAAGATCAAGCCCGATGGCACACGAGACAAATATGTAAAACGCATCAACCCGGGCATACCCATACCTGTTGATACAACCGCCATACATGGCATTAGCGATGAGGATGTAAAAGACTGTCCTCCGTTCAAGCAAATAGCACACGAGCTATACAACTGGATGAAAAACTGTGACCTTGGCGGTTATAATAGCAGCAAGTTCGACATTCCTCTTTTAGCCGAAGAATTTCTTCGTGTAGGTATTGATGTAGATTTTACGGATAGAAAGATGGTGGATGCCCAACAAATATTCTTTAAGATGGAAAGCCGCTCTTTAAGTGCTGCACTTAAGTTTTATTGCCAAAAAGAGTTGGAAAATGCCCATAGTGCCGAAGCTGATATCAACGCGACGATAGATGTATTAGAAGCGCAACTAGACAGGTACGACAATCTGCAAAACGATGTTGAGTTTCTGCATAAATTCACCCACAATAATCAGCTGGTAGACTATGCTCGCCGTATTGTGATGAAAAATGGAGAGCCAATATTCAATTTTGGTAAGCATAAAGGCAAGAAAGTAGAAGATGTATTTACTGCTGAGCCTAACTACTACGACTGGATGATGAAAGCCGATTTTTCATTACACACCAAGCAAAAAATATCTGAAATTCTGAACAGAATGAAGCTAAAAAACTCAGGTTTAAAACTTTAAGTTTTTAAAACGTCGGTGGTTGCTCATTATTTCTTATTTTCACCTCCTTTATTAAAGTAATTGCCCAGTTTTGGACAAACTAGTTATCATACCAACATATAATGAAAAAGAGAATATCGAAAGGATCATCCTAAAGGTATTATCTCTTGCCGGTAGCTACCATGTGCTTGTAGTGGACGATGGCTCTCCTGACGGGACGGCCAATATCATCCGCAAACTACAAGAGATGTACCCCGACCAAGTACATTTGCTGGAACGTACTGGGAAATTAGGGCTTGGTACTGCATATATAGCTGGTTTTAAATGGGCATTAAGACGCGACTACCAATATATCTTTGAGATGGATGCAGACTTCTCCCACAACCCCGACGATCTGGTAAGACTGCATCAAGCCTGTGTTTCAGGAGCTGATCTTGCTATTGGTTCAAGATACGTTCGTGGTGGTAAGGTGGTCAACTGGCCTTGGGATAGGATATTCATCTCCAAAGGAGGGGCATTTTATACTAAATTCATCACTTGGATGCCGGTAAACGACCCTACTGCTGGGTTTGTTTGCTACCGTAGAGAGGTCCTAAAGACCATACCTCTCAACAAAGTACAGTTCATCGGCTATGCCTTTCAGGTAGAAATGAAATACCGTGCTTGGAAACTTGGTTTCAAACTAAAGGAGGTTCCGATAACCTTTGTAGACAGAAAAGAAGGCGTTTCTAAAATGTCTAAGGGCATCATCAAAGAAGCTATATATGGTGTGTGGAAGATGAAGTCTTTTGCGAATGAACGTAATAGCTAAGTTCCTTTCCAAGCACTAATTATTGTTTCCTGCTTTTTTAGAAGGTTAATTGCATTAGGCCCTTCACAAAACAACAGATCCAGCATACTTAAATTTGTTAAAAAACCATTCCTTTCGTCAAAAGGCTGGTAATAAATGCTTTCCTCTAAGGTTTTGCCCATTACAGGTTTCATACCTTTTCTAAGATCTGCTACAGCATCTTCATATTTAGGTCGGTACACACTAGCTATTTCTTCTTCATAGTTCAAGCCCAATTGTTTTTTCAACCAAGTAATGCTTGCCCGATTAAAGGCTGCCAAACTATCATACGAAACCTCAAAAAACTGTCTTAATTCAGGCTCATAGTGTTCAAAATAAGGGGTACGCCTATAGCTGGAGGCTATTCCTCGCCAATGCTGCAGTTGCCATTGCTCTGTATTCGCAATGGTAATATCTTTCATTGCCCCTCTCTGGTTGCGCCCATGTAGTAGCGGGATGCTTAGCTGTATGATACCATTAGCACCTGTAATAAAGTATTTATTACGGTAAGTCATCTTCTCAAAATGCTCTGCTTCATCAAAAATAACCTTATCAGCAGCTGCTATCACCGACCACCAATAGATGTTGGGAAAAGGAATATATGAACTTATGACTGTAGGCATACTTTAAAACGCTGGTATTTAAGTAATTTGCGAAAAATAATAAATAATGAGACTCTGGGGCTGGATATCTTTCGTATGTGTGTTGTTTTCTTTTCAAGCAAAGGCTATTAATGCCGTACCTTATTACTCGGTTTTCTATTTACCGGCAAGTGATAGCGGGCAAACAGCCGAACCATATATAGAGATCTACTGGCAAATAGACGCTAAGTCGCTGAACTATAGTATCACCAGAGATAGTGTGTATTTAGACAAAATAGCCACATACATTACTCTTGAATTCAATGACAAAACGATAAAAGAGGACAAATACCTACTCGAGACCACACCCGCAGCTGATATTCGCGCTGCCAAACTGCAAAACATCTTAGACCTGCATAGGTATAAAGTACCTATTGGCACCAGTAAATTTACGCTACACCTTATAGACCTTAACGACACCACTAATAAATACACTTATACTAAAGAAATAACGGTAACAACACCTACAACGCCTACTTTCTATAGTGACCTGCAATTACTAGATACCTCTTTTGCTTCATCTGCAACAAAGAACATCTTTTTCAAAAACAATAGAATACAGTTCCCTCTGTCCTCTAACTTCTTAGACGATTATAGAAGCCGACTACACTACTATGTAGAACTCTACGAGAGCCAATTGGTAAAACAAGAAGACTTACCGTTAGTGCAATATGTATACATATCTAAAAAGAACAGCGATGCACCTATATACAAACTAAAAAGCACAGATACGATACAGCCCAACCAAGTAACACCCATACTCGGCAAGTTTGACATTTCTATGCTACCATCGGGCAACTACAACCTGAATATAATACTCACCAATAGCAAGAGTAAAAGAGTAGCCACTAAAACACTTTTCTTTCAGCTACTCAATACCGACCCTGTAAAAATCGCCAGCACATCCAGCGATACCAGTGCTGCTAATATTTTTGAAGAGGTGGAGATGCTTGATCTAGGAAACACATTTGTATCTAAATACAACTACCCTCAACTCAAGGCTATTCTTAAAATGTGCCTGCCTATAAGCAATGTTACCGAACGCGATAATATCAACAGCTTTATCAAAAACCCTGACGAGACCTATATCAGATATTTTATCTACAACTTTTGGAAAGGCAGAAACCCCTCTGACCCCAAAAAAGCCTGGGAAGAACATGCTGATAAGGTAAGGTTTGTCAATAAGAATTTTGGTTCTAGAATAAAGCCGGGGTACGAAACTGATAGAGGACGTATATTTCTTACCTATGGCGAGCCCGACCAACGGGTAGTTGTAACCAACGAGTCTTCTGCCTATCCTTACGAGGTATGGCAATACAATGCACCTGGACAACAAGGAGCGCCAGGATCTTTCCTTTTCTACCAGCCCCCATTTATGGTAGGTGGCTATATGCTACTACACTCTACAGTACGTGGCGAAATAAGAAATACCGCATGGCGCCAGATGCTTTACTCGAACGGGAATAGCACAAAAAACCTAAATTCGCGAGCAGAACAATTTTTCCAAGATAATAACGGACGATGAATATTCACTTTTACAAATATCAAGGCACTGGCAACGACTTTGTTTTAATAGACAACAGAGCAGGGGACATTGCACTTTCTAAAGAGCAGGTTGCTTTTTTGTGTGACAGGCGCTTTGGTATTGGTGCAGACGGGTTGATGCTTTTGGAAAATGCTGATGGTTACGATTTCAAAATGGTGTACTATAATGCTGATGGTAATGAAAGCACCATGTGTGGCAATGGTGGCAGATGTATTGCAGCTTTTGCAAAAAGACTAGGAGTTATTACCCATACAGCAACATTTATTGCCATAGACGGTCCACATACGGCAAATATTGACGAAAAAGGCACAGTAAGCCTTAGCATGCAAGATGTTGCATCAGTAGAGCGTCACGATGATCATACAGTTATCGATACAGGCTCTCCACACTACGTTACTACGGTAAACTCTGTTGAAGCAATAGACGTAAAGGCAACTGGTAGTGCCATTAGAAACAATGAGCGCTTTAAAACAGAAGGTATTAATGTTAACTTCTCTGAGAAAGTAGCTGATGGCATCAAAGTACGCACTTACGAGCGCGGCGTAGAAGATGAAACTTATAGCTGTGGTACAGGCGTGACGGCTGCCGCAATAGCACATACAGAACAACAACTAGGACAATTCAGCATCAATATAGCTACTCCCGGAGGAGCTTTAATGGTTAGCCTAGAAAAGGACAGCCCCGATAGTGCTATCAACATTACTCTTAATGGACCTGCTACCTTTGTTTATGAAGGGGATATAGCTTTCTAAACTATTTTTTCATATTCACATAGCTTTCTATAGGCAATCGTTTGGCTATAGAGCGTGCTAGTGTCATTTCATCTGCATATTCCAACTCTCCACCAAAGGCAATACCTCTTGCAATAGTGGTAATAGACACGGGGAAATCTTTTACCTGTTGTGCAATATAATACACGGTAGTATCTCCCTCTATTGTAGGGCTTAGTGCCATGATCAACTCTTCTACTTCCGTTTCTTGAACTCTTTTTTGTAGGGTGGCAATATTAAGTTGTTCAGGGCCAATACCATCTAGCGGAGACAAAATACCGCCCAATAGATGATAAGTACCACTATATTGCTGCGTACTTTCTATGGCGATTACATCTCTAAGATTTTCTACCACACACACTTGGCGTTGATTACGCCCGGGGTTATTACATATCTCACATATCGGTGTGTCTGATACATTATGGCATTGCTCACAGAATTGAATATCGTGCCTCATTTTGCTTATCGCATCAGTAAAGCCATCCACTTCTTCTTTTTCCATCTTCATGAGCTGTAGCACCATACGCAAGGCAGTTTTTTTTCCAATACCCGGCAGTTTGGCAAAAGCCTGTACAGCATCTTCTATAAGCTTAGAGGAGAATATCATGTATTAAAGTAAATATGCATCAAAAATAAGCAAATAAAAAAGGGATGCAGTAACGCACCCCTTTAAAATATTATATTCTTAGAATTACTTAGTAACGCTAAGTTTACCGCTTGTCATATTATCACCCAATTGTGCTTGGTACATGTATGCACCAGGAGCAAGAGTAGAAATATCAACAGGTAGGTTGTGCTCACCTGTAGCTTGGTAACCCAAGTTTTGGCTAGCTACTACACGACCAGTGATATCAATGATCTTGATAGACACCTCACCACCTTTGTTCATCTTAACCGCTAGGTTAGTTTGAGCAGTAGCAGGGTTAGGATACATGCTTGCAGTGTTACGTGAACCTTCTAAAATTGCAGTTTGACCGATAGAAGCAGGGCTACCAGCTTTAAATGTCATTGTTACGCAATCTCTGTTATTTGTAGCAGAAGCATCGATGATCGAGTCAGCACCACCACCATAGAAACGAGGGAAGATGTTAACACACATTGTTCTGCTTTGGTCTGCACTTAGAGAATAGCTAAGCGTTCTACCAGGGTAGTTCAATTGGATAGTATCACCACTTTTGATAGATCTGTTCCAAAGGTTGAAAGCAGCACCAGTTTGTCCACCAATAGCAAATGGAAGAGACTGACCATCAAGTGTCCAGAACATCAATAAGCTATCAGACATTTTCAAAGAATCTGGTCCTAAGTTCTTTACTACAACTAGTATATCGAAAGATTTACCATTTTCGATAACTGTGCTTGCTGTAGGCTTAGAAATTTTTGCTTCGATGTTGATGTTACGCTGTGCAGATGCACCTATCGCGATCAACATGATTAATGCTAAAGAGTAGATTTTTTTCATCTAGTTTATATTTTATTGATTTATAAATAAAAATGAGAACGGAAAGTTAACAAACCTTTTCCATGTTATGAATTTTTTTATAGCCCAAGTGTCAGCAAAAGGTCAATATTATATGACAATCCCCCTTTCTCTAACCCTTGATTAACAAGCAGTTAAAGCTTATCGTTGTTTTTATGACGTTCCTTATCCCTTAGGGTTTTCTTTTCAAAGTTTTTTTGCAAGGCCTCTGTCAGGTCAACTCCTGTTTGGTTGGCTAAACAAAGCAGTACCCAAAACACATCTCCCAACTCATCTGCCAGCTCTTTATCCTGCTCTCCTTTTTTAAACGACTGCTCTCCATACTTACGCACCATAATGCGCGAGAGTTCCCCTACCTCCTCCATTAGGATACCCAAATTGGTCAATTCACTAAAATAGCGAACACCTATGGTCTTTATCCATTCATCTACCTGCCCTTGTGCCTGTTGTATTGTCATTTCAGCCATAATATTCAATTTGCTAATGCTACCAAAATAAAGGAACTTTCTTCTTTGTAGTAGAAACGTTAAAAAACTTTATACCTCAACTATTTATTGCCAGGTATTGCGTTCTACTTTCTATATTTAATATTTACAATCAGACTATTTACAATAAACTATAATGCAAACATACGCATCGGATAAAGAAGCTGTAGACGCCTTAAAAGAAAAATACACAACCATGCGCCAAGCAATTGGCAAGGTAATAGTAGGGCAGGAAGAAGTAGTAGACAAACTAATCATAGCCATACTTTGCAACGGACATAGCCTTCTAGTAGGTGTACCGGGCTTGGCCAAAACCCTATTGGTAAAAACCATTTCGGAAGTATTGGACCTTTCTTTTAAAAGAATACAATTCACACCCGACCTAATGCCGAGTGATATAATCGGGGCAGAGATATTGGATGAGAATAGGCATTTCAAATTTATTAAGGGTCCTGTATTCGCAAATATCATATTAGCTGATGAGATCAACCGTACACCGCCTAAAACACAAGCGGCGCTATTGGAAGCTATGCAGGAACGTAATGTAACTGCAGCAGGCCATCAATATAATCTACCTCAACCCTTCTTTGTTTTGGCTACGCAAAACCCTATTGAGCAGGAAGGCACTTATCCTTTGCCCGAAGCTCAGCTGGACCGTTTTATGTTTCAGGTCATATTAGATTATCCAAGTTTTGCAGAAGAGGTAACCATAGTGCGTAACACAACGGGGGATCAAGAAGTAAAATTACCAACAGTGCTCACAGCTGAGGAGATCACTTATTTCCAACAGCTGATCAAACGTGTACCAGTACCAGATAATGTACTGGAATATGCTGTAGGCTTGGTACAAAAAACAAGACCTAGCAATCCAAATGCACCAGATGTGGCTAAACAATATATTGCATACGGCGCAGGCCCAAGAGCATCTCAATATTTAATTCTTGGCGCTAAATGCCATGCCGTACTTACAGGTAAATACTCTCCTGACATAGAAGATGTGCAAGCAGTAGCCCAGTCGGTACTACACCACCGCATAGTACGCAACTATAAAGCAGAAGCGGAAGGCATGGCGCAAGAATCTTTAATAAAGCAATTATTATAATGAGCACAACAAACAAAGCGGCTTTTCTTAGAACTGAATTCCCTAGTCTACTATCATCGCTTGACCCCAATACAGAAAGAAAATGGGGTAAAATGGATGCACAGCAGATGGTAGAACATATGAGCTACTCTATGCGTCAGGCAAATGGAAGAGATCTATATGAATGTGTTACCCCTGAGGAGCATTTACCCAAGATGCAGGCCTTCTTGATGAGCGAAAAGCCTTTTAGAGAAAACACACCTAATGTACTAATAGGAGATGACACGGTACCTCATGAGCGTGCCAATATCGCGGATGCTATTACCGAGCTTAGAGAAGAGATAGATCACTTCTTTGAGGTATTTGACAGCAATCCTAATAAAAAGATCATGAACCCTTTCTTCGGGGAGCTCAACTATGAGATGTGGGTACAGCTGTTACACAAACACGCCTGGCATCACCTTAACCAATTTGGTATTCAGAAAGAGGACTAGCACGCAGATAGCAGTTACGCCTTAACCTTCACCCTAAATGTTATAAATTGCAGTCTATTCCGTATTAGCACACCTAATACAGCAACTACATTAATCAGAAAAAATACAAATATGTCTGTAAGACAACTAAAGAATTATGCCGAGGGCAAATGGGTAACTTCAGCAAAAGGAGGCAGCGAATTATATAACGCTATTACCGGTGAGGTTATCTACACAGCGAGCAGTGAGGGGTTAGACTTTGGCGCTATGATGGACTATGCTCGTAAAACTGGCGGTCCTGCCTTACGTAAGCTGACTTTCCAACAAAGAGGTTTAATGCTGAAAGCATTAGCGCTTTATTTGTTGGAGAAAAAGAAATACTTCTATGAAATAAGCCAATATACAGGTGCTACAAAAGCAGATTCCTGGGTAGACATTGAGGGAGGAATTGGTAACTTATTTGCCAACGCCAGCCTTCGTCGCCAGTTTCCCGACGAGCGTTTTTATGTAGATGGAGATGCAGTGCCTTTATCAAAAGGCGGCACATTTATGGGACACCATATTATGGTGCCACTAGAGGGTGTTGCAATACATATTAATGCATTCAACTTCCCTGTATGGGGCATGTTAGAAAAAATAGCCGTTAACCTAATGGCGGGTGTACCTGCTATTGTAAAGCCGGCAACACTTACTTCTTACCTTACGGAGGCTGTATTTGAAGAGATCATCAAATCAAATATTCTACCTGAAGGTTCATTACAACTAATCTGTGGATCGGCAAGAGGCATCTTAGATACAGTGCAAAACCAAGATGTGGTAACCTTTACAGGGTCGGCAAGTACAGGACGTCAGCTTAAGTCGCACCCAAGACTTATCGAAGAAGCCGTTCCTTTTAATCTGGAAGCCGACTCTTTAAACTCTTGCATATTAGGAGCAGATGTAACTACCGACATGCCTGAGTTTGACATCTTCATTAAAGAAGTAGCTCGTGAGATAACCACAAAGGCAGGACAAAAATGTACTGCGGTTCGTCGTGTAATGGTACCAGAACACATGGTAGAAGACGTACAAATAGCTTTAGGAAAACGTTTAGCAGGCTCTACTATTGGCGACCCTAGCGTAGAAGGTGTACGCATGGGCTCATTGGCTGGCCAGTCGCAACGTGAGGAAGTATTGGAAAAGGTGCAGCAGTTATCAAAGTCTCAAGAAATAATAATAGGAGATATTGAACAATTTGAAGTGGTAGGTGCAGATAAAAAGAAAGGAGCATTCTTACCACCACTTGTTTTCTTAAATAACGATCCATTCAAAAATACTGATTGCCACAATATAGAAGCATTCGGACCTGTATCTACCATCATGCCATACAAGAGCATAGATGATGCGATAACCTTAGCTAAAATGGGTAAAGGGTCTTTGGTTTGTTCTATTGTAACTGCTGATGATGATATCGCTAAAGAATTTGTACTCGGCGCTGCCAGTATGCATGGACGTATCTTAGTATTGAATGCCGACTGTGCTAAAGAAAGCACAGGACATGGTTCTCCAATGCCATTACTAACGCATGGCGGTCCTGGACGTGCAGGTGGCGGTGAAGAGATGGGTGGTAAACGAGGCGTACTACACTATATGCAACGTACATCGATACAAGGTTCGCCAACCACAATTTCTAAGATCACTAATGTGTACCAACAAGGTGCTAAGCAAAACGAAACAGACATCCATCCATTCCGCAAACACTTTGAAGAGTTAGAAGTTGGCGATACATTGATAACAGCGAAGCATACTGTTACAGAAACAGACATTACCAACTTTGCCAATGTAAGTGGCGATAACTTCTACGCGCACGTTGATGCTACATCTTTAGAAGGCACCATTTTTGAAGGACGCGTAGCTCATGGCTATTACATCCTTTCGAAAGCGGCAGGCCTATTTGTAGAAGCTAAAAAGAGCCCAGTATTATTAAACTATGGTATTGACGAATGTCGCTTCACCAAGCCTGTTTATCCTGGTACTACTATAGGTGTTAAGTTTACTTGTAAGCAAAAGACCGACCAAGAAAAGCGTAGTGAGGATGATATAGCCAAAGGAATAGTAAGATGGCTGGTAGATGTATATGACGATACAGGAGAGACTGTGGCCATTGCTACCATACTTACTATGGTGAAAAAATTAAACCAAGACTAAACACAACAGAATAACGATAACGTAATGAGTACAGAAGCATACGTAAAAAGTAGTATTAACGACGGTATAGCTACCATTGAGTTTTTCCACCCTGCGAGCAACTCTTTACCCGGTGCTATTTTAAACAAACTAGCAGAAACCATAACAGAAGTAGGCAACAACAAAGATGCCTTAGTTATCATTCTTAAAAGTGCAGGCGAACGTGCATTTTGTGCGGGTGCTTCTTTCGATGAGCTAATTGCTATTGAGGATGCTGCCGGTGGGTTGGAGTTCTTTAGTGGTTTTGCTAAAGTGATCAACGCCATGCGCAAGTGCCCTAAGTTTATAATAGGACGTATACATGGCAAAGCTGTAGGCGGAGGCGTTGGCTTAGCATCATCAGTAGACTATGCTATTGCTACGCAACATGCGGCAGTGAAGCTTAGTGAGCTTGCTGTAGGTATAGGGCCATTTGTGGTAGGACCTGCAGTGGAACGCAAAATGGGCTTATCTGCTTTTTCTATGCTATCAATAGACGCTACGGAGTGGCGTAGTGCACAATGGGCTGAACAACATGGTCTTTACGCTAGTGTGCATGATGATGTTGCAGGTATGGATGAAGCAATAACTACACTTGCTAATAAGCTTAAGGCTAGTAGCCCTGAAGCTATGGCAGAACTAAAACAAGTCTTCTGGAAAGGAACAGAAGACTGGGATAAATTGCTAGCCGATCGCGCAGCAATTAGTGGTCGTTTAGTACTAAGCGACTTTACCAGAAATGCGATCAATAAGTTTAAAGCAAAATAATGTTATTCGGCTGCGGCTACTAACACTTGTTCATATTCATCTACAATGCGCGACCAGTTATATTGGTCGCGTATTTTTCTTAGGTTATTCTGCAACAGTTTTTCCTGTTGGCTTTTGGCAGTCACCGTTCTTATGATCTCGATCAACTCTTCATGGTCGGCAAAGTAAAAAGCATCTTCTGCCAACACACCTCTATTGAATAAATTATCATTTGCCGCTATCAATGCCTTACAGCCCATAGCTTCTAGCAAAGAAGGATTAGTACCACCAACTGAATGCCCATGAAAATATAGGTGAGAGAAGTAACGCAGGTTATCGATCACAACAGTATCATAAATACCACCAAGAAACTGGATACCGGGTTTATCTCCATATAGCTCTACCAAATGCTGCCCGTAGGCATTTTCTGTTTTGCCTATCACTAATAAAGGCCTGCTCGTTCCGCTCAGCACATGCGCCTTTAATATCATTTCGATATTGTTCTCTGGCTCCATACGTGCTATAAGCATGTTGTAGTCGAACGCTTTTACATTGTATTTGTTTATGATAGCCTCTACAGGATCTTTGAATATAGGCGCTCCATAGGCTATAAAATGTGAAGGCTTGTTGTATTCCTCTTTGATGTATTTTTCAATACCTACAGAATCTGCTACTAAAACATCTGCATGTAGTGCTGCCCAAGATTCTGCCTTCTTTAAAAACTTCTGTATGTATTTATTGTACTTAGTTCGCTTCCATTCCAGCCCATCCATATTCACTACATTCTTGCAGTTTTTGGGCCATATCGGGTACCATATACTATTGCTTGTATATCCCAGTTGTAGCAACACATCAAAATTTCTTTTTCGAGCATCGCGAATACAGTTCAGGTCGTAGATGAACTGCCCCGCTGTTCCTAGCTTCTCCTCTGCATCGTAGCAATGGATGATCTCCACACCATTCCACTCCTTTTGCTGATACTCGTGATTGTGAGAATTGTATACAGACACCTTATGACCTTTGGCCACCAAGCCTGCTGCCAAATACTCTGCACATTGCTCAAACCCACCATATCTGTTAGGGATGCCACGCGTGCCTAATATGCCTATTTTGATGTGTTTCTTCATTTGCAATAACGGAACTACAAAGGAACTTAATCTTTCAATACTTTTTTATACCCTACCAAAGTTTCTTCTGCGGCTCTGCGCCAAGTATATTCTTTGAGGATTCTTTCTTTGAATGATTCGCTATATGGTGCTGCAAAAGCATCATCCACAGCTTTTTTTATTGATGCCAGATCATCAGGATCACAATACCAGGCATCTTCTTTAAAATAGTCTCTGGTATCCCCTTTTTCCGTTACCACGATATTACAACCCATCACTGCCGCCTCCAGAGAAGACAAACCAGTTGTTTCAAAATAACTAGGAAGTATATGCACCTTAGCAGAGTGATACATTTCATAGAGTTCTTCTTCCGTCAGCCAATCGGAGAAATGGATGTTATCTGCTGCCTCGGCTTTACATTGCTCAAAGTAGCCTATGTTATTGGGTGATGGCTTACCATGTATCTGTACGTGATAACCTGTATTATTTAGTGCTCTTATGAGATTAAGTTGATTTTTACGTCCTTCTATTCTTGCTACACACAATATTGCATTCTCATATTTGGGGTTATGCTTGCTTACTCTTTCTGCCACGCTGGTATCTATACCATTGGGTATCACATGGTAGGCATGAGATAATCCATACTTCTTTTCAAACCTCCTATACTCGTTTTCAGAATTAGGCAATAATATACCTGAATGCTTTGCTACATGCTTTATCGACTTTCTATGTCCCCAAAGTAAGTATTTGCTACTCCCTATCTTCTCGCCATTCTTTAGCCTACGTGCTATAGCTTTGATATACTCTATCTGATCTTCAGAGAATATCTTATTCATCCACTTCATCAATCCGCCACGTGTCTTTTTCTCAAACTCGCCGTAGTCCAAGAATATGGTAGACACTACATAAGGCTTATTCGCTTTTTCTATATGCTTTAATATATCTGCAGGACGGATGATATTGAAAAAATGCAACAGGTCGTATTGACTATAATCTATAGATTGGTCGGTAAGGCAGATGTCCACCTCAACTCCCAATTCCCTTAGATAATTGGCTGTCATATCCACTTGCTTAGTATCCCCACCGGGCGTACTATACAATGTTGCTCTAGAGATAAAAGCTACTTTCATTTGTAAGAAGTATTAGCTTTTAGCCTTCTTATAAATAGAGGCTATCCACTTTTTTGGTAAAAACGAAAGCAAATATAAAAGGTATGGCTCGGCTTTGGAAGGCATTATTGAAATAGCTTTCCCCAAATGCTTCCTAGCCTTTGATGGCTGGTATTGATTCCACAAGAATTTTTTACCCAACATACTATGATAAGCTGCTTGCTTATAAGCTGTTACGTCTTGCTCTCTGAGTATCTGTTGTAGTTTTTTATAGTCTTCATCTGCCACCAGTCCAGTTTTTATAGAGCGCTGCTTTAATGCTATAAACTCTTCTCCTCTCCATTTTTCATCAATAGTAGCCGATGCTGCATTAAAACGCACTTTTATAAGCGCTTCATGCATATTCATCATTTTACCCTTTTCAGATACTTTCTTCCACAGCTGATGATCTTCGAATGTAATGGCTCGAGGATCATATCCTCCAACATCTTGCACTGCCTGTTTTAAAAACACCACTGTAGAATGTATAAACGGACAGTCTTTGAACTGTTCTGCTCTTATTTCTTCATCAGTATAGGCACTAAATTCAAACTTGAATATATGCTCCCCTTCTTCGGTCATATAATCAGCCTCACCACCAATCAATACATATTCAGGATGCTTTTCCAAAAAGGTCATTTGTTGCATCAGTCTTTGAGGGTAGCAAACATCGTCAGCATCAAAACGGGCGATATATTCCCCTTTAGCTAAATCTATGCCCTTATTGAGGGAAGCGACCAGCCCCATATTCTCTTGATGGATCACTTTTATACGTTCATCCGAATAGCCGGCTAAGATATCTTTAGTATTATCTGTAGACCCATCGTTGATGATAAGAAACTCAAAATTGCTATAGGTTTGGTTCAACACACTATCCACTGCCTCACGAAGAAAATCGCCTGCATTATATGACGGCATTAATACTGTAACTAAAGGTTGCGTTGGCAGCATAATTTTATTCTTCTATATCTATTAACATTAACCACTCGAAGAATGGCATAACACAAAGCGTATCGAATATATAACTAAGGTGTGCAAAAGGCACTAAAATTAAAAACAACCATATACCATACGAAAGTTTATTAAAACTTTTGTAGAAATAGCCTACATAGAAAAACAAGAAGATCAACACTCCAAAAACTCCATACTCTCCAAAAATCTGATTATAAAAACTATCAGGGAAATTAGCCGTAGAGAAATAGGCCTCTTCACTTTTTATCCGCTCTTCTATCAGCAATTTATGGTTCTCCTCATATAGCGGAGAAGAGAAACTGGGCAAATAATTCATGAATAAACGACTGGAGTCGAACCCTGCCATTTTCTGAGCTATATTAGATGAAAAACGTGTAGTACCCGCCCCCATTAACATGTTAATAGGTGACGACTTTAAGAATGCCTTTGTCTCCAGTACTGCAAGAGTTTTGCCCTGAAGATTGTGGATATACACTTTAGTCATTTCTCTTTTAATGGATATCCTATCTTCAGCTGTACCAGAGCTTTGATTACTCACATTACTAAAGTACGCTTTACTTTCATCAGCATACCTCTCAAATTTTTCATCCAAATAACCATCATCTGCATAAGGCTCATATGCCTTGGGATCTACTTGTTGATCTGCTATTATACTTCTATAATTATTCTTCCCTTGCACGTCTATGGAAAAAATCTTAGCCTTTACCTTCATCACAATGTATTCTGCATTACTAGGCGATACCGTAACATACATGATGACAATAAAGAGCAAACAGAAGGGAATGTATAAACCAAAATTGCCCGGGGGCGAAAGCCTATTTAACAGATTATATTTCCTGTCAGTTATCAAATTTAGCATTCCCACAAAGGCCAAGCCTAATAGTATACCTGCATATACCAAGCTGCCAAAGTTGCTAAATACAAGCACTACACTTGTACTTGCCAAAATAGCATACCCTGCTTGGCGTTTAAAAAGGAAATATATGGTCAGAAAGGTGCTGATGGTGACGTTATACAACGAGAACCCAAATAAAGCGCCGTAGATATTATCGCCAGTAGACATACCATATGGGAAAGGTAGACCTTCATACGGATTTACCTTACCTGTCAATATCATAATATTGACGAGCTGATATATACTAAGCACAAAATGCAGTATCGTGAATACTTTGAGTGTATTATGTGCCGTTTTTGCACCATAGCGCTCTACACTCAACTTCAACTGATGAAAACTTAGTAGTGAGAATATCCAAAAGGCATTACCAACTAGAAATGCGGTTATATACGAACTGGAGAAATCTCTTATAAAAAACAAGAAATTGACCCCGGCGAGTAATATTATGAGCAGAAAGAACAAGGGCACCCTACCTCTCTTTATGCCTAGATCAAAATTGGGGCGCAATATATAAATGAGAACTAACCCAAATATTTTCAATGAAAACATTGCCTGATTGGTAAACAGTAGCAAAAACACCAACAACAGCCAGTCAATATTTTTCTTTTCTTTATTCAAGTATTCATTTATTTATAGGTGCACTTTAAAGCTATTATTCTGCTCCATGCGTGCTAACATAGTACAATTATTTTGTTTTTCTTAAGCTATTATTCGCCTCTAATATGGACTGGTAGTAACCTGTATGTTTCTGTCCAACTACTCTCATGCTAAAGTTGTCCAGCACATGTTGTCTAGCCCTTTCACCTAGTTGTTGAGCTAAATCAGGGTTGGTAAGTAACTGTAACAGCTTTTCTGCAATACCCTCTACATCATCCGGATCAACAAGCATACCATTTACATTATCCTCTATTAGCTCTGGTCCGGATGTTCGTTTAGTATAGACCACCGCCGTCTTGCAAGCCATAGCTTCCATAGGTGCCAATGCAAAGCTTTCAGCATAAGAGGGGAAAATAGCAACAGCACTCTCTCCTAAATATTGAAACAGATCAGCACGAGGCACATGACCTTTAAAGGACACCATAGCTTTTGCCTGTTCGGTCAGCAAAGCCTTTATTTTCTCTATAGGCCCTTTACCAAAAACCACTAGTTCTGCATCTGGCAATTTACTTACAACTTTATTCCAAGCTTTAGCCAATTGAAATATTCCTTTGTTCGCATTTAGCGTACCTGTAAATACTACCCTATTATGATATTTAGTTTCATAGGGTTGTATTGAAGCAGTTTCAATACCATTATACATTACGGCAATATCACCCTCATATTCTTTATACACTTGTGCCATATCCGCTCTATACTTACTCACACTACATACCCCTTCAGCTTGTGCCAGTATATGCCGCTCCATTGCAACAACATGTGCAGGCACTTCTGTATTATTATTATGACCTATGTAGGTAAGCGAACCATGCAGCTTTACTACTGTAGGCACAGAAAACTTGGGAAAAGGCACGTAGCTATTGCAAAACCTGATATAGTCATTATAATCAGGCATTTCAATGATATCTATGTTATGACGTTCAATCAACGACTCTACAAAAGCCTTATATCTAACTAAACTCTTTTTTATATCTCTTTGAAAAAGCCCCGAGACCTTACATAATTTAAATAATCCTCGGGCAAAAAGTGAGTCTTGCTCCTCAAACAGCTTACTGGCCATCCCCCTCCTAAACCTGTACACTTTTACCTTACCATCGTCAAACTCATCTTTGCCTCCATACCCCCAATCGTAAAAACCTACCACTGTTACTTTATGGCCAAGGTCAGCCATGGTATGAGCCAGCATGTGTACCACAGTACCTATACCTCCATGCCTACCGGGAGGGTATTCGTCACACAAGTATAGAATATTCATTTTTTGAGTAACATTTTTAGTGTACCTATCTGGTCTTTTCTCACTTGCTTGGTAAGTATCGCTAAACTTATATATACACCTAATGAGGTTACGAGCTGTAAAACAAGATTATCTGTCAAAAAGGTACTTATACTATATGCTATTGCCCCCATTATTAAAAACAACAATAATGACCTAAGAGGGAAAGCCATAATTTTTCCTTTTACTACCAAGTAGTAACCCGACATCTGCACCAGATTAGTAATCAAGTAGGCAACTGCTGCCCCTAAACCACCATAAAAAGGAATGAGCAGTAAATTCAACAACAGATTGGTTACTGCAGTAACGATCGTGATCTTCGTAACCTTGGTATAGTTTTTACTGGCAAAAGTAAGTGTCCACAGTAGATTGATGGTAAACTGAAAAGGGATGCAGATGGTTAATAATAAAAACTCAACAGCATTTGAACTACCATATTTACCATTATATAGCCAATCTAGCGTAGGCGCCCAAAGTATATTCAACACCAGTGGCATTAATATAGCAGCAAAAACCCCAACGGTAAATAGTTGACGTATTACTGCTTGCTTCTCCTCATCAGGTTTTTTACCACTTACTAACAGCTTGGAGAAGATATTGAGTATTACGGGTGCTATAACTGTAATAGGCAATCTAGTCAACTCATAAGCCCTATAGGCAAAAGCATAAACACCAGTAATGGCATTAGTACTAATGATACCCAACAATATCCAATCGAGACGGGAAATGCCTGTATCGAAAACCATTGCTATATACTGAGCTGTTGATTCTTTTATCAGCTTTCTGTAAGCCACAAACTTAAATCGGAAACTAAACGAGGTATATTTTAAAATATAGATCAACAAACCCACCAGTTCTATAAGCGCACATATAATTAATATAGCGTAGACCAGATCCACAGACAATAGCTCTCTATATATCCCCCAATACGCTAAACTTATTTTAGTAAGATTACTGATAACAGCTATAACTCCATAAGGGGCAAATTTCTGCTTCGCATTCAAAAACTGCTTTAAAGGCGTACCTATATACATCAAAGACTGCGCTATGAAAAACCAAGGCAAGAATCTTAATGTATTATCACTATTACTCCATATAGCAGTAATAGTAACAAGAATAACGAAGGCTATCACAGAACCTACAAAGGCATGAAACAGATA
This sequence comes from Flavipsychrobacter sp., assembly GCA_041392855.1. Lineage (NCBI taxonomy): Bacteria > Pseudomonadati > Bacteroidota > Chitinophagia > Chitinophagales > Chitinophagaceae > Flavipsychrobacter > Flavipsychrobacter sp. The sequence continues at coordinate 167,535 of JAWKLD010000002.1, forward strand.
TGCCGCCGCCGCCCAATCCGACCTTTCGGAAGCTGCTATTCTGCGTACCGCCACTTGATCGATACCAAAACTAAGTAATGTCGTGATGGTGATAGTGACCGCCGTGTACCAGCTAATGATACCAAATTCACTTTCTGATAGATAAAACGAAACTATGAAGAGAAATATCACTCCAAGTATCTGAACAGATACCGCCTGTAGCCCTGAAGAGAATATTTTTTTAAGGAGGTTATTCTTCACTAGTAACGTCTATTTAATCTAAAAAGGTTGTAAAATTACTATTTAATCAGCTACTTTTACAGTTATGTCAAAAGCATCTTGGTATAAGGCTCTTCCTCAAATCAGCTTGTGCTTATTGGCATTTACCATCCCCTTCCCATACATGTATGGGGCTATAGCAACTATCTTTTTAATAGTAAGCTGGCTGGTACAATTCCAGTTCAAAACTACTTTTTCAAACCTAAAAGAGCGAAAAATATTGTGGCTATGGGTCGGATTCTTCTTACTACATGCCATTAGCTACTTCTATAGCGAAAATAAAGACCAATCTCTCTTCGACCTACAGTCGAAGCTTAGTATACTGATATTGCCCGTAATCGTTGGTGCGGGTATGTCTATCACCTCCAAACAGTTGGAGCAGATATTTCTGGCTTTTGTAATTGCTATGTCTCTCATCAGCCTAGGTTGCTTATCGCAGGCCATTTATCTTTGGCAAAGTGGTGCTGGCACACATGTTTTCTTTTATCACGATCTTATCAATGGCCTTGAAGCCAATGCTGTTTACGAAGCTTGGTATACTATATTCTCTCTTGGAATACTTCTTTTTCACAAATGGGAGTACTACTGGAAGGGAAAATTTAAATACCTAAAGATAGCCTTCACCATATTACAGATAGTCTTTTTTGTACTACTATCGTCAAGAATGCTCATTTTACTTTTCTTCTTGGTATTAATACCTTTTTATGGTAAGAAGGCAGTTAAAAGCTTCTCTAAGGTCAAGGTTGCCGTAACAGCTATTGCGCTTGCTCTACTTGGCACCTCTTTACTTGTTACAGATAACCCTATAAAACAACGCTATCAAAACCTTATACAAATGGATACAGGTTTGGCATGGCGACAAGACTACCATGGTGTAGAAGAAGGCCAATTCAGCAACCTTACCCTTAGGCTCTTTCTATGGAGGCTAGGCTATGAGAACATTTCGGAAAATAACCTTTGGCTGACGGGAGCAGGAAACGGAGATGCCCAACATCTGCAAAACGAGAGAATGGCGGACTATGGTATTCCCAACATGAGGAACCCTGAAAAATGGTATTCGCCCTTCCATAATGCCAACCTGCACAATATGTATATGCAGGCTTTTGTGATGATAGGGCTACCTGGTCTTATATTAATGTTACTTATTGCGGTACTACCCTTTTTTTACATTAACAAAAAAGACAATCTTAATGCCTTTTTAATCTTCCATATCGTAGCACTCCTATTTTTCATGCAAGAAGCAGCCCTACAAACGCAAGCAGGCATTATATATTACAGTTTCTTCTCTTCTCTGTATTGGAATATCGTCCTTAAAAAGGTTAATAATTAGATAATACCCTTTTTTAAATTACTCTTTTAAAAAATATTTATAGAAATTTGCGCTCAAATTGATTTTTGACACGGTTTTTGCTGTAAAAAGGATTAACAGTGTAAAAATTAGGATTATTTGTAGATGGAACAGCCATTTGTAGTAAAACTGCCCAAAGTTCAGCCATCGCGTTCGGCGACACCTCAGTCTGATATTACGGAAATCCGTGAGATGTTCCGTGAGATCAACAATAGGTATATGGTGTATCAACCACCTGCCTATTATGCGAGTATCAAGCGTGTGATGGACATCATTATATCAATGACATTTATCTTATTGGTAATGTCATGGGTATACCCGATCGTGGCTTTACTTATCAAGCTATCTTCAAAAGGGCCTGTGTTTTTCATTCAAAAGAGAACAGGCTACAAAGGAGTGGAATTTGACTGCTTTAAGTTCCGTACCATGCATGTAAATGCAGATGCAGATAAGAAGCAAGCAACAAGTGATGATAAACGTATTACTTCTGTAGGTAAGTTCTTACGTTTGACACACCTTGACGAAACCGCACAGTTTTTCAATGTACTATTAGGTGACATGAGCATTGTTGGTCCGCGCCCGCACATGCTTTATCATACTGAATACTATTCTCAATTTATTCCATATTATAACCTTCGTCACGAGTCGGTACCTGGCATGACTGGCATGGCGCAAATAAAAGGTTATATCGGTGAAATCACCATTGAACGTGAGCTTCGTAAACGTATCCAATGGGATATATACTACTTGAAAAATAGAAGTATATGGATGGATATACGTATAATCGTTAACACCTTTGCTCAGGTATTTGTGAAAGCTTTTGAAGGCATCACCAAGAAAGGGAAATAAATCTTAACTATTTTATCATTGCTTATAAGCAATAAGTACTCATTTTTTCTGTAATTTTTCATTGCCGAAAAAATGAATACTTATGTCTGTAATCGTAACCGCCACCGACTTTTCAACTATTGCGCAAAATGCAGTGCATTATGCCTGTAGTATGGCTAAAGACACCAATGCTTCTGTAGTGGTAATACACTCTTATGCTATACCGGTAGCTTTTAATGACAACCCGATGCCGATAATGCCTTTGGAAGAGGGCAAAAACTTGGCGGAGGAGCAACTAGACAAACTACTTTCAGAACTTAAACTACAATATGAAGGGGTAGCAATTTCTGGTTTTGTTACTTATGGCGATATTACAGACAATTTGAAGTCTTATGTTGCTGAAGAGCATCCTTGGCTTATTGTTATAGGTAATAGCAGTCGAGAAGACGATATCTCATGGCTAGGCAGCAATCTGCTAAATGCCTTAAAACATATACACTGCCCTGTAATAGCAATTCCCAAAGGGCTCAGTTACAAAACTATACAAAATGTATGCTACGCCTGCGACTATAAACATATAGCTGAAAAGCTACCCGCAGAAAGGATAAAACTATTAGTGAATAAAACCAATAGTCAACTACATGTTCTTAACGTAGATAAGGAAAATAAAAATTTTGACACAGATACTCCTTACCAATCGGAACAACTACATGAATTGTTGCAGGAAGTAAACCCTCAATACCATAATGTGGTGAATGAGGATATAGATGAGGGGATACTTGATTTCGTAAAAGCAGAGCAAATAGACTGGTTGGTCATGATACCACATAACCATAGCTTTTTTGAGAAACTATTTCATAAAAGCAATACAAACGCTGTAGTAAAAAAGGCAGACATTCCTATTATAGCCTTACATGATAAGGCTTAGCTGGTTGTTTTTTCTTTGGCTTTCTTACTTGGGATAATAAGATCTAATAAAGCATTCAATAATGTTGCTTTTATTTCCCATTTCAAATACTTGCCTATAAACTTGGCAGTAATTTTGGTTAGCGTTGCATTATCATAGTTTTTCAAAGCTTGTTTTAATAAAGGCAATGCCAAAGACAAAAGCTTAGTATTACTGAGAAAAGATGCTGCCTCCTTATCCTCTTTTTTGAATAAAGGAATATCAGGCAACAACTCTGTAGCTTGTTTATCCAGCTTTTTACGTTCTGTCCTTAGCTGCTCTATATTAGTTATCTTTTTATGATACAACCTCATAACCTACTCCTCTTCCTTTTCGTCCTGTCCGTCAGTAAGTAGACCAACAAAGACATTAACAAAAAACCGTAACAGCTTTTTCTTGAACAGAATAGCTACAACTAACAACAACAAATAGATACCAGCAGTAAGAAAATATCCACCAGCTTCAGAGCCTATCCATTCAGCCATAAGACTACCTAAGCCCAAGCCAGACTGTATCAGTATAATGAGCGTGATGAACATGCATACCATCATGAACATGCAAAAGCCCATGATAATAGCTACCCGCTCAATAAGTGATAGCTTGGCACTATTTAGTTTTACTTCAAAATATTTTAGCAGATTATCAAACATGCAAATAATAGGATTTAAGAGTTATAAATTTCCTCTTCTATATCCTGCGACTTTTCTGATATTTTATCTTTCAAGTCGTTGAATGTATCCTTTATCTTATCAATGCTCTTTTGTCTTTTATCCTCATCCATTGCTATTACGTAACCTACTGCTGCGCCAACAGCAGCACCTATCAATAGTGTTGCAATAGTTTTTCCTGTATTTGCCATAATATGATCTTTTAGAAAATTAATATTAATACAAAGCTAGTGTAGCTGGTATATTATATAAAACATTAATTCCCAATATCAATATAAAACACAATTATTTAACTATATTTTACAATACCTACCACTTACTTTTGAAATGCTGTTTATGAATAACGAAAGTGTAAAACGATTAATACTACTGGTATTAATACTCCTTCTTGGTGTTGCTATTAGCTGGCAGCTATCAGCATTCTTTCCAGGGCTGTTGGGCGCCATTACTTTATACATCCTTGTTCGCGAGCGCTATATGAAACTCACCCAACAAAAAGGTTGGAATAAATGGCTAACAGCATCCTTGTTTATTTTGGGTTCCATTCTCTTATTTGCCTTACCGGTTATCTTATTGATACAACTATTACTCCCTAAGCTCAATAAGGTACTTAGCAATAAGAAAGAACTGGAACAAACCATACAAATGGTATCTCAAAAGATACAAGAGTTAGAACTTCCATTTTCTATTACATCAGAGCAATTACTATCTATAGCACAAGACATAACAGCATCAGTACCTGCCGTGCTTGGCGCCACAGCCAATATCTTGACCAACGGCGTATTGGCCTTATTCATCCTCTACTTTATGCTGCTGGAAGGTGCTAAAATGGAAAAACACATCAAAGCTTACACCCCTCTTAAGGAGAGTAATGTAAATGACATCTGGGATGCTACAAGAACTATGGTACGTTCTAATGCCATTGGCATACCAGTGCTTGCAGCTAGTCAAGCCATTGCTGCAGCTATAGGCTATTGGATATTTGGGGTAGATGCTTATATCCTTTGGGGAGTACTAACAGGCATATTCTCCATAGTACCGCTATTAGGGTGCATGATAGTGTGGGTGCCTATCTGTATATATCTTTTTGCAATAGGCGATACTAGTGCTGCTATTTGGCTAGCCATTTATTCCTTCGTAATAACAGGGGGTGTTGATAATGTGCTTCGCTTCACAATTCTGAAAAAACTGGGAGACATTCACCCTGTCACAACTATGCTGGGCATCATTATAGGTGTGCCTTTATTTGGGTTTATGGGGTTCATCTTCGGCCCTTTACTTATCTCTTACCTACTACTACTTATTAAGGTATATAGAATAGAATTTGTTGGCGAACCTGTAGAAGACTAGTTCTTATTTTTTGAAGTAATTATTTTCATCAATATACCGCCATACTTTTTCTGTAGTAAGGTAACGGATAGACTTACCTTCTTTTACTTGATTTCGGATAAAGGAGGCTGATATTTCCAGCAAGGGGGCTTCAAGAATAGTTATATCTGCACCATGGGTATCTTCGATTTCATAACCTGGCCTTTTGTAGATAATAATATCATGGTTATTTATCAACTGCTCAAAGTTTTTCCATCTATGGATATTTTGAAAACTATCAGATCCCATAATTACCGAAAAACGTTCTAATGGAAACTTCTCGGAAAGATATGTCAAGGTATCAATTGTGTAAGACGGTTTAGGTAGTTGAAACTCAACATTACTTGCTCTAAACTTCGGGTTATCCTCTATAGCCAATTGCACTAGGTGTAGCCTGTCATACTCGTTAAGCAGTGAATTTGAATCTTTTAACGGGTTGTGCGGAGATACTACAAACCATAATTTATCAATTTCCGTGTTCTCAACTATATGGTTGGCAACTATTAAATGACCAATATGTATGGGATTAAAACTACCGAAGTATAAGCCGATGTGCATGGGGACAAATGTAATTAAAACCTACCGACACGAGCAAGTCGTAAGATGATTTGTTTGTTAGTATTTACTATCGATCCAAAGCCACCCAAATACTTTCGGCATCTTTTTTACGCAGGCTCAAATGATAGCCAGCTATTTTAATAGCCATCGGATCACCCATTGGGGCTACCATTTCTATCCATACAGGCTCTCCGGGAACACAGCCCATTTCCATCAGCGTAAGCTGAAAATCACTTTGCTCGTGATGCTTAATGACTGCTTTTTTACCCTTAGGCAAGTCAGACAGGCGTATTACCGATTCTTCAACTGCACTCATACTATTTATCTACAATATATAAATACAAAGGTACAGCTAAAAAAACTTTCACGACCTTTGCACAAATCTTTTTTTGATGCCGATACACTATTATGAGCAAGAGGTAAATGCAAAACTCCAACAAAGGAGAAAGCTGTCTGCATACTTAAATGATTTGATCAGAGAACACTTGGAGGTAAAACAAGTAAACCTCACCTATATATTCTGTAATGATGACTATTTGCTCACCATCAACAAGCAGTTTCTCAACCACGACACCTATACAGACATCGTTACTTTTGACCTTACAGAACAAGAAGACGAACTAATAGGAGAACTTTATATAAGTACCGACCGTATTGCTGAAAATGCAGAAACCCATGGCACCACTTATCAGGAAGAATTGCACCGTGTAATTTTTCATGGCGCCTTGCACCTGTGTGGTTTTAAGGACAAAACTGCAAAAGACCAGAAAGAAATGAGGCAAATGGAAGATCATAGCCTCAAAGCATATTTTAAAAATTGAGTAGTGAAAATCGAATTACTTTTTGAAGACGACGATCTGCTGATCGTCAATAAACCTGCGGGGCTTTTGGTTATACCTGACAGGTTCGATGATAACTTACCATCGTTAAACAAACTATTAGAAGCTCAACGTAATGAAAAGATCTGGGTAGTACATAGATTGGATAGAGAGACAAGCGGGACTATCTGTTTTGCTAAAAATGAAGCTACACATAAATATCTCTCTAAACTATTTCAGGACCATAAGGTGGAGAAATACTACAGCTGTTTAGTAAACGGGCATGTAATACAAAATGCGGCCCGAATAGAAGAGCCTATAGCAGAACACCCTGCCAAGAAAGGGAAAATGATAGTAGCCAAGAAGGGTAAGGAGTCTATTACAGAATATGAAGTAGTAAAAAAATGGCCATTATACAGCTTCTTATATATTCGCATATACACCGGCCGTACACACCAGATAAGGGTACACATGCAGTCGATAGGCCATGCTGTGGTGTGCGACGAGCTTTATGGCGATGGCAAACCTTTTCTTTTGTCTGCTATCAAAAAAAAGTATAAACTCTCTTCTAAATATGAACAGGAGAAACCAATACTAGCGCGTTTGGGACTACACGCCTCAAAGCTACGTTTCCAAAAAGAAGATGGGACTACCATTAGTGCCGAAGCACCGCTACCAAAGGATATAGCCGCTTGTGTTAAACAATTGGACAAATGGACTGGTAATTAATTTTATGAATCTTACTTTTGCATCTTATATAAGTTTATAACATGAGTATAAAATCAAATATCAATATCCAAATAGAGTTGGATGAGGACAAAATGCCGGAAACCATTCAATGGAATGCTCCGGATGGTGGTGTGGAAGGTATGCAGCAAGCGAAAGGAATGCTACTGGGCATGTGGGATGGCAACGAAAAATCGGCTTTGCGTATTGACCTTTGGACAAAAAAGATGATGGTAGATGAGATGAACGATTTCTACTACCAAACACTTCATGGCATGGCAGAAACCTATATCCGTGCTACGAAGAACCAAGAAATAGCCAATGAGTTAAGAGCTTTTGCAAAAGACTTTTTGAAGAAGGCCAGCGATGCACTTGCAGCCAGTGAAAATCAGGATCAATAAACATAGTTATCTATAACAAAAACACTACGATATGTCATTAGAGCAAAGAATAATGGAAGAGATAAAGCAAGCTATGCGTGCTAAAGACCAAGCTGCTTTAAGAACATTACGTGATATAAAATCAGGCATTTTAAGAGAGAAAACAGCTGTTGGCGGTAAAGATGAAATGACAGAAGCAGAAGAACTAAAAATGCTTCAAAAATTGGCCAAGCAACGTAAAGACTCTTTAGAGATCTACGAGCAACAAAACAGAGAGGACTTGGCAGAAAAGGAAAGGGAAGAGCTTGCTATCATAGAACGTTTTTTACCAAAGCCACTTACTGCTGAAGAAATTGAAGCAGAGCTAAAGGCAATAATAGCAGAAGTAGGCGCCAGCTCACCAGCTGATATGGGTAAAGTAATGGGCTCTGCTACCAAAAAACTTGCAGGTAAAGCAGACGGTAAAGCAATATCGGAAACGGTAAAAAGACTATTAGCTTAATGTTATTGGATATCATCACGATAACAATAATTATTGCATTTTTCATACGCGGCTATATGAAGGGAATCATTATAGCCGCGTTTTCTGTTTTAGCATTAATACTAGGTACACTTGCAGCATTAAGACTGTCTGAACGTTTGGCAACTTACCTGCTGGAAGAAGATATAGTAACTAGTGGTTGGAGCCAGATCGTTAGTTATATCATATTATTCGTGGGCGTTGTCATCATAGTAAGAATGATCGCTAAAGCGCTAGATGCTACTTTAAAAGCTGCTATGCTTGGCTGGCTCAACAAAACCATTGGTGGCTTATTGTATGCCGCTATGGGAGCTGTAGTGTGGAGTGCCTTGCTCTGGTTAGGCACCGAGATCCACTTCATCACACCGCAGCACATCAGTGAGTCCAGTACCTATGCCTATATACGCCCTATAGCACCTTGGATAGCTGATAAAGTAGGCTATCTAATACCTATGATAAAAAATGTCTTTGGCGATTTAGAAGTATTCTTCTCCAAGGTAAACCAAATACTACCTGAACATGTGGATACTCCTTGATAATTACGACTCGTTCACGCATATACTGCACCACTACCTGCTGCAAACGGGTAACGAATGTATTGTGTACCGAAATGACGAAATAACTATTGAGCAAATAGAAGAGCTAAAGCCCAAACGTATCATCATATCTCCCGGTCCGGAGACACCTAAGCAGGCAGGCATTTGTATGGATGTTATTCAACATTTTCACAAAACCGTTCCTATACTGGGCGTATGCTTAGGCCATCAAGCCATAGGCATGTTCTTTGGTGCGGAGCTAATACACATCCCCTACCCAATGCATGGCAAAACGAGTAAACTCACTCATACAAAGCACCAACTCTTTGAGCATGTGGCTACATCATTTGAGGCTATGAGATACCATTCTCTAGCCATTACCAACTTGGAGCAAACAGGATTATCAACCATAGCTACATCTAACGACGACAACCAAATAATGGCCATTACACATGATACTTATCCATGTATTGGTATACAGTTCCACCCCGAATCTGTGGGAACTACCGTTGGGAAAAAACTCTTAGAGAACTGGGCAAAGATGAAGTTTTAGCGCTCCTAATAACTATTGCATAGCTCTATTAGTGCTTTCTCTGCCAAATCAAAACCAAGGTTTCTAGACTGGTTTAGATCATGACAAGGCATCTCCCCCGTTTGGCTTTTCACAATACCTCTCCAGTACCATGCTTCTGCATAGTTATTCCTTAGCTCTATCGCCAAACTCAAGTCGGTGATGGCTTGTTTAAAATTACCCATCCTAGCAGCGGCCACACCTCTTTTCATGAAGAACAAAGGTTCACTTGCATCGTAATCTATCGCCTTGTTGTAATAATAAATAGCCTCTTTCAAATTATTTTCCTGCTCCTTACAATCTCCCTTTATGTAATAGGCCTTTGCATTCCAACTTTCTTTTTTTATCACTTTATCTATATCACGTACTGCAAATTTGCATCTACCCAACTGCTGGTATATCAATGCTCTTGTAAATAGCGCTTTAGGATATTCATTAATGGAGATCGCTTTATCTAATGCAGCTAAAGCCTCCTGAGGTTTATTTTTTCGGAGTAAGAGCGAACCTCTATTGTACCATGCTTTATAGTTCTTATCATCTATTCTAATTGCTTCATCTATATACTTTTTAGCCTCTGAGTTAACCCCTTGGTTTAAAAAGATACCACCTAAGCTACTTTGTGCTATCGACGATTCAGGGAATTTTTTAATGACAGATTTCCAAAAGTTTAGCTCCGACAGCCAAATATCATTCCTATTGTAAGCACTTGCGAAAAACACAGCTATAAGTAGAGTGCATACTATTGCTGGCAAATACCTAACACTTGGTCGAGTAAAGAAATAATATAAATAATGTACCACAGGCAACCATACTCCTACACAGGCTACATAAAGATATCTGTCTGCCATTAGCACCTCTCCAAACTGTACAAACTGTAGTACGATAGCAATATTCATAGTAAAGAAAACAATACCACCCGCAAGCATGTACCATTTTTTACGAAATGCCACTATACCCAACACAACGATCGCTACTGCTAATACCGTATATACTATATGTATGGCACCTATACCTGTAGGGTATGGATATAATACAGATAACTTAACAGGCACTATTAAATTGATAAGATATTGCACATAAGCGTAGCCTGCATAAACAATAGTATGTAATGTTGTAAACTCGGGATGCAAACTTAGGAAGTCTACCTCTTCCTGAGCTTGTAACGTAATGATACCAATAGGAACGGATAATAGTATCAATGGTATTTTCTCAACCCATATGGTTTTACCTTTAAATGGTCTGCGCATCCATATATCTATGGCAAATAAAGTAAAAGGTAGAGTTATAGCCGATATCTTACAGAGATAGGCAGCAATGGCAATTAAGTATATCCATATCAGCTTGCGCTTATCATTGTCCGTAAGGTAGCCGATGTAAATATAAATAGCGCAGAAGAACAAGAAACCATACATCACTTTATTTCTTGCTGCTATCCAAGACACACTTTCTGTTTGTACAGGGTGTACAGCAAACAATAAAGCAACAAACAATGCTATCCATGTATTGCCCTGCAACCTTTTAACACATGCATACAGCATGAGCGTAGCGCCTATATGCCAAATAATACTTTGCAGATGCCAGACAAATGGCTCTTGACCACCAAGTTCATAATCCAGAGCATAGGTCATTACGGGTAATGGCTGATAATTACCCAAATAAAAATCAGTCCACCAATTTTGAAAATGCGCCCAAGAATAGCCATGAATATCTGCAGTGTTGAACACATAATCCATGTCGTCCCAAGACATGAAACCAGCATCAAAGACTTTTGTATAAACAATTATCGGCGCAATAATAAGTAGCGCAATATGCAGTAACGTTATTCTTTTATCCTGAGTTGTCTTATTCATTTACCGGCGCTTTTGAGGAGCTAGACTTCCAAACCCAAGTAGCTTCACCATGCCTTAAAAATCGGATATTTTTCTCACTAGTCATTACTGCTAACAAACCCGAATCTATTGCTCCTTTTATTTTTCCTTCCCACACCTGTTCCTCTTCAAGAAATTGCTGACGTTCCTCCTTTTGATAGAGATAGCCATTATACTCTTCCATTATATCAGCAGCAACTATATGCCTTGATAATCTTTGTATAATTTTTGTTCTCAGTCTAGTTCTTAGCTCTAAGATACTTAGGTTCTTTCCTGAGGCTATTTTTAAAGATGTAGCATGTGGTACATCTGCAGGCATTTCTGTCTGTAGCACATTCAATCCTATACCTATGACACTGTATGCCCAATTGCTGCCTCTTACCACGTTTTCGATCAAAACACCCCCTGCCTTTTTGTCACCGATTATTATATCGTTTGGCCATTTGATATTTACCTTCCAATGCTCATAAATATCTGTTAAAACATCAGCAATTGCTACCGCAACTGCAGCATTAAAGGCAAATTGGCTATCTAATTTACAATTAGGAGCTATAATAATGCTCATTAAGAGGCAAGAACCTGGCTCATCAAACCAATGTTTTCCGTGCTGCCCTTTGCCTTGCTCTTGAGAGCGGGCAATAATTGTCATACCGCTTAGTGCCGTATCGGCATCAATAAGCCTCATGGCATAGTTATTGGTACTATCGATAGTATCTAATTCAATTATTGGAGCATCTAACATGGCTTGTAAGTTTACTGCCAAAGATTATTTAATTTTGACTATTTTATAAATATATTGCCAAACATATAACATACTAATCGCAATTTGGATAAAATTATAAACGCGCTTCAAGGACGCAAAAAAACTAACAATAGGCTTACAAGAGATAGTGAGTTATTTACCACTATCATTGAAGCTATCAAAGATAAAAAAGGAGAAAATATTGTTTCACTAGATTTGGTGAATATTACGGAAGCCGTTTCAGATTTTTTCATTCTCTGTGAAGGGCAATCCAAAACTCAAGTAAAAGCTATCGCCGAAAGTATAGAAGACGCTGTACGAGAAAACTGTAACGAAAAACCTTATCATATAGAGAAAGGAGAGGAATGGACATTAGTAGATTATGTGAACGTTGTTGTTCATGTTTTTCAAAAGGAACACCGAAAGTTCTATGACTTAGAAAGCCTTTGGGCTGATGCTGAGAAAATGGAGCATAACGACAACTAAAAAATTATTTTAACTGTAGTAACCGAATAATGGAAGATAATAAACAGAGACCGGGTATGACACCTGGTGGCGATGGAAAAAATCAAAAGAAGGGACCAAAATTTAATATTTACTGGGTATACGGTATCATCTTAGTTTTACTACTAGGAGCACAGTTTTTTGGCAATAGTTTTAGTAACAATGCTAAAGAAATGAGCTTCTTAGACTTTCAACTGGAATACTTAGATGCTGGCAAAGTAGAAAAGGTAATTGTGGTCAATGACAAAGAAGTCGAGGTTTTCCTAAAGGAAGGTGCTGAAAAAGAAACAAAAGAAGGAGAGAAAAAATCTCCATTTGCTACTGCATCTGAAAAAAGTCATGCCTTTAAATTCAGAATAGGCTCTGGCAAGCAGTTTGCCGAAGACATGAAGGAAGCTCAAGCGAATGTAGATAAGAGTGCGAGAGTGCCTATCTTCTATGAAGAGCGCCGTAGCCTGTTGACAGATATGCTACAGTCTTTCTTACTACCTGCAATATTATTGATCGCAATGTGGTTCTTCATCATGAGGAAGATGAGCGGTGGAGGTGCAGGACCTGGTGGCGCAGGAGGTATCTTCAATATCGGTAAATCAAAAGCACAATTATTCGAGAAGGGTACAAAAGTAACTGTTACTTTCAACGACGTTGCTGGTCTTGATGAGGCGAAGGTAGAGGTAATGGAGATAGTAGACTTCTTGAAAAACCCTAAAAAATATACGGCACTGGGTGGTAAAATACCTAAAGGAGCACTACTTGTAGGCCCTCCAGGTACAGGTAAAACACTTTTAGCCAAAGCTGTAGCAGGAGAAGCTCAAGTACCTTTCTTCTCTATGTCGGGTTCTGATTTTGTGGAGCTTTTCGTAGGTGTAGGTGCTAGTAGAGTTCGTGACTTATTTAAACAAGCTAGAGAAAAAGCGCCTTGTATTGTCTTCATTGACGAGATAGATGCTATAGGACGTGCAAGAGGCAAGAATGCTGTAATGAGTAACGATGAGCGTGAAAACACACTGAACCAACTATTGGTAGAAATGGATGGTTTCAGTGGTGATACAGGAATCATTGTTTTGGCAGCAACCAACAGACCTGATGTATTAGATACTGCTCTTCTACGTCCTGGCCGTTTTGATAGACAAATATCCATTGACATACCAGACGTAAAAGGTAGAGCTAAGATATTTGAAGTGCACTTAGAGCCAATAAAAGTATCTGCCAATTTAGATATCAAAAAATTAGCTGCTCAAACACCTGGTTTTGCTGGTGCAGACATCGCTAATATTTGTAATGAAGCAGCACTTATAGCCGCAAGGCAAAATAAGGAAGAGGTAGATATGCAAGACTTTAACGATGCTATCGACCGTGTGATAGGAGGTTTGGAGAAGAAGAACAAAATCATTTCTCCTGAAGAGAAGAAGATCATTGCCTATCACGAAGCTGGTCACGCTATATGTGGCTGGTTCTTGGAGCATGCTAATCCATTGATAAAAGTATCTATTGTACCACGTGGAGTTGCGGCATTGGGCTATGCACAATATCTGCCTAAAGAGCAATACTTATATACTACTGAGCAAATGAACGACCAAATGGTTGCACTATTTGGTGGTAGAGCAGCGGAAGAGCTAACCTTTGGTAGGATATCTACAGGTGCACAAAATGACTTGGAGCGTATTACAAAAATGGCCTACTCAATGATAAGCCTATATGGTATGAGCGACAAAGTGGGTAATGTATCTTTCCACGATTCTCAACAAGAGTACCCTACAGGCAAACCATACTCTGAGGAGACCGCAAAGATCATAGACGAGGAAGCAAGAAGACTAATACAAGCAGAGTACAGTAGAGCAAAAGCGCTTCTTACCGAGCATATAGACCAACTAAATGTACTTGCAGAAGAGTTATTGAAAAAAGAAGTCTTATTTAAAGACGACCTTGAGCGCTTGATAGGGAAACGTCCTAATGAGGACATGACACCTAATGAAGGTATCCCTCCTGCTACGGCAAGTATATCAAGCCCCGAAGAGTAATACTTAATTATATTTTCAAAGCGATGGGTTTCTCCCATCGCTTTTTTATTTTTGCAGCTAGAAACACGAGCATAATGTCTACATTAAAAACATCGAAGTCGAAGGAGAATATTCTTAGTAAAATAAGAAAGTCGCTGAACAAGGATCAGATAGACATGCCTTACCCTGAAGTGGAGCAAAGAGCAAAAGAAGAGATATATGCTCCTGACAGCAACTCTCTGGAAGAAATATTTGCAGAGAACTTCAATCAACTAGGTGGCAAATTCGTGTTTTGTGAAGATGAGACAGCTCTTTTGAATAATATAGTGAAGCTACATGAGAACTTGGGATGGAAACATATGTTATGCTCAGAGAAGGAGCTACTAACGCTTCTGAACAATAATCAGCTCAACATTGCCGAATCATCTGAAGTAGAAATAGAGCATGCGGATGCCTGCATTACAGGTTGTGAGACAGTAGTAGCGCGTACAGGGTCTGTGATACTTAGTAGTAAACAAAATATGGGCCGTACTTCCTCTATCTACTACCCTGTACATATTATTGTAGCATATACAGACCAAGTAGTCAACGATATTAAAGACGCGATCAACCATATCCAGAAAAAATATGGCGATAATATACCTTCAATGATAAACCTAAACACAGGGCCTAGCCGTACGGCAGATATTGAAAAAACACTAGTAGTGGGGGTTCATGGTCCGGGCGAGGTATTTTGCTTTTTAGTAAACCGATAAAAAAATAAAAGCTAAATACTGCTCCAAGCAACATTTAGCTGATATTAATTACTATTAGCTTTTATAAAAACTAATAAACAGGGACGTATAAGGGCTAACTCTTTTGTAAAGCTCCTCCTATTTGAGGGTTTTTACACCCTACATCTCACGAAAGTGCGTTTTCATCCTACGAAAGTCGCATATCATCCTACCAAACAGCTATACATAGTCATAAACTGTTCAAAATCATGTTTTAACAATGACAATAGGGCTACATTTGCTCTATTATGAGTAAGCTAGATATACAAAACAGAGAAGATATAGAGTTACTTGTGAATACATTTTATGATGATGTAAAACAAGATGACACTATCGGATACATTTTTCAAGAGACAATAGGAGATGACTGGTCGCATCATATGCCTATTATGTATCAGTTTTGGGAATCTGTTTTATTAGGTAAAGCCACTTACTCAGGCAACCCTATACAGAAGCACATAAAGCTAGACCAGAATATCCCCCTCAAAGAAGAGCACTACGGTCAGTGGCTAAACTTATGGACCTCTACCGTAGATAAACTATACGAAGGCGAAATTGCCGACCTTGCCAAAAACAGAGCATCCAACATGGTACATTTAATAAAAATGAAAGTAGAGATGGCTCGGTCGGGAAAGTCAATTTTATAACTTTACGGCACAACCTTTTTTGAGTTATGTCTTATAAAGTATCCGGTCAGTACGTAGATCTATTTAATAGAATAATATTTGGAGCAGAAGTAACTGTTATTGATAAAAAGATAGCATCAATTACACCTATTGATGACGCTCCTGACCAATATATACTACCCGGCTTTATAGACGCCCATATACATATTGAAAGTTCTATGCTAGTACCTACTGCTTTTGCAGCCATTGCAGTAAAGCATGGTACTGTTGCCACCATCTCCGACCCTCACGAAATAGCAAATGTATGTGGTATAGAAGGCGTACAATATATGATCGACAATAGTCGAAAAACACCTTTCCAATTTTTCTTTGGAGCACCATCTTGTGTTCCTGCCACCTCATTCGAAACTGCGGGTGCTACTATCGATGCCGAAGGGATCAAAACTTTATTACAGAACCCCGACATATGGTACTTAGCCGAAATGATGAACTTTCCCGGAGTATTGTATAAAGACAAAGAAGTAATGGTGAAGCTTGATGCAGCTAAAGTATTAGGCAAGCCAATAGATGGGCATGCACCTGGATTAAGGGGGGAACAAGCGCACACCTATGCTGCAGCAGGCATTACAACTGATCATGAATGCTTTACCCTAGAAGAAGCGATGGACAAAATAGATGCTGGCATGAAGATCATCATAAGAGAAGGTAGTGCTGCCAAAAATTTTGAAGCATTACACCCTCTACTCCTGTCACACCCAGAGAAAGTGATGTTCTGTAGCGACGACAAACATCCTGATGAATTAGTGTTAGGACATATTAACGATGTGGTAAAAAGATCAATAGCAAAAGGCTACGATATTTTTGATGTATTGAATGCTGCATGTGTTACTCCCGTGCAACATTATAAAGTACCCGTTGGACTTTTAAGAACAGGTGATGATGCTGACTTTATAGTAGTAGACAACTTAACTGATCTCAATACTAAACGTACTTATATCAAGGGAGCACTTGTAGCCGAAGAAGGCAAATCTCTTTTAGAGGATGTAACTGTAAATCCTTTAAACAACTTTGACTGTGCCTACAAAAACGTTGAAGACTTTAAAATAAACACTGAAAAAAAGTCTACAAAAATAAATGTGATCGAGGCTTTAGAAGGACAGCTAATTACTAACCCTTTGCTAATGGACGGCAAGGTTAAAGAAGGTCAAATAATTAGTGATACAGAAAACGACATCTTAAAAATAGTTGTCGTAAACCGATATCAAAAAAATGCCCCTGTAGCAAAAGCTTTTATCAAGAACTTCAACCTTAAACAAGGTGCCATTGCTTCTACAGTAGCACACGATTGCCATAACATTATAGCGGTAGGAGTAGACGACGACTCTATATGCGCCGCTGTCAATGCCCTGATAGCTGCCAAGGGCGGAATATCTGTAGCTACGGATACTGAAAATGTAGATACCCTACCATTGCCTGTAGCTGGCTTAATGACCGACGTTGATGGCAACACTATAGCCAAACAGTATAGTGACATTGACCAAAAGGCAAAAAAATTAGGGACGCAGTTACACGCCCCTTTTATGACTTTATCTTTTATGGCCTTGCTCGTCATACCTGCATTAAAGCTGAGCGACATTGGCCTGTTTGATGGTAGTAAATTTGAATTTACCTCGGTAGAAGCCTAAATCGATAGCTCCAACCTGTTTGGGTATACTTTCAATGCTTCTTCCAGGCAATCCATCGCTTCATTGATGTCATCTTTATTAAGCACATATGCTAGTCGGACTTCCCTATTTCCCTGACCAATAGTGAAGTAGAAACCTGCTGCAGGTGCCATCATTAGTGTTGCTCCTTTATAAGAGAACTCTTCTAACAACCACTGGCAAAAGCTTTCACTATCGTCTACAGGGAGCTCTGCCATAGCATAGAAAGCGCCACCAGGCATAGGGCATTTTACCCCCTTCATTGCTTGTAGTCTTCCTACCAGTAGATCTCTTCTGGCATTGTACTCGGCATGCACTGAAGCAAAATAATCATCATCAAGATCAATAGCGGCTTCTGCTAGTATTTGAGCCAAAGAAGGTGGGCTAAGTCTTGCCTGTGCAAACTTCATAGCAGCACCTATAAGCTGCTGGTTTTTAGTAACCATAGCTCCTATTCTAGCGCCACAAGCACTATATCTTTTAGATATGGTGTCTAACAATACAGCATGCTCTTCCAACCCGTCAATTGACAATGCGGAGATATGGTCGCGACCATCATAGCAGAACTCTCTATAAGCCTCGTCGCTAAACAAGAATAGGTTATTTTTCAAACAGATATCTCTGATAATTTCCAACTCTTCCCTGCTATATAAGTAACCTGTTGGGTTATTAGGGTTACATATCATTATAGCCTTTGTTCTTGTAGTTACCGCTTGTTCAAAATCAGCAACCGAAGGCAATGCAAACCCCTCATCTATAGTAGATGGAATAGGTACAATATTTACACCAGCACTAGTTGCAAACCCATTATAGTTCGCATAAAACGGCTCAGGTATAATGATCTCATCGCCAGGGTCTAAACAACTCATAATGGCGAACAAAATAGCTTCTGAACCACCTGTAGTTATTATTATCTGTTCGTGAGTAACATCAACATTATGTTTCTTGTAATAGCTCACCAGCTTTCTTCTATAACTTTCAAAACCTGCGCTATGGCTATATTCCAACACCTTCATGTCGGTATTTTTCACTGCTTCTAGCAGCTCACTAGGCGTTTCTATATCGGGCTGACCAATATTTAAGTGGTGCACCTTAACGCCTTTTGCCTTTGCAGCTTCTGCATATGGCACTAATTTTCTTATCGGAGATGGTGGCATAGACGCCCCACGATGTGATATAACTGGCATGGCGCAAATTTATATAATCGGTTTCAAAAAAGTGCTAATAAAAAAAGAGGTTGAATTACTTCAACCTCTTTATATAAGATCTTTATTATTCTTATTTTTTCGTTTTCTCATACTCATCAGCATGTACTACAGTACCCTTGATGTGTAGTTCGAAACGTTCTTTCCCGTCTGGAACTTCAGCATTTGATAAAATGTAGATATCCTTATTGAAAGGAGAAACACGACCTTGAGTATTATACTCTACTGTAATGCTACCTGTTTTACCTGGTAGAATTGGCTCTTTTGGCCAGTTTGGTGTAGTACAACCGCAAGATGCTGATGCATTTTGGATGATCAATGGCTCCTTACCTACATTCTTAAATTCAAACACGTGCGTAGCTTTTGGACCTTCAGGAAGCGTACCAAAATCATGTGTTTCTTCTTTAAACTCAAAGCGAGGTGCTTTACTATTCTTATCCTGCGCTTGAACGCTGATCAATCCTGCTACTACAAATAATAGTGTTGTTACTAAATGTTTCATATCTGTCTAATATATAATTTATCTGTTTACTTTAATTAAAATGTCTTCATCATTGAGTTGCTCTTTGGTACAGAGCTATCAGGAGTTTTTTCAACTGTTCCTTTTATCACCAATACTTTTGTACCTGCATTAGAAACAACCGTAATTGTTTTGTTAAATGGAGCAGGGCGACCTTGAGTATTATATACTGCCTTAATAGTACCTTTCTTTCCTGGCTTTACAGGCTCTTTAGAATAAGAAGGCGTAGTACAACCACAAGATGCATGTACTTGCTGAATAACAATTGGCTCAGAACCGTTATTCAAAAAGCTGAATTCATACTCAGCCTTAGGGCCTTCTGGTATGGTACCAAAGTCATGAATTTCTTCAGTGAAGATCATGTCTTCTGGTTTCATGTTCGTATTAATAGTTGCATTAGCAGTACCTTGTGTAGGTGCTGCATTACTAGGCGCAGCTTTTACTGGAGGTGCTGCTGATACTGTAGAGTGATCATGGTTGTGACCTGCATGGTTGTCTTGAGCTATTGCAAAAGAACTAACAAGAGTAACAAAGCCTATAGAAAGTAAAATCTTTTTCATCATTTAGTCTTTTTAATATGTATACTACAAATATAACACCAAAGACCATTATTACTAAATAAAAGGTTTGTTAACCCACTGTTAATCATCTTATTTTTGTTAAAAAAATAGACTTTCTTATTTATATGCCTGATAATAAACATATGAATAGCGTTGAAAATGATGTAAAAAACTGTTTTGACACGTTATTAAACGGGGGAACCATATTATACCCTACAGATACAATATGGGGTATAGGCTGCGATGCAACCAATGAAAAAGCCATTGAAAAGGTCTATAACCTCAAAAAAAGACCGCAAAACAAGAGCTTCATCGTACTGTTGGCAGAGGCAAAAGACATCTTAAAATATATTGCTACCCCCCATCCTGACATCATAGATATAGTAGAAAACTTCAAACAGCCAACTACAGTCATTTATAATAATGCTATAGACTTGCCTGAAGCACTGGTGCATGAAAGTGGTACAATTGCTATAAGAGTAACTACAGACCCTTTTTGCAAGGCACTTATCAAGCGACTAAAGAAACCTATTGTATCTACATCTGCGAACATTAGCGGAGCTCCAAGCCCCCAAATTTTTAAAGATGTTGCATCTGAAATTATTAACGGTGTAGACTATGTAGTAAAACATAGACAAGATGACGACAATGCTGCCCCACCATCACAAATAATACAAATAGATGAACACGACGGTAGTATTAAAATAATAAGAGCCTAATAATTATAATACTATTTTAGTTTTGCACCCATATGGATATTGCCTGTACCGATATTGAATCTAAACTTTTTGAGCTTATAGCCGACGCTGGTGAAGAACTAGGTATGCCCAGCTATATAGTGGGGGGCTTTGTAAGGGATAAATTACTAAACCGTACTACAAAAGATGTTGATATAGTATGTGTAGGTAATGGTATTGACTTAGCACATGCTGTAGCTAAAAAGCTACCAAAGCAGCCGAAGGTTAGTTTCTTTAAAAATTTTGGCACTGCTCATTTCAGGCATGGAGATTTTGATGTAGAATTTGTAGGTGCCAGAAAAGAGTCTTACAATAGGGAATCTCGAAAACCTATAGTTACTAATGGCACACTAGAAGATGATCAAAAAAGAAGAGACTTCACCATCAACGCCTTAGCCATTAGCCTCAATAAAGACGACTATGGGCAGCTTATTGACCCCTTCAATGGCTTAACCGACATGAAGGAGGGCATTATGCGCACACCGCTTGACCCAGACATTACCTTCTCAGATGACCCTTTACGCATGATGAGGGGTATACGTTTTGCAACACAACTGGGGTATAAAATACACTATGAAACCTATGATGCAATTGCTCGTAATAAAGAGCGCATCAAGATAGTTTCTAAAGAGCGCATCACTGATGAGCTGAATAAAATAATACTTGCAGATAAGCCTTCCGTAGGTTTTGAAATACTGTTCAAGACAGGATTACTACACCAGTTCTTCCCACAGATGGTAGCGCTGGCAGGAGTAGACTATATTGATGGCAAGGGCCATAAAGACAACTTCTACCACACCCTACAGGTGCTGGATAATGTCTGCAACCGTAGCAATAATCTTTGGTTACGTTGGGCAGCTATTTTACACGATATAGGCAAACCTCCTACCAAACGTTTTGAGAAAGAACATGGCTGGACCTTTCATGGACATGACGCGGTGGGAGAACGTATGACCGCTAAAATATTCAAGCAACTAAAGCTTCCGCAACATGACAAGATGAAATATGTTGCCAAGCTTGTAGCATTGCACCTGCGCCCCATTAGCTTAACCAAAGCAGAAATAACCGATTCTGCTATGCGCAGATTGCTTTTTGATGCCGGTGATGACCTGGAAGATTTGATGATACTTTGCGAGAGTGATATCACATCTAAAAACAAGCAAAAAGTAAAACGCTATTTAGAGAACTTTGAAGCAGTAAGAGAAAGGCTCAAAGAAGTAGAAGCAGCTGATCAGATAAGAAACTGGCAACCACCTATAAGTGGCGAAGAGATAATGCAAACCTTCAACTTGCAACCGTCAAGAGAGGTTGGCCTTATTAAGACAGCGATAAGGGAAGCCATACTCGATGGTGATATTGACAACAATAGAGCGTCTGCTTACCAATTCATGTTAGAAAAGGCTAAGGGATTAGGTCTAAAACCGATTTCCTAATTATATTCAATTACAAAAAAAGGCTACCAATTGGTAGCCTTTTTCTTTTATATAATTTATTTACAACTCAGTGTGATTACATACGAGTCCAAGTACCCCATGCTGTAGCAGTAGCACCTTTGAATTGTGCACTTTCTAAACCTATAGCAGAAGCGTTTACTGTACTTGCAGTAGTACCTACATACTTACCAGAGATGAAAGATGGAGTACCAGCTGCTGCAGTAGCGTTAGAAGCTTCAGTTTCGAAAGGCTTAGCACCAGTGTAAGAACCTGTGCTTGGAGCATATTTGAAATGGCTAGCATTTTCTAAGTGAAGACCTTTGATCACTAATGAACCGTCGTTCATGTTAGCAAGAGATTGGTCGTGTTGACACTCGATACCGCTGCTGAAGTTGTAAGCAACTACGTTGTAGATCATACCTTTAGTACCCTCACGTAATTTCATTGCGCGAGTTTTACCAGTTGCTAAACCACCATTACCATCATCAGTACCAGCTATTAGAGAACCTACTAGAGTTACGTTAGCGATCTTAGGAGAAGAGTATGGAGTAAGTGTATTGTTACTACCGTTGTTATCACCTTCAAAACCACGATCAGCTACGTCGTCAGCTTGAACAGCTACAGCGTATTGCATGCTACCAGTCCAACCGTAAGTCCAGTCGATACAATCATCTTGTGCACCGTAAGCGAAGAAATATTTAACGTTTACTGTACCACCGAAGAATTCGATGCCATCATCAGCACCTTTGTAAACTGCGATGTGATCAACTGTAGTACCAGAACCAACACCTTCGAAAGTGAAACCGTTGTGCTCTTTAGTTTGGTTTTGTTTTTTACCAGTGTACTCAACACGTACATATTGGATAGTACCAGAGTTATCAGCAGCATCAGTACCACCGTAAGTTACACCAGCACCCATTTCAGAAGCGTTTTGACCGCCAGTAACGTTAATTGGAGCTTTACCACATACGATAATACCACCCCAATCTTGTACTGCAGGAGTTGCTTTACCAGAAGTAAATACGATTGGTTCTGTAGCAGTACCAACAGCGTTTATTTTAGCACCTGGCTCGATAAGTAAGTAAGCAGTTGCAGGCTCGTTAGCGTCAGACTTAACTGTAACACCTTTTTCGATAGTTAAAGTAGCACCAGACTTAACATGGACACCACCTTTAAGAGTATAAGTATTACCAGCACTCAAAGTAGTGTTACTTGTAATTTCACCTTCAAGCGTTGAACCGTTTGCAAGTGTACCTGGAGTAGGTGTAGGAGTTGGATTGCTTTTCTTGTCGTTACATGCTGTAGCCAATGTCATTACAGCAAGAGCAGGAATTAAAAGTTTTTTCAGAGATTTCATTTTCATTTATTTTGACACAAAAGTATTAGTGGTAGATTACCTAATTGTTATGCGAAGGTTATCTGTACTTTATCTATTCTTATTACTTTATTGTGTAGTTGATCGTTAAGTTCACATCAATACCTCTCTTATAACTTACTACCTCTAGCTTGTCTTCACCAAACAATTGATTTTGTACAATGCTCGGGTTAAGTAGGTTACGTACACTCAAGTTAGCACCAAGACCATTTTTGAACTTGTTCATTACTGTGAAGTCTAAAGTATTCACTGGCATTTGATAAATATCGCCTGCACCTTGGCTACCCGCAGCTACCACCTTACGTCCGTAAACGTTGTAAGCTAGTGTGAACTGAGAACTTGTTGACTTGTCCTTATTCCAATAGTGCTTGTAGTTATAATCGAAGTTGATCAAATATGGAGAAGCACCCATTAATGGACGGCTCTTGTTAGTAACCGTAATAGGAATATTTGCATCAAGCGCTTTCTCATCATCTATTTGTATTTGTGTATATAGGTAAGAAGCATTAAATCCTAAGTTTGAATTTTGTAACACTTTAGACTTGCTACCGAAAAGGTTACCTAAGTTTTTCAAGTATTCCAATTCCACACCAGCTACATAAGCTCTGTCTGTATTTACATAAGTTAATAGTGGATCAACCGAAGCAGCAACTACCATCTCAATTGGGTCAACCATATACTTACCTAACAAGTTAACAGAGATGATCTCAGATTTTGTAGGATAGAACTCATATTTCAAGTCTGCATTGTAGTTCGTACCATTTCTAAGTAATGGATTACCTTCAACCTCTTGAGTACCAAATGTAAGGTTGTAACGGAAAGGACCAACTTCCACAAACTGAGGACGAGTAATAGTACGGCTAGCAGCAAACATTAAGTTAGAACGCTTGTTCACTTCATACTTAACAGTTAATGCAGGCATAAGATTCACACCAGATATGCTTGTATCTCTAAAGTCTCTGCTATAAGTATCAGAAGCTTTTTTGAAGTAGATCACTTGATCAGAATATTCTGCACGTAAACCTGGCATAATGCGCACCTTACCATATTTAAACTCTGCACTTGCATATGCACCACCTAATAGTAAAGTAGCTTCATAGTCGTTTGGAGCGTAGTAAGATTCTATATACTTGTAAGTACTCTTAGTACCGTCACCTAGCTTATCGTTAGAGAACTGAGCATCAACATCATTCAAATCAACTGCAGCACCTGAAGATATCTTCATATCAATTGCTCTCGCATTGAATACACGGCTCTTATATCTTGCGTTAACACCACCCTTAACTTCTATCAGTCCTTTTTCTTTATCATTATATCTTTGGATGTACTCCGCTTTACCTGCATATTCTTTATCATCTAGATTAGAGAAAAAGCGTTGGTTGTTTGAAGTAGCATCGAATGCGAAAGTATACACTTCACCATTTGGTGTTTGGCTAATACGGAAAGTGTTTTGTGTACGATCCGGCATGCTACCTTTAAGTGTATTGTATGATAATCCCCATACGAACTTACCGTTCTTAGACACATCATGCGTACCTAACAACTGTGTAGTCCAAAGTGTGTTTTGTACGTAGTTATTTCTTCTTGAAAGAATAGGACCTAAGTCTTTATCAGTACCTCTAGCCTCGATCCAAGTATCATTTGCATCATTAACCATCAATGCTGTAACACCAACAGTATTTTTGTTATTTATTCTATAAGACACGTTTATCAAACCAGTAGTATTAGCTGTATACTCGTAGTTGTTCGTATTATAGTTATATATAGGATCTTGTTGTGCATTGTAAAGTGCTAGGATACCAGGGCTATAACGTGACGCGTTTCTATGTGTTAGAGAAGCGTAATAACCTATACCGCTTCCTTGTTTTGCCATCTTAAAGAAGTTACCCGTAGAAACATTAATTCCATAGTTTGGAGATGCAGATATTGTCTTAGGAGTAAACTTAGTATTAAAAGGAGAAGAAGTAACTCCTTCTGCTTTAGAATCGTATTGCTTAGTTGCAGCAACAGCATCAGGCATTGCTCTTCTACTTCTGTCAAAACCTGTAGTAGTGCTCAAACCTGTTCCTGAAGTAAGGAAAGTTTTACCTGTAGTGATCGTATTAGCACCTAGCCTTACACCTACTGTTACAAAACCATCTTCTGCATAGTCTTTTGTAGTAATGTCTATAGCACCACCAGCTACATCACCATAGTATTGAGGTGAGTATGATTTTGATACCGCAACGTTCTTAATAACACCTGTAGGAAATATATCCAATGGCATTACCTTTAGGTTAGGGTTGCTAGAAGGTATTGGCAAACCATTTAATGTTACCATATTATATCTATCACCCAAACCACGAACCATAGTTACTTTGTTAGTACTATTATCGCTAGAAGATACACCTACTACTTTATTCAAACCTTCAGCTGCATCACTAACGCCTTTTCTAGACATTTCTTGCGAACCTATTTTTTGAATTACTTCAGTAGATTTTCTACGTTCTATCAAAAGTGCTTTTTCTGACTCTCTGTTAGCTTTAGCTTTTACTACAAGCTCCTCTAGTTTTTTAGAGTCAGTACTCATTTGTACAGCGATACTGGTTACATCACCTTTTGTAGCATCTACTTTCTCTATAGTATATGTACTATAAGAAGTATATCTAACCTCTACATCATAAACACCCGGCTCAACCGATAATGTAAAATTACCATCGTAATCAGTAACTCCGCCTATGCTAGTACCTTTTACATTAAGTACTGCACCGATAATGGGATCCCCGTTTCCTGCGTCTTTTACAGTACCCGAGATTTTGTTTTTAGCAAACGAAACACTACCTATTAGTAGCATTGCGATTAACATTGAAAAAATGCGCATATGAAAGCCTATTTAATAGTGCAAAAGTCATACTCCAATGTTACCGTGATGTTGACTTTATGTTACGGATAGGTTACCTCAATGTTAATTTAATATTAACTAACAAGGCGGCTATTTTATAATTGAAATATTGGACTATTAAAACCAGCTCTACCTGCCTTTTATTTACCCTAAATCAGCCCTACCTTTGCCTCAATGAACCAGCGCAGCATATTTCAGCAACATATAGCACAAACCTCCCCAGCCCCTATGGCATTAGACATAGTAAAAGCAAAGGGTAACTATTTATATAGCAGAGAGGGAAAGAAATATCTGGACATAATAGGTGGAATTAGCGTGTGCAATGTTGGGCATGGGCGGAAAGAAGTATTAGACGCTATTAATAAACAAGCTAATGACTACCTACATATTATGGTATATGGCGAGCTCATCCAAAGCCCGCAAACAAGCTATGCAGAAAAAATAACCAACCACCTACCTGAAGCGCTCAATTGTGTTTATTTCACCAATTCGGGTGCCGAAGCTACAGAAGGGGCCATGAAATTGGCCAAAAGAGTGACAGGAAGACATGAGATCATAGCATGTAATAATAGCTATCACGGTTCTACACAAGGAGCACTTAGCATTATAGGGGATGAGTACTGGCGTAATGCATACCGTCCTCTATTACCAGGAATCTGGCATTATGATCATAATAGTCAAGAACTTATAGATGCCATAAACGAAAAAACAGCCTGTGTTATTATAGAACCTATACAGGCAGAAGTTGGTATAGGCATACCTACCATAGAATGGATGCAGCAACTATCAGCAAAATGTGAAGCTACTGGTACTCTGCTGATAATAGATGAGATACAATGCGGCTTTGGCCGTACAGGTACTTTTTGGGGATTTGAGCATTTTAACATTATACCTGATATTATATTATTAGGAAAAGCACTAGGCGGTGGCATGCCTCTTGGAGCATTTGTATCCTCTTATAATAATATGCAGGCATTTACTGACAACCCTGTACTAGGTCATATTACCACATTTGGTGGCCATCCCGTTTCTTGTGCTGCGGGTGCTGCAGCTATGGACATTATTATTGAAGATAAGCTACTAGAGGAAATACCCGAAAAAGAAGCATTATTTCACCAACTACTACAACACAATAAGATCAACGCTGTAAGAAGTAAGGGACTACTAATGGCTGTTGAGTTAGAAAATCCCACTGCTGTTTTAGCCTGTATTGACCAGTGCCTTAAAAAAGGCTTATTTACCGACTGGTTTCTTTTTGCGCCCCATTGTATCCGCATAGCACCACCACTTACTATTACTCGCGAGGAAATAAAAACAGCCTGTGAGATCATCACAAGCTGCTTATAGTATCATGCTTCAATTTACTTCTTAGTTAACCTTCTTTACCGTATAGCATCTTCCATACTATAGCTGCTACTACACCGCCTACTATTGGCGCTACAACAAACAGCCATAGTTGCGACATAGCTTTGCCCCCCGCAAATATTGCCGGACCTAAACTACGTGCAGGATTAACTGATGTGCCTGTTATTGGAATAGCAACCATATGTATTAATACGAGCGTAAGACCTATAGCTAAACCCGCCATATTCGCATTACCCATTTTAGAGGTAGTAGCAAAAATTACAAATAGGAATAAGAAGGTCATCACTGCTTCAGTAAGGAATGCTGCACTTTGCGAATAACCGCCCAGATAGCCTTCTCCCCATCCGTTGGACCCTAAAGCCCATTCGCCCATAGTAAAACCCGGCATACCTGTTTGTATAGTATACAGCACCCATGCTGCAATTACAGCTCCTATCATTTGCCCTACAATATAACCTACAGTATCTGCCACACTAATTTTGCCAGCGACTAGCATGGAAATAGTAATCGCAGGATTGATATGACAACCAGATATTGGTCCTATGGCATAAGCCATTACTACTACAGCGAGACCAAAAGCTAGCGAAATACCAAGTAAACCTAAACCGCTTGGTCCTGTAGAAGAGATGCCTGCTACTACGGCTGCGCCGCAACCAAATAATACTAAGGAGAAAGTACCGATCAGCTCGGCGATGTATTTTTTCATAATAGTTGGATTTTGTGGTATCAAAATATAAAAATATCCATTATTACTATATAGAACTTGTTCATTATGAATTAACTAGTTATCAACATAATATAAAGACTGTAAATGGCAGTCTTTATAACTATCTTATTATTAATACTTTATTAAAGCAGTTCTATTTACTCCTTATATTGCTATTGCTAATTACAAATTAACTATGAAGCAATTCTTATTAGATATATATAGAATTGATGTTAGAATTCTTGAAGAGTACCTTTCTCATTGGTCAGAATATTCTGTAAATAAGAAGACAATTATATCAGAACCAGAAAAAAAGGAACGTTATTTATATTTTGTAAAAGAAGGAATTCAAAAATCATATTATCTAAATGATGGGAAGCAGCATGTAATGTTTTTTGCTTACGCTCCGTCATTTAGCGGTGTGGTCGAGTCCTTTTTTACCCAAACACCTTCCAGATACTACCTTGAAACTATTACGGATAGTAAATTCTTACGTATCTCGTACACAAAACATATGCAACTATTAGAAAAGCACCGTGAGCTTGAAACTCTTTTTAGAAAGATAATGGAACAGTTTTTACTAAACGTAATAGAAAGACATCATGAGCTTTTAGCATTTAATGTTGAAACTCGTTTTAAAAAGTTCATAAAAAGAAGTCCACATCTACTCAATATGGTTGCTCAAAAAGATATAGCCTCCTATTTACGAATTGACCAAACCAATTTCAGTAAATTAATCAATACTATTAGTCTATAAAATCTTGGTTTTTACCAAGAAAGAAAGGACTAACAATCCTGATTTTTGCTTCATTATTAATCTAAAAATGAAGACAATGAAATATTTATTGATAATAGCGCTCGCTATACTATCATTCAATTCTTACGGACAAGAAAAAAAACATAAAATGACAAATCAAGAAGTGGTTAGAACATTTTTAAATGGATTTAATGACCCTAAACAAATAAAAATATCCTTAGATCTACTCGCAGAGGATTATAAGTTTAAGAACCCAATAGTATCGTTAAATTCAAAAGCAGAATTTATAGCACTAGCTAAAGAAATCGGTAGTGTTATAACTGGTATAGAGATCATTAATATGGCTGAAAATGGCAACTGGGTAGCTACATTTTACAATTTTAATTCTTCCATTCAAGGGCTTGAATCAAATACGGCATCAGAATGGTTTAAAGTTGAAAATGGCATCATAAAAGAGTCTCACCTAATATACGACACCTCTGAATGGCGCAAATTCTACGAACAGATGGAAAAATAGACATATTCCTTACCTACTTAAATAGGCACAATAGCTTTTACTATGATTTCTCTGCATATTTCCCATTAACAATAAAAAGGCTGCCAATGGCAGCCTTTTTAACTATCTTATTATTAACCTTTTATTCTATGGAAGAGTCACAACTCTACCTACATTATTTACAGTAACGGTTGCTTTATTATCACAAGCTCCATCCCCATAGTCTACAAACCTATGTGTGAAACCCGCTGGGATAACTCTAATTACACCTTTATTAATGTAATTACAGCTAAATGAAACGTTTAAAGGCTTTACGACTTCTGTAGTAAACACTTCACCATTAGCTCTTGTCATTTCGCCAAACCCATCTACAGAATAAACATTATCAGTCACATCTAGGGTTTGTTCCCCTGCAACCATAGTAAGTGTACGTTTGCTATCTGCCTTAAGTGTTCCGCCTCCATTTTTAAGGACAACTTCCCCTTTTACTTCTTCAGTATAATAAAGTTGGTTTTGCATATTTCTACCTACGGCAGTGATCTTTCTTATACCAGACACTCTATTTCCGTCAACAGTATAAAACTGAGGCTCGACCCTATGGTAGTAGTTTGCAGTTCTATAATCTCCTTCATAGAAAACATTTAGCTTACCTGTTCTAACTCTTCCATCGTAAGAGATACAACCAGTATTACCAAAATCTATTAATATTCTCTTAGGTGTTGTTGCTGTGTCATGTATTATCGTAGCGCAGGCAGCTAGTGGGTTTTCACCACCTTTCAATGAGCCTGTACCCCCATATTGTGCTCTCATCACAATTTCATCCAAATCATCAAAAGACTGTTGTATCAATACGAGGTCTTCAGCATAACCAGTATTTTCGGTGGTTGTATCATTATCATCATCTTTTTTACAAGCCGAGAAAACCGTAATACATGACAACAGTACTACTAAACCTAAACGATAAGCACTTCTACTTAGCATAAACATATTTTTTAAAGGACTAATGCGGATATAAATATAATATAAACCGCGTATATTTTTCTAAGAAGTAACATACCAACCTGTGCTACCGAAAATTTATAACTACATTTGCGCAAAATTATCCTTATTTATATGCAATTAGCAATTATTGGCACGGGTTACGTTGGGTTAGTTACAGGCACTTGTTTTGCTGAAACAGGCAACGATGTAGTGTGTATAGACATTGATAAAAATAAAGTAGAGAAATTACGTAAGGGAGAAACACCTATTTATGAACCAGGACTAGACGTATTACTGGAAAGAAACATCAAAGAAAATAGAATATCTTTTACTACAGATATTAATGAGGGCATTAAAGATGCCAAGGTAATTTTCTTAGCCTTACCTACCCCTCCTGGTAAAGATGGCGCTGCAGATCTACAATACGTTCTTCAAGTAGCAGAAGACCTGAGCAAAATAATTGACAAATACACTGTTATAGTAAATAAGAGCACTGTACCTGTAGGTACTGCAGAAAAGGTTACTGCAGTATTAGCACAAAACTTGGATCGTGAACTATTTGATGTAGTTTCTAACCCGGAGTTTTTGCGTGAAGGGGTTGCAGTAGATGATTTCTTAAAACCCGACCGTGTAGTGATAGGAACCTCTTCAGAGAAGGCAAGAAAAATAATGGATGAGCTATATCAACCTTTTGTGCGCCAGGGCAACCCTATATATTTCATGAATGAGCGTTCTTCTGAGATGACAAAATATGCAGCTAACTCTTACCTAGCTATGCGTATCTCTTTCATGAACGAAATGGCCAACCTATGTGAACGTGCAGGAGCTGATGTAGATATGGTACGTGTGGGTATGGGTAGCGATAGCCGTATAGGCAAACGATTCCTTTTCCCGGGTGTTGGTTATGGCGGTAGCTGTTTCCCAAAAGATGTTCAAGCATTGGCACGTACCGCTCGTGAATACGATTACGATTTCAAACTCGTAGAAACTACCATGAGTGTGAATGACAGACAAAAAACGATTCTTGGAAGCAAAATAAAAGAGGTTTTTGGCAACGACCTGAGCAGCAAAACTTTTGCGGTCTGGGGTCTGGCGTTTAAACCTGAAACTGACGACATCAGAGAAGCACCGGCTTTAGAACTAATAAAAGAACTAAAAGAGGCAGGAGCTACAGTAAGAGCTTTTGACCCTGAAGCTATGCCTAATGTAAAAGCTATTTTTGGCGATGATGTTTACTTTGCTAAAGATCAATACGATACACTTAGCGGCGCAGACGCTCTAATAATCGCTACAGAATGGAGCGAGTTCCGCAATCCAAACTTCGGACGAATAGACGAAGCGT
Organism: Flavipsychrobacter sp.; assembly: GCA_041392855.1. NCBI lineage: Bacteria > Pseudomonadati > Bacteroidota > Chitinophagia > Chitinophagales > Chitinophagaceae > Flavipsychrobacter > Flavipsychrobacter sp. The sequence goes on from JAWKLD010000002.1 coordinate 199,634, forward strand.
TAAAAACGCCATTTATTTTCGACGGGCGTAACGTATTCTCTTTAGACAAAATGCAGGAACTGGGATTCTATTACGAAAGCATGGGTAGAGCAACAATACATGAAGGACTAAGAAAGAAACTACCTGTACAAGCATAAAATTATTGATACCCACCAAACATAAAACATGAGTAAGAAAAAAAGAGTATTAGTAACTGGAGCAGCAGGCTTTTTAGGTTCTCACCTGTGCGACCGCTTTATAAAAGAAGGTTGTGAAGTAATAGGCATGGACAACCTGCTTACGGGTAACATAAAAAATATTGAGCACCTTTTCCCTAGAGAAGATTTTACTTTCTATCATCACGACGTGACCAAATTCGTTCACGTACCTGGCGATATCGATTATATCATGCACTTTGCGTCTCCGGCTAGTCCTATAGACTATTTGAAGATGCCAATACAAACTCTAAAAGTAGGCGCCCTAGGCACACATAATCTTTTAGGTTTGGCTAAAGCTAAAGGAGCCCGCATACTTGTAGCTTCTACATCAGAAGTATATGGAGACCCTCTGGTGCATCCACAAACAGAAGAATACTGGGGAAATGTAAACCCAATAGGCCCACGTGGCGTATACGACGAAGCAAAGCGCTTTATGGAAAGTATCACTATGGCTTACCATAACTACCATCAGGTAGAAACACGCATCGTTCGTATCTTCAATACTTATGGGCCAAGAATGAGACTGGATGACGGACGCGCACTACCAACATTTATGAGCCAAGCATTAAGAGGTGAAGATGTAACCGTATTTGGTGACGGTTCTCAAACTCGTTCTTTCTGCTATTGCGATGACTTAGTAGATGGTATTTATCGTTTATTATTATCTGACTATCACCTACCTGTCAATGTGGGTAATCCTGTAGAGATCAGTTTAAAAGACTTTGCAGAAGAAGTCATTGCACTTACAGGATCGAAATCTAAGATTATTTACGAACCGCTACCACAAGACGACCCTAAACAACGCCAACCGAACATTACTAAGGCTAAAGAACTACTTGGATGGGAACCAAAAGTAGACCGTAGTGAAGGGTTGAAAAGAACACTAGAATACTTCAAAAAGCACATTTAACCATTGTGCATTACTATATAGAAAGCCTCGCGGTATCGCGGGGCTTTTTTGTACCTTCAACTCCATGAAAAACAACCTGCTAAAGAAACTTGGCGAAATAGTTGTGATATTTTTACTACAGCTTGCTTTATGGCTTATTATAAACGACTTTAAGCTTAACATGCGCTATGTAGCTATCTCTTTAGCAATATCAGTAGTGGTTATCTTTGCAATACCACGTGCTAAAAGCAAGGAATAATATTTTCTCTATCTTAGTGATAATGAAACAGTTCCTATCTACACGTTTTGGTAGGGTATTATTCCTATTTCTACCACCTTTTGTTAGCAAAATAATTAGCAACGACTTTTACATATCGCTAAAAAACACTGCTATTCTTTTAGCTATATCATCAATTGCAGCATTTATTATTTGGCCACTGGCAGACAGGTTTTTCCACTATCTTATCATAAGGCAAAGCAGGTGAACAGGGATATCATAGACATCAACGACTTCACAATACTTGTAGAAGAAGCAAACAGCATTGAGGAAGCTGTAGATGCTTGCTTTTTTGATGAGCCAGTAATAGCAGTAGCTTTTTACGGAGCTGGCAATGTACATCTATCAGTCAAGTATGCAGACAAGCAGAAAGACTTTGAGCACACTAAAGGGATGGCACTCTCCTTCTATGCAGACGAGCAAGTATCTTTTGAACATACTGTCTCTGCCAACAAACCTTTACAATGCATTGTTATAGCCACTACATTAAGGAACTTAGAAAAGCTCCCTAACCAAGAAGGTGAAATATTTGCCAGCCTGTTACATCAACTCGTGAACCCTACCGATCATTATGTAGAAGGCCCTCTATTTTTTATGACACCGGAAATGCATGCTGTATTGGAGCAAGTGTTCAACAACAAATATGAAGGCAAAACAAAAATGATGTTCTTTAGAAGTCAGATGACCATATTGTTATCTCATTTCTTTGGCTACCTCTCAGGCATGAAAGAAGAGGTCGTAAAACAAGAAGAACGCGACAAACTATACCAAGCTAAAGAAATACTACTTAGCAACCTGGAAACGCCACCTTCTCTTACAGAGCTCTCCAAACAAATAGGCCTTAACAGCTTTAAACTCAAAAAGAATTTTAAAGAACTTTTTGGTGTACCTGTTTTCAAGTATCTGCAAAACGAAAGGCTTACAAAAGCTCATGACCTGATAAGAACAGGAGACATGACCATACAAGAAGCGGCGTGGCATGTTGGCTATGATAGCCTCAGCTCTTTTTCTAATGCTTTTGCAAAGAAATATGGCTTTAGGCCAAGTGAAATAAAGCAATAATCCTTTTCGAACAAATCTTAATCCTTTTCAAACCAAGAGCTCGGCGATAGCCGCTGCACCTTTGCGTCATCAACTTATTGAAACAATAAACGATGAGGCATTTACACAAATTTATTGAAGGATTAATTTTTGCAACGCTATGCGTTTTTCTACTCTCCAGTTTCAGGGCAACTGAAAATAGTCAGTATACAACACCACCTGACTACGTGGCCAAAACTACAGGCAGTCCTAAGCTTGCGGCACTTACTGTACTACGTGCAAAATGCAATGTTTGTCACAAGAAACAAAACAAGAAAAAGGTATTCACCTTAGACAACATGAATACACTTGCCCCAAAAATCAACAGGCAAGTATTTATCAAAAAACGCATGCCTAAAGGGAAGGACATAACGCTTACACAACAAGAATATGCCATTTTAAAAACATGGCTTTTTACTCAAAATATAAAATAGCATCATAATGGAATTATTTAAAAACATTTCGCTCTATACCGCCGTATTACTTACGGGCTTATCGGCAGGCTTGTTTTATGCATGGCAAGTGTCAGTGATACCAGGTACTAAGCTAATCTCTGATAAAAATTATCTAGACACTATGCAGTCTATAAACAGAGCAATACAAAACCCTGCTTTTGCACTTATATTTTTTGGCAGTTTTCTATTGCTACTGGCAGCTACCTACACTCAATATCAAGAAGGAAGCAAATCTGCATTTATAATAATAACAGCAGCAATGGTTTGCTATCTGGTAGGCACTATAGGTATAACTATGTTGGGCAACGTACCTATGAACGAGGCTCTTGACAAAATAGACCTAAACAACATGACTCAAAATGCACTACACCAAACAAGAACTACTTATGAGCATAAATGGAATCAACTGCATTTGGCAAGAACTGTGTTCTCTGTAGTAGCCTTCGCTTTGAGCTTGCTTACATGCTTTCTAAATACAAACAGTAATTAATTAACCTTTCAATAAAATCTAAAAAAGTAAACTAATGACAGAAAAGATCTTAGTAATTGGTGGCAATGGAAAAACAGGAAGAAAAATTGTTGCACGTCTGACAGAACAAAACCAAATTGTAAGAGTAGGATCAAGAAACGGGAGTCCTGCTTTTGACTGGGAAGATGCTAACACATGGCCTGCGGCTCTAGAAGGTATGGACAAAGCTTATATTACCTTCCAACCCGACCTTGCCGTTCCCGGTGCATTAGAAAAAATAGAAGCTTTAACCATATTGGCTAAGAAAAGCGGGCTGCAAAAGCTCGTGCTTCTTTCAGGAAAAGGAGAACGTGAAGCGGAACTATGCGAACAAGTTGTCATCAACTCTGGTATAAACTACACTATAGTACGTGCCAGTTGGTTCAACCAAAACTTTAGCGAAAGTTTTTTTCTAGACCCAATTCTTGCAGGACACGTTGCCCTTCCTAAACCTGAAGCTAAAGTACCGTATGTGGATACTGATGACATTGCAGATGTAGCTGTTGCTGCATTATTGAATGATGAGCATAACGGCAAGATATATCAACTAACAGGGGAAAGACTTTTAACCTTCAAAGAAGTAGTAGATGAGATAAACGCTGCTACAGGACGAACCATATCTTTCACACCAATTACACTAACTGCATATACAGGTATGCTAAAGGAGCAGGGTGTACCTAAAGACTTTATATGGCTAATTGGCTATCTATTTGAAGAACTACTAAGTGATACTAGCATATCTGAAAGAAGCAATGACATAGAAAAGGTGCTTGGAAGAAAACCTAAAGACTTCAGCACTTATGTAAAGGAAACTGCTGCTACAGGTGTGTGGAACCAACCGATACCTGCGTAAAAGCTTAACCTATATCTACCTGAGCTGAACAACACATAATAAAGTGTTGTTCAGCTCAATTTATTCTGCACCTTGAATAGTACTACTTGCTGATATGTTTTTTATGATTCTATCCAATTCATTTGCAGATGCCATAATTTCCTCATGTACTTTCTGCATCTCATCTTTATTACATAGATCATTTTTCAGCAGGTTAACCAGTCCCATAAGACTAGCAAGTGGAGCTCTTACTACATGAGATTGTAGCCATGCTATTTTATTAAGCTTTTTATTTTGCTCCTCCACCTTGTCAATATATTGCAGCTGGTGTGTAATGTCATTGATCATCACAATTTGTGCTTTAAGCCCCCTATATGTAATGGTACCGCTATGCATATACACAAACATTTGACGTCCGTCCTTCCTCCTATGTCTATGTATACCTTCTGTATGCAACATATCCTCTCTCTTAGAAATATTCAACTTCTCTTCTAAAGCTTCAGTATCTATCTCTTCATCATCTTCTATCTTCAGTATTGACATTTCAGAAAACTCGCTCACAGTATATTGGTAATATTCGAGTGCCGCTTTATTTACTTCTATAATACGTTCCGTATCGGGTAAGTAAATAAGAATGGGTGTTGGATTTGAGTCAAATAACAAACGGTAGTTCTCCTCCGATTTGGACAAAGCGGCCTTACTCAATTCAAGCATAGCCACCTTAGTTGTCAATTCTTTATGATACCATCTTATCAATAAATTGAGCAACACTGCAGTGAGTGCAATAAAAAATAAGCCTTTATACGTTTGAAATTTAGAAAGCGCAATTATATTATCTGATACTATTGCAGCCACCAATCTATCACTGCAAAATATCCACAGCACACCAAATATCAGGTACAACACCGTCACCTTGAATATTGAATTCAACCTTAACCCCATATCCCTTAAAACAATAAAACTCTATATGCGGAGAACAGTATACCTCTCTGAGGACACCTTCAAAGTATACCACTCCCAAAAAACAGGCGCGAAAGTCCCACATTTAGCGCTTTTTACAAAATATTTTTTCAATCTGTTCTTAGCCCCTCAGCCTCTTTTCACATATACATGATTTAAAAATATCCTTCGGTGCTAACATAACTGTTATACGAATCGTCATATCAAATAGGCATAACAAAACGATTTAAAAGCATAAAAGACTAATAACTATGAAATTACGCATTCTACTATCGGGATTTTTAATGCTGGGTATTACCACATCATGGTCGCAAACCATAGCACTAGACCCCAGTTTTGATGGAGATGGGATAGTAACAACAGATATAAATAAATTAAACGATGCATCTAAAGCAATTGCGCTACAGGTCGATGGAAAAATTGTAGCTACAGGTTATTCCACAAAGAATAACAAAAATGAGTTTTGTACGATACGATATAATGTAGACGGTTCTATAGACAAAAGCTTTGGGAATAACGGGATTGTAGCAACCGCCTTTCCTGGTAATGGCTCAAGCCTGGCAAATGCAATTGCGATACAAGACAATGGCAAAATAATTGTAGCAGGCAATGCTGAAGGAATGGCAATTGCTCGGTATAATACCGATGGAAGTTTAGACGGCAATTTTGGCAATGGAGGAATGGTGCTTACTAACAATCCAAATAGTACTGCAATAGCCAATAGTATTCTACTACAACCTGATGGGAAAATTATAGTTGGAGGGCATTATCAAAATACTCCTCCAGATGGCTATGCCTATATTTTAGCCAGATATAATTCAAACGGAAGTTTAGATGCAACCTTTGGTAATGGAGGCATCTCAATAATAGATATTGCGGCTGGTCAAGGGTTAGGGGCCTTGGATTTTTTAAGAAAAATAGTGCTACAACCTAATGGGAAAATTATAGCTGTAGGAGTATCAGGTCCTAACGCCACACTTGTTCGCCTAGAGAGTAATGGCGATACAGACTCCTTATTTGGTATAAATGGCATAGTGACAACTAACTATTCAACTTCAGGAAATAGCATCTTTAATGATGTAATGATACAACCCGATGGAAAAATAGTAGCCGCAGGAAGCACGACAGCAGCAGTTCCCAATTTTCTTGTTGCTCGATTTAATGCTAATGGGCAACCAGACATCAACTTTGGGAATAATGGTGCTGTAACTATAGGACATAGCACTATGCAAAATTATGCAACAAGTGTACTGTTGCAGCCTGATGGGAAAATACTTGCAGGTGGGGTTATTAATGATAATGGCCTGTTTCAATTTGCAATTGCTCGATATAATAGCGACGGAAGTGTAAACAGCACTTTTGGCACTAATGGTGTACTGAAAACAAAAGCAGATAAAAGTTATTCAGCTATTGAGTCGATGATCATGCAACAAGACAATAAAATTGTTGTAGCGGGCAGTAACAATGCTGATTTTTTACTGGCTCGTTATACTACCGACTTTCCTAATAATATAAGGGATCACCAAACGATCAAAACAATGTTGTACCCTAACCCTACAACCAATGCTGTCACTCTATCTTACAGATTACCCAGCCCTAATAAAGTGGACATTATGCTCTATACTATAGATGGTCGGCTACTAAAAGTATTAAATAAGGGAAAAAGTATGGCTGCAGGTCATCAGCATTTATCTTTTGATATTGGCGATCTCCCAATTGGTAGCTATATCATTCATATCAATACAGGCAATAGCTTTTCCAACACGAAACTTATAAAAGAGTAAGCACAAAAAAATATCAATACACCCGTCTAAGAGGCAACCTCAATAAGGTTGTCTCTTTTTTGTACTGTATACATAGGGTGCAAAAGTTGCAATATTAACTTTTACTTATCCATATATAAGAGTTCTCATTTCGTATTGCCTTAGGTAAAGTGTAAATTCGCACTAACTTAAAAACAACGAAAAACTATATAATTATGGCACATTCACTTCCTGCATTAGGATATGATTTTAACGCTCTAGAGCCTCATATCGATGCACAAACAATGGAAATCCATCACGACAGACATCATAATGCTTACGTTACTAATTTGAATAAAGCAATAGAAGGCACCGATGCTGAAAACCTTTCTCTTGAAGATCTAATGGCTAATATATCTAACTATAGTGCGGGTGTTCGCAACAATGGTGGCGGGCATTACAACCACACTCTATTTTGGGAAATACTAGGACCTAACGGTGGTGCTCCATCAGGAGATCTACTAGCAGCTATTAATGACGCATTTGGATCAGTAGATGCTATGAAAGAAAAAGTAAATGCTGCTGGTGCTACACGTTTTGGTAGTGGCTGGGCATGGGTAATTGTTAAAGATGGCAAGCTAGAGGTTTGTTCTACTCCTAACCAAGACAATCCTTTAATGGACATCGCAGAGGTAAAGGGCACGCCAATACTTGGTGTTGACGTGTGGGAGCACGCATACTACCTAAAGTATCAAAACAAACGCCCTGATTATCTTGGCGCTATATGGAATGTTATCAACTGGGATGCAGTAGCCGCACGCTATGCAGCTGCACTATAAGCATTTCAATAAAGCTTGAAAAATGTAAAAAGGCGTCTAAAATATTAGACGCCTTTTTTATTCTATATATAGTATACTATCTAACAATTCCAAAGGAAAACCCTACACCAAAAATAACGCCACCAGGACTAAGGATACGCATCACAGTTTCGCCATCAGAAGTCAATGGTTGGAAAGGACTTGAGCTATATGGTTTATCGTTAAAACGCTGAGACCAGCCCAATTGCAAGTAAAAACGATTGCCTCTCTGCCCTATATTGAAAAAACGATACATGGAAAGAAATGCAGCTGGCACGGGCTCAATAGTTACACGTGCAGGTGGTATACCAAGCCCTTCGGGATCTTGATCTACTTCTAGAGAACCACTCAAACCGGTATTGTAGGTCAGGCCTGTTCCTATTGCCCAGCCCCTATTACATTCTTGTCCAAAATAATATCGTCCTTCAAAAAATGCTTTCCAGCCCCAAGTACTCAAACCTCCCCCAGCTCCTAAGGAAAATGATGGAGAAATTGGCACATCCAAGTTGATGCCTAATAAGCCATTGGTATTATTCAGTCCGGTACTTAGTCCAAGATATACTTTGGGGCATTCGCTGCCTCCTCTTCTTCCATATTGCGCAAAGCTAGAAAGCGCTGTTACTACAAGTAGTAGTGCTAAAAGGGTCTTTTTCATAATAGGTATATAATAGTTGTTGAAAATTTGTCGCAATATCAAACAGAATGAGGGAATAAACAAATAGTTTATGCTACTTCAAATCTAGCAGCATAGCTTTTGCTTTTGTATTATCAGGGTTTATTTTAAGTAGTTGTTTCAGGTTCTTTTTTGCATTGCCATCTTCACCTTTAAAATGATATACCACTGCAAGATTAATAAGCGTTTGTTCATCATCAGGGTCAATCGCTATTGCTTTTTTCAGGTAATCATATGCCATGACCATATTCCCCTCTTGCATGTAGATATAACCAAGGCTTGTATTTGCTGGTGCATATTTTTTATTCTCTTGTAGAATAAATTCAAATACCTTTTTTGCCTCTGTAATATTTTGTGTAGCCAACAAGCTTATGCCATATTTATTCTGAAAATCGAGGGCATAAGGCCAGATACTTACGGCCTTTTTATACCATTGTACTGCTTGTTGCTTTTGCTGTGTTTTGTAATAAGACTCTCCTACTCTATAACAAGTCCATGCATCGGAGATTCTAGCGATGTCACTATTTTTAGCATAGTCAATTACCTTATTAAAATCATTCAACAAATAATAAGCTCTTATGTAATCTTTGTTTTGTTTTTGAGCTTCCAGCTCCTTTGCTTGATCCAGATAACTTATGGCAGAGTCTATCAACCCCTTATTAGGGTTATAGCGTTCATAAAACTCTAAAAATGCTCTTGCTTGTGTTACACCATCTACGTCATCATTGTTAAAACATTGCAGCCCTAAGAATGCTGTTATTTCAGAAGCTTCTTCTTTTGTTAGTGGTTGCTTCCTTATCTGATGATCTGTAACAGCAACATGCGGTATATCTATACTACCATTTTTAGGCATATGACATTTGATACAATCATTACCATTTTTTGCGTTGCGCACATCAAGAGCTTCAGAGCATAAGACATCTTCTTTACTACTATGGCATTTGTTACAAGCGTTGATATATTGTGACTGCGGTGTAAACTTTACACTCACATGGGGGTCATGACAAGTGATACAACTCATCTTCCCTGAACTGATATAACAGTTACTTTTCTTCATGCGTTCTACATGCGACGCCATGATCATTTTATCTTGCGCGCCCTCATATTGCGGCATGAATACATTCATCACTTCTGACAGATGCATCCCTGGTCGAAAATCGAAAAAGCTTTTACCATCATTAAGCACTGCAATACCTTGAAGATGACATCGCTGGCATATATTGTTTTGCAATTCCGTTGATAACCTTCTTGGGTTTACAATAGTATAATCTGGCCCCTTTGAAGTATCTACTATTTTACCGGCCATCTTTTGTGCAATATGTATACTACCCGGTCCGTGACAACGTTCGCAATCTATGCCATGCTTGATGTTTATATATTTATTCTCACTCTTGGTTACAAAGTCAGGCAATCCATTATGACAGCTCATACACTCCAGCTGTATCGTTCTTGAAAAACGACTACTACCTCCATCTTCAAAACCCGGCGCCAGATCCCATTTCCCCTTTTGGGTATAGAAAGTTATGGGCGCTTGGTACAAGTATCCGTTTTCTTTATAGATATGAGAATTTGTGTGCTGGCCTGAACCTACTATATAATGTATTTGTTGTACCCTTTTATGAATGGTGTCTTTACCCTCAAGGCGATATTCCATGATATATAGACTATCCTCATCCCAATAGGGTTTGTAATAAAAGTCTAATTCCTTATCGTAAACCAAAGCATGTGCAGGAGAGAAGTCGGCAGCAGATTTCTGCCTTGTAGCACGGTCAAAAGATTGTCCCATACCTGTTTGCATAAATGTCTCGTATACTTCAGCATGGCAAACCTTACATTTATCCATACCTACGTAGTGCGCACTTGTATCATACACATTCTTCCATGAAGAGCTATGCTGTACATCACCAGTAGCTACAGGTTTACTTGGGGTATTGCAATAAAATGCAGGAACTGTTAGTGCTATTAACACTAATACAATCAAGGCAGCTTTTATCCTTCGAGCATACATGCCTTTCAAATTTAGTACAATAGCTGCAGTAAGCCTAGCTGAAAATAGCTAGTGTATAGTTCGATTTACCTTTTTGCACTAACACATACTTACCATTCAGCAAATGTGATGTTTGTACTATAAAATCATCACCTACCTTCTCTTTATTAATGCTTACACCACCTTGCTTTAGCATCTTTTTAGCCTCACCTTTCGAAGCAAACACACCACTATCTGCTAAAAAGCTTACCACATCAAGTCCTTCACCTTCCAAGCTATTTTTTGCTGCAGTAGCTTGCGGCACACCATCCATTACTTCCAATAGCTGTTGTTCATTGAACGACTTCAGTATTTCTACCGCCTCGTTCCCTTTGCTGAATAATATACCCGAGGCTTGCTGCGCAAATGCTAGATCTTCTTCGCTATGCACCATTATAGTTAATTCCTCCGCCAATGCTTTTTGCAACGCACGTTGGTGTGGTGCTTCCTTATGTTGTTCTATAAGCGCTTTCAACTCCTCTACCGGGCGGAAAGAGAATATATAAGACAGCTTCTCGGCTTCTTCGTCCGACTGCTTCAACCAGAACTGGTAGAACTGATATGGAGACGTACGTTTAGGGTCTAACCAGATATTACCACTTTCCGTTTTTCCGAATTTACTACCGTCACTCTTAGTAATAAGTGGACTTGTAAATGCAAAAGCCTCATTATCTCCCATACGACGGATAAGCTCTGTACCTGTGGTCATATTACCCCATTGGTCAGCACCACCAAACTGAAGCTTTACATTATTATGCTTATTCAGATAGTAAAAGTCGTATGCTTGTATCAATTGGTAACTGAATTCAGTAAATGAAAGACCAGTTTCCAAACGTTTTTTCACAGAATCCTTTGCCATCATATAACCAACTGTTATATGTTTACCCACATCTCTGATAAATTCAAGAAAACTATAATCCTTCAACCACTCGTAGTTATTTACTAAAACCGCTGCATTTTCTTTAGCATCATCAAAATCTAGAAATTTCTCCAACTGAGCTCGTATACCCGCAATGTTATGAGCGAGTGTATCCGCATCTAGCAAATTGCGTTCAGCAGATTTGCCCGAGGGATCTCCGATCATACCTGTAGCACCGCCAAGTAACGCAAATGGCTTATGACCAGCACGTTGCAAGCGCATCAAGAGCGTTATTTGTAGCAAACTACCCACGTGTAAGCTATCTGCAGTAGGGTCGAATCCTACATATCCGGCAGTCACTTCTTTTTGTAGTTGCTCCTCAACACCAGGCATTATATCCTGTACTAAATTTCTTTCTCTTAGATCTTTTATCAAGTCCATTGTATCAAGTGGTTCAAGAAGAGGCAAAAATAAGATTTATGGGTTTCCTACCTAGCATAAAGCTGAAAATGCTTGAATTTGAGCTAAAAAACTGATTAAAAGGTTGTTGAGTACTAATTTTGCTTTTAACAGTATCTTTTGTTTTTCGAAAAATGTTTATATCTTTCGCTATCAACTGTCAATTAAAATTAAATAGGTCTTGAAACGTATTATACTATCATTAGCGCTATTGATGCCCATCTTCGCTATGGGTCAGGCACACCACGAGATAGGTTTGTCTGCAGGTGTAAGCAGCTACTATGGAGATTTGCAGGATAAGCTGTTTCCAGATTATGGAATGAAGCCTGTAGCTGGTATAATGTATAAATACTTTATGAATCCGCATGTGGGTGTTCGTTTTGGTGTTGCATATACCAACCTTACAGCGGCTGACAGCCTTTCGGATATTCAAGCAAAGCGAGAGCGTAACCTACGTTTTGCAACTAACCTATTTGAAGTTCATGGAGGTTTTGAATTAAACTTACTACCTATCGAAAAGGATAGAATGAAGTTTACTCCTTATGTATTTGGAGGTGTTGCCATTTTCCAATTCAACCCATATACTGACGGACCTCAAAACGAGAAAATCTACTTAAGACCTCTTAGCACAGAAGGACAAGGTATTCCAATATACCCTGACCGTGAGGAATATAATTTAGTGAATGTAGCGTTCCCATTTGGTGGTGGTATCAAAGCATTCATTGGCGAAACATTCATGTTGAGCACAGAGATAGGTTTCCGTTATACAAACACTGACTATCTTGATGACGTAAGTAAATCTTATGTAAACTTTGACACTCTTAAGGCTTACAGAGGCGGTCAAGCAGTTGACTATGCATTCCGTACTGATGAACATAAAACTTGGGATGGTAACTACCCTGACTATAAATACCAACGTGGTGACAGCAAACAATACGACTGGTATTGGTTTGGTACATTCACTGCTACTATCTACCTAAGAGCGTTTGGTAATGCCAACGAATACTGGCAAGCACACTGCCCTGCTTTCTTAAGAAGCGGTAGAACAAGATAATAAGTACAAAGAAGGTTTAATGAATAATAAAAAGCGGTCAAGCATAGCTTGAATCGCTTTTTTCATATAGATATATTTTGTCCTTATCCTTTTAAAGTTGCAATGGCTTTATTTATATCTACAACTTCTTGTTCACCCGTCACAAAGTTTTTCAAGCTCATTTTATTGGCTTTTATTTCATCTTCTCCTGCTATGATCACATAAGGCACCCCACGCTTATTGGCATACTTCATTTGTTTATCAAACTTTACTGCGTCAGGATAAAGTTCAGCATTGATTCCTGCCTTTCTTATTTGCTTCAGCATATTTAATGAATACTGCTCGCTAGCTCCTCCAAAGTTGACCAACATCACCTCTATACCAGAGCTTAACTCTTCAGGGAATAACGAGAGCTCTTCCAACACATCATACATCCTATCGATACCAAAAGACACACCTACTCCCGACATATTTTTCAGCCCAAACAGTCCTGTCAGGTCATCATATCGTCCACCGCCACCTATGCTGCCCATCTTCACGGCATCGCAAGCAACCTCTACTATAACACCTGTATAGTAATTCAGCCCACGAGCTAAGCTTATATCTACTACTACTTCCCCTCCCCACTCTTCATCTTTTATAGTATTATAATACTCCAATGTGGTTTTTAATTCTTGTATTCCTTCCTTGCCCATGTCACTATCAGCCATAAATGCTTCTAGCTTTGTGAGTTTTTCGGCATTATCTCCGGTAATTGCTATTACTTCCTTAACAGTATCAATTCCCTTGTCACTAATACCTCTTTCGGCTAACTCCTCAGCTACTTTTTCCCAGCCTATTTTATCTAGCTTATCAAGAGCAATGGTTATCTCCATCATCTTGTCGGGCATACCACAGATATCAGCCAGGCCTGCCAATAGCTTTCTGCTATTGATCTTTATACTGATCTGCGGTAATTGTAATTGATGAAAAGCACTTTGATAAATACATAGCAATTCTGCTTCATTAATTAAAGACGTACTACCAACAACGTCTGCATCACACTGCCAAAACTCTCTGTACCTACCCTTTTGTGGACGATCAGCACGCCAAACGGGTTGCATCTGGTATCTACGAAAAGGAAAGGCCAAATCATTTTGGTTCATTACAACAAAACGAGCAAATGGTATCGTTAGGTCATATCGCAAAGCCCTTTCTGTTACTACAGGTGTTGTGTATGGCTTATCCAACATTTTCGCCCACTCTGCATCTAGCTCTTCTCTCTTCTTATCTTTCTTCTCATGCAACCCATTATTCAATATTTTAAATATCAAACGGTCACCCTCTTCTCCATACTTACCTGTCAGTGTAGTTAAATTTTCCATTGCAGGTGTCTCCAAAGGCTGGAAACCATAACGCTCAAATATTGTTTTCAATGTGCCTAATATATACTGCCTCCTTCTCACTACAATTGGTGAGAAATCTCTTGTTCCTTGTGGTATTGACGGTTTTGTAGCCATAAAAGCTATCTTTCTATTTATTGTATTTATCAATTATTTTATCGCAGGTACGGTCTATCAACTCATATACATGGGTGTATCCTTCTTTACCTCCATAATAAGGGTCTGGCACAGACTGTTCTTTTGCTTCACCTAGCTCATCAAGAAAAAGCATCAACTTATCTGCATGAGGTGTGTGCTTTGCTATATGCATTAAGTCACTGTACACACTAGTATCCATTGCATATATCTTATCATAAGTAACCAGATCAGACTTACTGAATTGTTGTGCCCTTTGCCCTGCAATATCTACCCCATGTAGCTTACATATTTCTTGCGAGTGCTGATGTGGAGCACTACCTATATGATAAGAACCTGTGCCAGCAGAGGCTACTTCCCAATCTAAACCATGTGCTTTTGCTTTTTGTCCCATTACCCCTTCGGCTATCGGCGAACGACAAATATTGCCCAAGCATACCATTAGTATCTTCATAATAAACTATACACTTACAAAGCTATCTATTTTAGATGTGTTTATCAACGCGGAATAGACTTATCTCATCTTGTGCTTCAGCAGCTTCCACATCATCACTTTTACGTAGTATCTAAAGTATTCTTTTGCAGAAAATATCCATTTGAAGAGTATGTAATATGCCCCCTTCCCTTTTCTATAAGCCATTATTTCCAGCTCGTGCTTCATCATTGTTTTGAGTAGCTTTAGCTGCTTTGCAGGCTCTGTACTTGCATTGGCTATATGATATACCAATGCATCAGCATAATAATAGTTGGTGTATCCCAACTCCGTAAATTGATAACACCATAAATGATCTTCTCCATACATGAAGAAACGCTCATCTAGCCTTCCTCCTTCAAGCTTTCCGATCATATCCTTGGGCATCATCATAAAAGCTCCGCTTACCCAATCGCAACCTGTACTAAAATCTCCTTTAAAATATTGATTCAACATCAAGATGGCTCTTTGACGATAGGGCAGTAAAAGCAATAATGGCCTCATAATATCCAGTAGCTCATTCCTAATACTTCTAAACCTCCTAGCCATATTCTGATATCTACCATCAGGATACACCACCTTAACACTTAAGGCTCCCAAATGAGCTATTTCTTGATATTTATATGCTGCCTTACTGATACAGTCTTCAGTCAAATAGGTATCGCTATTAAGGAGTAAAATCAAATCTCCTTTAGCATGGCTAATTCCTAAATTATTCCCTTTAGCAAAACCTCCGTTCTCTTTACTTTTCACCAAGTTAATGGAAGGGAATTTTACGAGAAAGTCATCAGGATCATCTTTTGTTGACGCATTATCTACCAGTATTATCTCATAGTCCACTTCTTTGGTGTACGCTATCACACTAGCGATACAGTCGCAGGTAAGCTGAAAGGTATTGTAATTAATAATGACTATGGATACTAACATATACTCCAGTGCAAGTCTTACTCCTTGCATTTAAACTCAACAAAAATAGTAAAAATCACTCCCCCTATTATACCACTAACAATTAACAACTGTAACAAATAAGTAATTAGTATTTTTACTTGCAAATGAGTACATCAAAGTGCAATATCCTGTGTATTGCTCCATACAATATTATTCCTGTAAAAAGTGGGGGGCAAGCAGCTATTGTTAGCCTACATCATGCACTTGGAGGGCTCTGCACCGACCATATTGCAGGAGCAACAAGTAATACTGAACACAATTATTCATTTACAACACATCCTATCTATGCATCCAGTCCCACGAAATACATTCCTTATTATAAGGCTGGGCAGTTAACCAAACTTGCTAAAGAAAACAATATCACACATATTATTTGTGAGCACCCTTACATGGCAATCAATGCCATGCATGTAGCTAAGCGCATGGGCATACCTTGGTATATCAGAAGTCACAATATAGAGTCTGAACGTTTCAGAGCATTAGGTAAACCATGGTGGTGGCTACTTCGCCACTATGAGCAATATGCCATGAAAAGATCAAATGGCATTTTTTTCATCACTCAAGAAGATGCCACATGGGCTATTGACAACTTTAAAATAGCCCAAGATAAATGCCATACTATTCCCTTTGGGACCAACATAAAAAGTTTGCCCAAGCAAAACTTACTGGCTAAAGCCACATTAGGCAAGCAATTAAACATTGACCCCAACTCTCCATGGTTATATTTTTTAGGGGCACTTGATTACACCCCTAATAGCGAAGCTGTTGGTTATATCATAAACGAAGTACTTCCTTTAATAGAGGAAAAAGGTTATCAGATCCTTATAGGAGGTAAGGGACTGCCCGAAGCACTACAGCAGCTCATCAGCAAGAATAACAATATACATTACCTAGGTTTTGTTGACGATCTTGATATGTTTCTTCATGCTTGTGACATAATGCTCAATCCTGTCTTAAAAGGCGGCGGCATAAAAACCAAAGCTGTTGAAGCCCTTGCTTACAACAATACAGTTATAAGTACAGAAAGTGGAGCAGCAGGTATTTCCCAACAAGCTTGCGGAGATAAGCTTTCTATTACTAAAGACTATTATTGGGCAGCTTTCGCTGATGCTATTAATACCGCAGTTACACAAAATATAAGTACACCTGAAAGCTTTTATGAAACCTACTACAATGGCAATATTGCCAAAAAGGTATTGGGCATAATTAACAGCACTAGTCGCTAGTAGTTAAAGCGTACTGAACTATATTAGCTCCCATTTGCAATGCCGTCTCATGATGCTCTCGAGTATCATTATGTACCTCTAGGTCTTCCCATCCGTCACCCAAGTCTGTCTCCGTTGTATAAAAACACACCAGCCTTCCTTCATATATTAAACCATAACCTTTAGGCGGCTTTTTATCATGCTCATGTATTTTAGGTAAGCCTTGCTGAAACTGAAATTTTTGATGGTATATAGGATGTGAGAATGGTAATTCTACTAACTCTAGATCAGGAAATAATTGCTTAAGTGCAGGACGCACATACTTATCCATACCATAGTTATCATCTATGTGTAGAAAACCACCCGACTTTAAGTAATTACGCAAATTATCTGCTTCTCTTTCTGACATGGCCCATCTACCATGCCCTGTCATGTGCAAAAACGGATAATTAAATATTTCTGCATCACCTATTCTTACTTGCGCTTCTTGTGCATCAAAATTGGTATGTAACTGTTGATTACAGTATTGTGCTAAGTTTTTCAAAGCAGTAGGATTAGCATACCAGTCGCCACCACCGTTATAAACCAGCAACCCCAGCTTAATAGTTTGAGCGGGAGCGCTAACTGCAATTATTGTAGACAATAAGAGCGTACTTAAAACTCTATACATGGTTTATAATATTAAAAAAGCTACAAGCTGCTATTGCTGCAGTTTCCGTCCTTAACCTTTGGTTACCCATAGATATAGATCGAAAGCCATGCTTTATGCTTAAAGCTACTTCATCTTGTGTAAAGTCCCCTTCCGGGCCTATAAGTATTAACGTTTCTTTGCCTACCTCTGCAGCTTCTTGCAAGGGCATTCTTTCTATCTCAGACATGCAGTGTGCTATAAGTTTTTGCTCCACATGTTTATACTGCTCTATCACTTCTTCAAACAGAGCTATCTCTTGCAACACTGGCAGGTAAAACTGTTGCGACTGGATCAAAGCTGCCGAGAGAATACCTTTCCAACGCTCTTCTTTTACCCTCACCCGTTCTGTTCTTGTACTCTGTATCGGGATTATGCTTTTAATGCCCAGCTCTGTTGCTTTTTCCAACAGCCATTCATTTCTACTTGTATTCTTGGTAAAGGAAATACCTAAATGAATCTTAGGTTCTATGGGATCGTGCGTGACCACTTGAGCAACATGCACTATACATTTTTTCTTACTTGCCTCCTTTATTGTTGTAAAAGCTTGCAAGCCATCGCCGTTGGTTAATTCTAGACCATCACCAACCTGCATACGAAGCACTTGTAACACATGCCTGCTAGTTGCATCTGTCAGTTGTACATCAGCACCTTCTACTAAGGTGCCATCATGAAAAAAGAGGGATTCCTTTGCCATGAAGGCAAGATAAATAAACTTGGTCTATCAACGCAATACCAAGTTTTTTTCTTCTATCATTTTACGCAAATTGATCAAGCCGTAACGCATACGACCAAGAGCCGTATTAATACTAACACCTGTGAGCTCAGAAATATCCTTGAAGCTTAAATCTGCATATATTCTAAGCACAACCACTTCTCGCTGTTCTTCCGGCAAGCTTTCTACTAATTTCCTGACACTACTATGCGCTTCTCTTCTTTCCATAGCATCAGAAGCTCCGTACGTACTCGCGGGTAGTATATCTGTAATATCCGTACCATCAGGCAAAACAACAGATACATTATGCTTTACTTTTCGGAAATGATCCATACATAAGTTATGAGCGACACGCATAGCCCATGGCAGAAATTTACCTTGTTCTGCATACTTGCCCTTTCTTATGGTCTTGATCATTTTAAGAAATGCATCCTGAAATATATCATCAGCTGTAAATTCATCCTTCACCAGCATGAATATGGCTGTATATATCTTGTCCTTATATCTATTAATGAGGATCTCTAAAGCACTTTGATTGCCATTTCTAAAGGCATTGATCAACTCTGCGTCGCTGTATTGTTGGATTGCTTGCATAACTTCTAATTTTACTACCTAGGTATAGGTTTAAACCTTATCCAATAAGTCTTTTTTAAAGTAGAAGTTTTGCTATAAGTCGAGTCGTTTACTGTTAATTAACGTTTGTTGGCACAATCTATTGTGCTTTCTTAATAGCAATATATAGATTTTTTTAGATTTTCAAATACTATTATTGCCATTTTAACCTTTTAGACGGCCTATTGAGCCCCTATGTTGGGCTTATCCCTTATAAATGATTTTTTTATGACAAAAGAGCACTACAGCTTGATTGCTATAGCGCTCTTTTATATAATCTATGTCTCTTATTGAATAATTACCTTCTCTACTTGATAGTCTTCTACTTGCAAGAAGTACATGCCAGATGTTAAATCCTGCACATTTAAAGACTTTGTATCAACAAAGTTCTTAACAATTCGCCCTGTATTATCATAAAGGATTCCTGTAATTGCCTTGCCAAAGTTCAGTATATTATCCGCAGGATTAGGATAAACAGTTAGCTTTTCGCCTGCATAAATATCCTTTATAGAAACTGTGCTTGGTGGCAAATATGCTTTTACTTCAAAAACAGCAACAGTACCACTTACCTCGTTAGCCGTGATCAATAGATGTTTTTTATGAAGATTATTATCTCTATGAATAAACAACACTACCTCTGCACCGTTATCTCCACCAAAGCTATCTACTATTCTAGTGTTAAGATAGTCAACAAATACAGGCTTATTAGGATTAGTAATATCATACGCCATAACCCCGCCAATTCTTTCCAATACTACAAATGCATATGCTGAATCATTAATCACACCAACCGTTACCGCTTCTGGTTCTGGTCCCTTATTATCACTTCTGTCTTTTAAATCATTTTTACTGTTACTCGCATTGAATATCTTTCTCAACTCAGGATCTGCATTAATGATATTTTCAAAATCATCACCGCTATCATATACCAAGTTGAAATTGTTAGCATTAAAAATAGAGAAGCTACGAGTACCAAATGAGTATAGCTTATCATAATCACCATCATTATCAATATCACCCATAGTTTTAGTCACTTTTAGGCGGCCTAAGTTTTCATCTTCTTGAATAACTTTTGCATGAGGGAATACTGTAGGGTCTAGCTTTAACTTACTAACTTTTTCTTCTTCTTCTAATGGATCATACTCTCTAGCATCACCTTCGTTTGCAGTAAGTACATAACTCTGTCCGTTAACAGTATAACTAGCAATACCATCTGGCATGAACATACCGTTTACTGGCCAGTTTGCTATTAGAGGCTCTCCAGATTTATCACTTGCATCTAAGCCTTTCCCTAGTTGGTTATGATCTATAGTACCTAATGGATATATCGCCTCAACTGAAGCTGATGCTATTAATACAACAGCTATCGCATTATTTTCTTGTAATGAAACCCAAGCCGTGTCAGAAGTTGCATTTACAGCAATGTATTCTGGCTCTATATCTTGAGCCACTGTTGGGTTGTTAGCACCGAATATCCTAACACCTGCTTGTTTTAATGTCGCTGCTTGGCTGTTGAACTTTGTAAATGTAGCAAATGATACCGTTGCATTAGCAACACCATTATCTAGATCAATAATAGCTATTGAACCTTCTGGGTCATTGGTATATTTACTATTAGGTTCACCTTCATTAGCTACCAACAGGTATCTTCCATTTGGCGTGTACGTTACCATATCAGGTAGTGCACCTACTGTCACTTCTTTTTTCTTATTACCGTCTGCAGCAAAGAAAACAACCTTGCCACTATCTTGTTTTGAATTGGCTTGTACGGCAACAGCTATCAGACCATTATATGCCGCTACAGATTGTATACCTCCTCCATAACTAGACATATCCAGCTGAGTAAGTTGAGACAAAGAAGCAGGATTATTGAAGTTAAGGATATGAAGAATATTTTTTTCTGAGTTAACAACATACAATCTATTAGTTGCTGTATCGTATGCTATAACCTCTGCTGAAGAACCTGGAGTACCAACAGTAAAACTACTCAACAACTCTAGCTCTAAATTCTTTCGTGCGATCGGTCCTTTATAATCGTTGTCCTTTATAAATATTGTTGCAGCATCGTCAGCACCAATTGTACCTTTTAACACATTGCTGATCTGCAGCATAAAATACTCTGTGATCTCCAACCTATTGTCATCATTGATCAACAACTCTGCATATAGAGTATCAGAACTATTTTTAAAAAAAGTAAGACTTTGTGTAGTCAACTGTACATCTGCACCAAAACCTTGCCCTGCAGTACTGCGCCCTCCTAATGGTTGAAAGAAAACCGTAGTCGGCTCATTTACATTTTTATTTTTAATGATAACAGGGATTTTAATAACATTATCTCCTTCAGTTGCAGTCATCATTTTAGTACCAAAACTAACGCTTGGCGTCTGCGCATTAGCTACAAATACTGTAGCTAAAAAACCAGATGCTAATAGTAAAACTTTTTTCATATACGTGTATTTCCCGCAAAGAAAAACCTAACTCCATTTCTATAAAAGGCAAGAACCAAATGGTTACTTACTCTTAGCAATTAAGTAACCTATACTTTACTATACAGTAACGTTTAGGTAACAAAAAAACAGCCTGCATCTCTGCAGGCCATAACACTATACATCTCGACAACATTTATCGCACTCTTCTATTATTCTTCATCCTGTAAATATTTCTACTAGCATTTCTTTGTGCTCGGTTAATCACCATACGTTCTCTTTGAGTCACTCTACCATCTGCTCTAGCCACCATCTTCATAGCTTTTATAGTTCTTTGCTGCCCTCTAAGCTGCCTTGCTTCGTATGCTGTCAGCTGCCCTGTACAAACTCCATTGTGTATACGCGCTTTTTGATTTATTGTCCTCGCTCTTTGCTTAGTATGCTTTCCATGTGCTGACACTTCATTTGCACCAAATAATAATCCTGATAGTAATATCGCTGCTATTAACTTCTTCATAATCTTATAATTTTAGTTCTGTATATAAGACTACAAATACATTCGTCGGTTTAAGACCACTCTGTTAATAAAAACAAAAAACCCCTGTAGAAACAGGGGTAACTATAAATATGAAGCATAAAAAACGTCTAATCAGGTCGCTTACCATCTAAGAAAGTATTAATAGTACCGATATCACCTTTATCCTTTCCGTTCTCATCATCGGCCTTTACACTATACCCACTTAAAAAGGTTTCTGAAGATGCCACAGTATTATCTATTTCTACATTACGTCTTACGTATGCAGGTACTGCCTCTATATCATCACTTGATTCTACTGAATCAATATTAAAGCTCATTCGTCTTAAGCGCTCCGCTCTTTCTTCCAAGGCTTTCTTTTGCGCCTCGAAGTTTCTTTTTTCTTCTAGTTCAGCCTCAGTAAGTTCTCTTCTTGCACTGTAACTTTCATTACTAGCTACCGACTGTCTTTCCTCTTCTTCGTTTTTTATAAATAACTCTATCGTACTACTTTTCTCTTCAGCAACTGGCTCTATAACATCTTTTTCTTCTTTCTCTTCCTCTTGTTGCTTTTGCTGTAAAGAGATATTAGCAACCTCTTCATCAGACTCAGTATTTAATGTTAAAGAGATGCGCTCCTCTTCATTGTGTTCTTCTTGTCGTTTAGGAAATGCAGGAGTTGGATTGATAGCTAGAGGTTTACGCTCTTGTTTTGCCTCTACTAATACTGGAGACATACTTGTTACCGTAGCATTATCACTCTGCTCTGTCGCCTCTGGCTTACTATCTACTGCTTCTTGAGGAGTTCCGTCAAGTGTCATTACTATCTTATCTTCCTTCTCCATAGGAAATTCCACATCTCCACTTATCTCTTTATGATTAAAACCTGTAGCAATAACAGTAACTGCGATGTTATCATCAAGGTTAGGATCATGTCCCATACCTAGTATTACATCACAACCTTCGCCTGCTTGCTTCTGTACAAAAGCTTGTATTGCTTCGGCTTCATCCATTGTATGCTCATGATCACCTGCTGCTGAAGTGATATTTAAGAGTATCCATTTTGCACCTCTGATATCATTATCATTTAACAATGGAGAACTCAATGCCTCTTCTACCGCATGTAATGCACGATTTTCACCAGCTACAGTAGCACTACCTAATATAGCAACACCGCCGCTCTTCATTACTGTACAAACATCAGCAAAGTCAACATTTATTTGGCCTGTCGTAGTTATTACATCCGTGATACATTTAGCCGCTGTTGCCAACACATCATCGGCTTTGGCAAATGCCTGTGTGAATGGCAGGTTACCAAATTGCTGACGTAGTTTATCATTAGAGATGATCAGTATCGTATCTACATGCTCTCTCAATCTATCAATCCCGGCTTGCGCTTGAGACATACGTTTCTTCCCCTCGTAAGAGAATGGGGTAGTAACAATACCTACAGTTAGTATACCTAACTCTCTACAAATTTTAGCAACTACAGGAGCGCCACCCGTACCAGTACCACCGCCCATACCTGCAGTAATAAACGCCATGCGCGTGTTCACCTTTAGTATCTTGGTAATATCTTCCATACTCTCTTCACCTGCTTGCTTACCTATTTCAGGATTAGCACCAGCTCCCAAACCTTGTGTAAGATGTGGGCCTAATTGTATTTTGTTAGGTATCGGGCTTAAAGCCAACGCTTGCGAGTCTGTATTACAAACTACGAAGTCAACACCTTCTATACCTAGGCTGTGCATGTAGTTTACGGCATTACTACCGCCACCACCAACACCTATCACCTTAATGATAGAAGATTGGTTTTTGGGAATTTCAAAATGTATCATACGACTTAAATTTCTGGGGTTAGTAAATCTTAATAGTCCTTCTTTATTATTAATTAATGGGTTTTATCTTTTATTATATTTCCTCGTCCTCTACTTCTTCAAACAGGCTCATAAACTTGCCTTTCAATCCGTCAAATAGCTTTTTCAAATTTTCTGAACGTTTCGTATTCTTCTCGTCAGACACAATCTCTTCTTCATTTATTTCTAATTCTTCATGCTTCGTTTCTTCTTCAGACAAGGCTACATAATTACCACCATCACCTACAAAACGCAGTTTCCCATTTTCGAAATCGTGATAACCACGAAGTATCAAACCAATACAAGTAGAATACATTGGATTGATCAATGACTCTGCATGACCACCTGCCAAATGCTCACTTGGCATACCAATACGCGCGCCCATACCAGTTACATACTCTGTAAGCTGTATGATATGTTTTAACTGAGCACCACCACCTGTTAATATAATACCACCATGTAGTTTATTGTCCAGATTGATTTGTTTCAAGTGATACACTACATAATCTAATATCTCTTGAGTACGCGCTTGTATTATATGTGCCAGGTTTTTTACAGATATCTCTTTAGGAGGCAAACCTCTTAAACCCGGTATAGTTATATAAGCACTCTTATTAGCCTCGTCTGCCAATGCAGTACCAAACTGAACTTTCATTTGCTCTGCTTGTGCACGTAATACACCCAAGCCATTTCGGATATCATTAGTAATATTCACACCAGCATAAGGTATAACTGCGGTGTGTTTTAAAATACCATCGTAGAACACTGCCATATCCGTAGTACCACCACCAATATCAACAATAGCTACACCTGCCTCTAAATCTTCGTCGTTCATTACTGCAGCTGCAGAAGCCAATGGTTGCAACACTAGGTCGCGAGTAATCAACTCTGACTTATCTACACACCGCTTTATATTTCTTATTGCATTTCTATCTCCTGTTATGATGTGAAAATTTGCTCCTATTTTCACACCACTCATACCTACAGGATCAATAACATTAGGCGTGCTATCTACCATAAATTCCTGAGGAATAATATCAATTATCTGATCTCCTGCAGGTATATATGTTTTGTATTGGTCGCGCACCAACAGATCAATATCCGCTTTGTTGATCTCATCGTCAGTATTTGTACGAACGCGATCGCCACGAGTTTGCAAACTCTTTATATGTTGTCCGGCAATACCAACATATACTTCTTTTATGTCTAGATTCGGATTAGACTCCAGACATTTTTCTATAGCCTGCTGTATCGACTTAATGCACTGTTCGATATTCATAACAACACCATGACTAACTCCAGCAGACTCAGCTCTACCAAAGCCAAGCACCTCCAGTTTGCCATATTCATTTTTTCTACCAGCGATAGCTACCACTTTAGTGGTTCCTATGTCTAAGCCAACGATTACCGGTTGTTTTTTGCTCATGACTATTCTTTTATATAGTATTACTAATTGCCTTGGTATATATACTTTGGCTCTTTTTTTTCTTTTTTAACTTTCTCTTCCTCCACTTTTGTAGTGGTCGAGGTTTTATTTACGCTTTTATTCTTTTCACCTTCCGCTGCCACTTCATTCACACTCTCTACTTTTACATCTTCCACAGCAACTTCCTTGGACGCAGTAACGTCAGCAGCTTTCGGCGTGGTCGCACTTACTACAGACGGCGCACTCACTATTGGTCTTGGTGCTTCTCCTGTAATACTGCTTATCCAGTTAATGCTATTACGCACCTTATCTTCGGGGATATTCCACCTTACCGATGGAGAACCTACCAACTGTCCTTTATACCTCACATCAAGCACTTCATACTTATCCCAGCCTACCTTATTCAACACCTTTTTATAAAACGATAATAGATTATCGAACTTCTCCTCTAGTCTTTCCACCTGCCCAAGCTTTATCTTATGCTTGCCTAAAACAGGAGTCAACTCAAATTCATGCTCCTTATTTATCGTCACATGCGACACTTGCGCTTTCCAAAAAGTATCCTGTTCGATGTACTGACTCAACCTCACTATATCTTTATTCATCATTAACGCCTGAGTATCGTTATCAAAAACAGGTACATTTATTACTGTTGTAGCATAATGAACATAATTATCAGACAATGGTATCTCATGTGCTGTACTATCCAAATAGTAGCTTTGTCCTTCTACATTGAACAATCTTACTACTGGCACTCTTTGCACCACTTCCACCTTTATATCTCTTGCATTATCTACATACACTTCAGCACTTGCCACCCATGGGTTGTTGACTAGCAAATTCTCTACTCTATGTATATTCAATTCTTTCAATTTCGTTGCTCTAATCTTTAGCTCATCAGCTAACAACTCTTCCTTTATAGTTCTCTTATCTATAAAACGACAATCATTGTTAACTACTGTCACATCAATACCAGCTATCACCCTATTGCCTTGTAGTCTAGTTGTGCTCAATACCGCTGTAGCACATCCACACAACAACAACAATGTTGCTATGGCTTGCAAGACTTTCCTTGCTGATATTTTGCGTTTTTGCGTCACTTCTTTTCTAACACCTTTTTAATAGGCTTCACTAGTTTATCTATATCACCTGCACCTGCAGTTATCAACAACTCCACGGGAGCTGCTTCCGCATATTTGACCAATCCATCCATTTGTAAAATGGTACAATTAGGGTTACCCATTTTCCCTTTTATCAATTCACTTGTCACTCCTTCTATGGGTTCTTCTCTTGCTGGGTATATATCTAACAATATCACCTCATCTGCCAGATCTAAACTTTGCGCAAACCCTTCTGCCAGATCTCTGGTTCTACTATATAAATGTGGTTGAAAAGCCACAACACATTTCCTATTAGGGAACAAGCCTTTTGCACTTTTTATTAAAGAACTCAACTCCTCTGGGTGATGCGCGTAGTCATCTATATAAACAACATCATCTGTCTTCACTACATATTCAAATCTGCGCTTTACGCCCTTAAACCCTGACAGTATCGCTTTTATCTTTTCATGAGGCACATCAAGCATATCAGCTACCGCTATAGCAGCTACCATATTCTCCACATTGTGCATGCCTCCAATATTTAAATGCAGGCCTTCTATCTTTTCTCCTTTGATGCTAACATCAAAATAATAACCTCCATCCTTCTGCATTATATTAGTAGCGTACACATCTGCAGCATCATTTTGCAAACTATAGGTCATCACATTAGATGCTTTCATATCACTGCTTCTTTTCAAGCCATGCTTCACTAATAGCGTACCACCCTCTTTTATATTCTGCGTATAAGCAATGAATGCATTTTCCATTTCTTCGACCGTACCATATATATCCAAATGGTCTGCATCTATAGAAGTAAGAATAGCAACATCTGGATGCAGTTTTAAAAAACTTCTGTCATACTCATCTGCTTCAATTACCGCTGTTTGTGTATCACTACTCCAGTAGTTTTTACCATAATTAACAGACACTCCTCCCAAGAAAGCATTGCAACCGCTACCAGCTTCCGTCAGCAAATAAGCTACCATAGTAGACGTGGTAGTTTTACCATGTGTACCTGCTACCGTTACAGCATACATACTATCCGTTATTAGCTGCAGCACATCACTACGTTTCAATACAGTAAAACCGTTATCCCTATACCAACTCATCTCGTCATGAGAAGTAGGTACAGCTGGTGTATATACTACTAGATCAGCATTCTTATCTATCTGTTGTATATCGTCTACATAGTGTATATCAATCCCCTCTGCCTCCAAAGTCTTAGTCAAGTCAGTTGACGTACGATCATAACCACTCACCTTCGCACCATGATGGTTGAAGAAGCGTGCAAGTGCACTCATACCGATTCCTCCGATACCAATAAAATAAACTCGTTTCAACTCGTGAACATTCATTCTTACTTGGTTATTTCAATCACTTTGTTAGCAATACGCACATCGGCATCCTTTACTGCCAGTGCGTTTAAATTCTTTATCATTTTTTCTTGCAGTTCTGTATCTTCAAGAAGCTGTTTTACTCTTTCAACTAGCTCCTCTTCTGCCTTATCATTTTTCACCATTAGTGCAGCACCTTTTTCAACCAAAGACATTGCATTACTAGTTTGATGATCTTCTGCAGCAAAAGGGAAAGGCACAAACACAACAGGCTTTGCTACTATACACAACTCTGATATAGCCAATGCCCCTGCTCGCGACACAACCACATCTGCAGCTGCGTAAGCAAGGTCCATGTCTTTTATAAACTCAAAAACCTTTACTCTTTCACTACTATTTGTAACTCTTTGTTTTGCCTGCTCATAATAAAACTTACCTGTTTGCCATATTATTTGCACATCATCACTTAACAAACCTTCTACCCCCCTGTCTATTGCCTCATTAATAGCTTTTGCACCCAAGCTACCCCCTACTACAAGTATTGTCTTTTTATCTTCTTTTAGTTCAAACTTTTTAATTCCTTCAGCTCTACTTACCGTAGATGCTGTTATTTTTTCTCTTACAGGATTACCTGTTTTTATAATTTTACTTTTAGGAAAAAATCTTTCCATACCATCATAAGCCACACATATTGCATCTGCTTTTTTGGATAGTATTTTATTACTCTTTCCCGCATAAGAGTTTTGCTCTTGTATCAGCGTAGGTATACCTTTCCCTTGCGCAGCATTCAGCATAGGGAAGCTGGCATAACCGCCTACTCCCACTACCGCATCGGGCTGAAAAGATTTTAGTATACTTCTTGCTTTCATATAACTCTTAATGATCTTGATTGGCAGTAATAAATTTTTCAACATATTACTCCTATTAAACCCTGCTATATCCAACCCTACAATTTCAAAACCTTCTTGTGGCACTTTCTCCATTTCCATTTTCCCTAAAGCACCTACAAACAACAACTCCGTATCTTCATTCAATCGCTTCAACGCATGCCCAATAGCTACTGCAGGATATATATGCCCGCCTGTTCCTCCACCTGCTATGATCACTTTTAGCTTACTCATACTACGCAAGCATTAATTTGTTTCCGCCTGTAACTATATCTGTCACTTGTTGTTTCTTTTCTTTCGAAGCTTTCAGCTTCCCTTCATTTTCATCCACATACCTACTCACACTTAGTATTACACCTATAGCAATACTGGTGAACCATATAGAAGAACCCCCCATACTTACCAGCGGTAGCGTCAATCCCGTTACTGGCACTAAGTGCACATTTACTGCCATATTCAACATCGCCTGAAATACCAATGTTATACTTAGACCTACAGCTAAAAATGCACCAAAGGCATAAGGACATCTTCTAAATATCAGTATACTCCTCCATAGGAATAACAGATATAGAAATATCATACCTGCTCCTCCTATCAACCCATACTCCTCTATGATTATAGCATAGATAAAGTCTGAGTAAGAGTGTGGCAAAAAGTTTCTTTGTTTACTATTACCAGGCCCCTCACCTGTAAGTCCACCGCTTGCTATAGCTATCTTTGCTTGCCTTACTTGGTATACATCTTCTTTCCCTTCTTCATCATCTGCAACAAAATCTTGTATCCTTTGTTCCCATGTACCAGCCCGTCCCCATCCTGTTAGTTTAGACACTGTAAACAATACTGTCACTCCTATCAGCCCTGCCACTGCCAGCATTAAAATGTGTTTCACTTGTATTCTACCTATAAAGAATAAGATGCAACAGGTAACACCTAACATTAACGCAGTAGACAAGTTGGCCGGAGCAATCAAAGCGCAGGTTATCATCACTGGTGTCAATACAGGCAAGAACCCTTTTTTAAAGTCTTTAATATTAGCCTGCTTTGTGCTCAACACCCTTGCTAAAAACATGAATAAAGCCAACTTTGCAAAAGCTGATGTTTGGAACGTAATATTGACTACAGGTATAGTTATCCAACGTGAGCCTTCATTAAGCGATGTACCAAAGAACAAGGTGTAGGCCAACAATGGTATACTCAACAAATACATGAGCACAGCAATTTTAGCAAACTTCTTATAGTTAATCTTGTGCACCAAGTAAATGATCACTAAGCCTAACCCCAGCACTAATACCTGTTTTACCAAGTAATAAGTTGAGTTCAACTCCTTTCTATATGCCAAAGAACCTGTAGAACTGTAAACAGCTAACAAACTCACTAGCGATAGCAATAGGACTACCGCCCATATCACTTTATCACCTTTAGCATGTTTGATCAACTGTTTCATTACTACTTACTATTATTTACATTAAAGATTACGAACAGCCTCTTTGAATTGCTCTCCTCTATCTTCATAATTTTCAAAAAGATCGAAGCTGGCACATGCTGGTGAAAGCAACACCACATCTCCCTTATCCGCTAATGCATATGCTGCTTTCACTGCATCACTTGCGCTACTTGTTTCAACAAGCGTTTCAACCTCTCCATCAAAAGCTTTTACGATAGGACTATTATCTATACCCATGCATACTATAGCCTTTACCTTTTCTCTTACAAGCTCCATAAGCTCGTTGTAATCATTGCCTTTATCCTGACCACCTAATATCAAAACCGTTGGTTTCTCCATACTCTCTAAAGCATACCAAACCGAGTTTACATTCGTAGCCTTACTATCGTTGATATAGTCAACACCTCTTACCGTTGCTACCAACTCCAGTCTATGCTCTAAACCATTAAAGGTGGAAAAGCTTTCTCTTATCTTCTCCTTGCGTATTCCTGCTACGCGTGCTGATATTCCTGCTGCCATGCTATTATATACATTATGCCTGCCTTTTAACGATAGGTCGTGAATAGACATATCCATAGAGTCGTTGCCTACACGGATGTGCATGTCTCCATTTTCTATAAATCCTCCCTCGTTAATTTGGTTTTGGTCGCTCATCGAAAAATAGATTAGTTGTGATTGAATTGAATGGGTTGTTAAATAATTGGTTATCGTTTCGTCGTCCTTATTTGTTATTAAGTAATTATCCCTTGTTTGATTCTTCGTTATATTAAATTTTGACGCTATATAGTTTTCTAATTTGTTATCATACCTTTCCATATGGTCGGGCGTAATATTGAGTAGCACTGCTATATCTGGTTGGAAAAATTTTATATCATCCAACTGAAAACTACTCACCTCCATCACATACCATTCACAAGGCTTTTCTACGATCTGCTTGGCAAAGCTCTTCCCTATATTACCTACAAGTGCCGCATCGTAACCAGCCTCTTTCAATAGATGATGTGTCAATGTTGTAGCAGTACTTTTTCCATTAGTCCCCGTTATGGCTATCACCTTGCTATCTCCCTTATATCTATAGCCAAACTCAATTTCACTACACACCTCTATACCTCTTGCTTTCACCCTTTGCATTATTGCCACCTTGTCACTTATACCAGGGCTCTTCACCAAACAATCAGCCTTTAATATTTCCTCCTCAGTATGCCCCCCAACTTCGTAAGCTATAGCAGCTTGATCTAATACCTTTTTATATTTTTCCTTCAACTGCCCACCATCACTTACAAACACATCCCACCCCTCTTGCTTACCAAGCAAGGCTGCCCCTATGCCACTTTCTCCGGCACCTAGCACTACAAGTCGTTTTTGTGTGTTTGTACTCACTATTGCATTTTAAGTGTTACGATACTCATCACTGCCAGCATAATGCCGACTATCCAAAACCTTGTTACTATTTTACTTTCGTGATAACCCAACTTTTGATAATGATGATGCAGCGGTGCCATTAAAAACACTCTTCTACCTTCACCATGTTTCTTTTTAGTGTATTTGAAATAGTACACTTGGATTATCACTGATAAATTTTCTACTAAGAATATGCCGCAGATAATAGGTATCAACAATTCCTTTCTTATTACCAAGGCAAGCGTACCTATTATACCACCCAAGGCAAGACTACCTGTATCCCCCATAAACACTTGAGCCGGGTAAGCATTGTACCATAAAAAACCAATGCAAGCCCCTATAAAGGCAGCAATAAATATGGACAACTCTCCTAAATGCGGAATATGCATAATGCCTAGATAGTCGGCAAAAATGTAATTGCCCGATACGTAGGCGAACACTCCAAGGCATATACCTATAATAGCCGACACACCTGTAGCTAATCCATCAACACCGTCGGTAATATTAGCTCCGTTAGAAACCGCAGTAACTATAAAAATGGCGAACAATATATAGATGATAGGCGTTAACACATTCACTAGATCTTCGCCAAAAATTGAAGCAATTTTTGCATAGCTCAACTCATGCGTTTTAGTAAACGGGATTGTAGTAGTTACCGACTTTACACGAACATATTTCCTTTCGTTCCCGTCACGATCTTTTCTTGTAAACACATCCGACTTAACTTGCTCTGCTGTATTATGAACAATAGGAGCACTATTAGTTACCTCTCTAGTTGTAACAACATTATCATTGAAGTACATTGTAGAACCTACAATCAACCCTAACCCTACTTGCCCTAACACTTTAAACTTACCAGCGAGACCCTCCTTATTCTTTTTGAATACTTTTATATAATCATCCAAGAAACCAATAAGCCCCAACCAAACTGTTGACACAAGCAAGAGAATAACATACACATTGCTTACTCTTGCGAACAGAAGCGTTGGGATTACAATAGCAGCAATTATGATCAAACCACCCATTGTAGGTGTTCCCATTTTTTGCTTTTCACCAGCCAACCCTAGATCTCTTACCGTTTCTCCTATTTGTTTTTTATGCAGGTAGCGAATAAGTCCTTTACCAAATATCATAGTGATAATAAGAGACACAATGATAGCCATGGCAGCACGGAAGGTGATATAATAAAACACACCTGCACCAAACAGACCAAAATGTTCTCTTAAATAGGTAAAAAGATAGTATAGCATTATGCTATTGGTTTTTATTATTTATTTAAAATCTTAAATGTCTCCTCTAATATTTCTTTATCGTCAAAGTGATGCCTCACCCCTTTTATCTCTTGATAGGCCTCATGCCCCTTTCCTGCCACTAATACTATATCTTCCGGTTGCGCCAAAGAACATGCTGTCTTTATTGCTTCTTTTCTATCAGCAATCCTCAACACCTTTCTTCTATTAGTAATACTCACTCCAGCTTCCATTTCATTTAGTATCACTTCAGGATCTTCACTTCTAGGATTATCAGAAGTCAATATTGCTTTGTCACTATGCTCTGTTGCCACCTCTGCCATTATTGGGCGCTTTGCCTTATCCCTATCACCTCCACACCCTACTACGGTAATTATTTGCTGCATGCCACCACGCAATTGATTAACTGTAGCTAGTACATTCAACAATGCATCAGGTGTATGCGCATAATCAATAATTCCCAATACCTTATCGTTTGGAGACATCAAAGTTTCAAACCTACCAGGAGCACCGTTCAGGGTGCTTAGTTTAGCCAATACTTCCATCTTATCCTCACCCAATAATATAGCCACGCCATACACCGCCATTAAGTTGTAGGCGTTAAATGAGCCGATCATTCTGAAATATGCCTCATACCCATCTATCATCATCACCAATCCTGTCAAGTTATTTTCCAACACTTTACCCTTCACAGTTGCTGGCACTCTCAAACTATAAGCATGTTTATTAGCTTTTGTATTCTGTAACATCACGCCGCCTCTTTTATCGTCTGCATTAGTTAATGCAAAAGCCGTTTTAGGCAAGTCGTCAAAAAACTTCTTCTTTACGTTGATGTACTCATCAAATGTTTTGTGATAATCTAAGTGATCGTGCGTTATATTAGTGAAAACGCCTCCTGAGAAAACTAAACCTGCAATACGTTGCTGGTGTATTGCATGAGAACTCACTTCCATAAAAGTATGCGAGCATCCAGCAGCTATCATTTTTGCTAATAAAGCGTGAATGGAAATGGCATCGGGAGTAGTATGAGTAGCCGTTTCAACCTCATCATCAATATAATTCTGAACGGTTGAGAGCAGACCACATTTATATTCTAAACCTTTAAATAGTTGATATAATAAAGTTGCAACAGTAGTTTTTCCATTTGTTCCTGTTATACCAACCAACTTCAATTTCGAAGAAGGACGACCATAAAAAACATTAGCCACTTCACCCGCTGCCTTTGCACTATCTTTCACCAACACATAAACCACATCCCCATCTAGCACTTCCGGCATTTGCTCGCACACAATAGCAACAGCACCACTAGCTATAGCTTTGCCTATATATTGATGACCATCAACGGTTACACCATTGATAGCGAAAAACACATCGCCTGCCTTTACAGCACGAGAGTCTATACATAACCCACTTGCTGCTACAGACAACGACACATTGTGCGATAGCACTTCTGTATCCTCTAATATGTTTTTTAATATTTGCATTAACCTAATCTCAATACAATTGTTCTCCCTTGAATAATATTTTCTCCCGCTTCTATGGATTGTGATAAAACATCACCACTACCATCTATCTGCACCTTCATTCCGCTTTGTTCTAGCAAAAAGATCGCATCTCTCAAACTCATCCCCACCACATCAGGCACTACATTTTCTACAACTGCCATCTTTGTCATCTTTACCTCCTTGCTGCTATCCGTTGTCAATTGCGCCATACCTCCATCACCTACTACAGGCACCTTCAAACCAATAGCATTCACTAATCCTTTATACGCCTTAGCATCTGCCTTTTTAGCGATCAGTTCTTTTTCTTCAGCAGCTTCCGCCATACTATCTACAGGTGCCGACCAATCTTTATTATCCGCAAAGACCTTATCGGCTATCATCCTAAACACAGGTGCAGCAACAGTACCTCCGTAATATGCTCTGGAATGAGGTTTCGTCCTTACAACTACAGCAATAGTATACTTCGGATTATCTGCAGGGAAATAACCTACGAACGATCCCTGATAAACACGATCGCTATATTTAATGCCTTTATCGGCCACTTGAGCAGTACCGGTCTTGCCAGCTATTTGATAAAAAGGACTTTTCATTCCTTTAGCAGTACCCGTCAAACCAACCTCCTCTACACAAGCTTGCAATTGCGCCACTGTACTCGAATCACCTATTGCGGGCACAACTACAGTTGGACTGAAACGCTCGATCGTTTTTCCATATTCACGCACCTCGCTCACCAAATAAGGCTTCATCATCTTACCATTATTTGCCACGGCATTGTATAACATACAAGTATGCAAAGGTGTTATCAGCACTTCATAACCCGTAGCCATCCAAGGCAATGTCGTTTTACTCCAAGATTTACTATCAGGTGTTTTTACAAGTGTTCTCTTTTCTCCTAATACATCAATACCTGTAGGTTTATCTAAACCCACACTGCACACATGCCTAATAAATTGTTCAGGGTCTTTACTGTAGTACTGGTGCGCCAACTTTGCCATTGCCGCGTTAGAAGAATGCGCAAAAGCATCTTTAATAGTTAAAGAACCGAGCCCAAGATGGGAATCCTTCATGGTCAAATTACCAAACCGGATCGCCCCACCTTCGGCATCTACTTTATCCTCTATTTGTATGTGCTTATCATTTAATAATGCCAACAAGGTCATCAACTTAAATGTAGACCCTGGCTCTGTTGGCATCATGGCATAGTTATAATCCTCCCAATAACTACCATCTTTTTGCCTTCCCAAATTGGCTAATGCTCTCACCTTGCCTGTAGCTACTTCCATCACCACACAAGTACCATACAGACACTCATATTTTTCCAGTATACTCCTTAGCGAGTTCTCTGCTATATCCTGTATTCCTACATCTATCGTAGTTACAATATCCCTACCATTGACCGGCTCTATCTCCGTACCCTCAATAGGCATCCACAAACCACCAGTCATCTTTTGCTCTAACCTTCTGCCTGACACCCCGTTAAGTACACTGTCAAATGTAGCTTCCAAACCTACTGTTTTTGCATTCTCCCTCCACAAACCCACAGTTCTATATGCCAGTATACCATAAGGGTTCACCCTTACACTCTTAGACTCTACTATTAAACCTCCTCTATTCTTCCCCTTATTAAAAATTGGGAAATTCCTCAACTCCTGATACTGATGATACTGCATACTCTTAGCAAGCAACCAATATCTATTTTGTCTTTTATTCTTGTATGCCGACCGTAGCAGTTTTTCGTAACCTCTAGATGTCCTATCACCAAACAATTTTGCCAAGCTATCAGACAACCCCTTCACTTCATCTTGAAACAACTCTTCATCTATTACAGAAAAATCAACATGGGCATCAAATTTTGGAATGGTAGAACACAGCAAGTCTCCTTGCTCTGTATATATATTACCACGCTCTGCCAAAAGCGTAGCATTTCTCATATGCATGTTCTTGGCAGCCTTTATCAATTCAGGCCCCTCTTTCACTTGAACCATTGCAGCCTTTACTATTATGGCGATACCAAATAGACATACACATGTAAATGCGATATACACCCTAAACCGTATGTCTTTTTTAACGTCCAATTGTTCGTCTATTTGGTAGTTCTATTTTTTCTTTACACTATAAGCTGGCAAACTCAAAGGCGATAAGCCAATTTTGTTACCACTCTTTATTACTTCAGACTCTATCTGCACATTCATCAATTGCGACTTCGCATCCATATACTCCCACCTCAACTCTTTCAGCTCTTTATTATACTCTACTAAAGCTCTTTCTGTTTCTACCGCACGATGCGTATTACTGATATACAACACACATAACAAAGACACAAAAGCCAGATAAGGCACATTATCCACTATCAAATCATAAGCACCGCCCATCATCCTTTTCCAATCCAGCTTGTCTTTAAAGGACGACGACTCTTCTTGCTCTTTTTCTATTTTCTTTTTCCTCCACATTTATATACGCTCTGCTATACGAAGTCGAGCACTACGCGCTCTTGAATTATTCTTCAACTCCTCTTCTGTCGACTCTATAGATTTATTACTAAGCGGCTTCAACAATTTTTCCGACACCACTCGCCCGAACACATCTTTCTCCTCTTCTTCCCAACTTCCTCTTTTCATAAACAACTTCACTATTCTGTCTTCTATAGAATGAAATGTAATAACACTCAACCTACCCCCCGCTTTCAAACACTTAGCCGACTGCTCTAAAAAATCTTCCAATGCACCCATTTCATCATTCACCTCTATTCTTAACGCCTGAAACACTTGCGCCAAATACCTATTCTCTTTTCCTCGTACCACAGGTGCTATCATAGCCTTGAAAGAATCTGTACTATCCAAGCCTGCCACTTCCCTTTCTTCTACTATTCTTTTAGCCAACTGCTTCGCATTTCTCACCTCGCCATATCGCTCAAAAAGCTTATGCAACTGCTCTTCGCTATACGTCTTCAAGATATCCGCCGCTGTCATTTCCAATCGCTTGTCCATCCTCATATCCAAAGGACCATCAAAGCGGATCGAAAAACCACGCTCTGCCGTATCAAACTGATAAGAACTCACCCCAAGATCTGCGAGTATCCCATCCACCTCTTCATACCCGTGCAACTTCAAAAAACGCTTGATGTATCTAAAATTCTCCCTCACCTGTATCACACGCTCATCATCAGGCATATTCTGCCAAGCATCCTCATCATGATCAAAAACGATCAAGCGACCTTTGGCATTCAACCTTTTTAATATCTCCTTACTATGACCACCACCACCAAACGTAGCATCCACATACACACCGTCGGGCCTAATTGCCAAACTATCTACAGACTCTTCAAGAAGAACTGATGTATGATAAAACCCCGAATTACTCATTACTACAAATCGTCAAAAGGATTCACAAAATCACCACCTGCCACTTCTGCTGCCAGGTCACTAAAGTTGGCCGCATTACTACTTATATAATTATGATAGGTTGCTCTATCCCACAACTCCACTTTGCTTCCTTGCGCAGAGAACACCATCTCTTTCTTTATACCTGCATATTCCTGTAATGACTTTGGCACCAAAACCCTACCCGCAGAATCCACGTCCACAAATGTGGCGCCGTTCATAAACAAACGCTTAAACTCTCTTACCTTTGGATTAAAATCATTCAGCTTGTTTACTTTTTCAGCCAACTTATTCCAACTCTCAAGAGGATATAACGTTAAACAACTTTCAAATCCACGATTAATAACGAAACGCGAAGCCGCCTCTTCCGAGAGCTGCTTACGGAAACCCGAAGGAAGCAAAAAGCGCCCTTTGGTATCCAATGCTATTTCGTATTCTCCTAGTAGATTCATATCAGAAACACTGCCTTTAACAGAAAGGCAATACACTCACAAAATAACACACTTTCCCACAATTCTACACAAAAAGACACCTACATATTTATCCACAAGAACATGAACCCCAAAAACCAATACAGCATTACAATACAGGGGATTTTACTACTTATGAGAAACTACACATGTTTATATCATGTGAATTTCTGTGCAAAACTTGTTAATATCGCTGTTTAACAGAGTTTTAAGCACTTATTTATCTATTTATAAAGTATTTATGTACCTTTGCGGGCTCTGTTTATAATAAAGGTCGCGTGAAGAATTATTTGGTTGTTTTCATGAGTTTACTATTGTTAGCCTCTTGTACAGGATACGAGAGAGTACTTAAAAGTAATGATGTAAACTATAAGCTTAAAAAAGCTAATGAATACTTTGAAAAAAAGAAGTACTCACAAGCCAACCAATTGTACGAAAGCCTAATACCCGTAATGAAACAGACTCGTAACTACGAGCCACTTTATTACAGATACGCTTACACATTCTACTACCTAAAAGATTATTTATCAGCGTCTTATCACTTCAAGAACTTTTTTGACTTCTTCCCTAGTAGTAAAGATGCTGAAGAGTGCGAATTCTTATATGGCTACTGTTTATATAAAGAGTCTCCAAAATCTTCACTAGACCAAACCTATACAATAAAAGCTGTTGAAGCCTTACAATCGTTCATCAATGTTCACCCGCAGTCAAAAAAAGTAAGTGAGGCAAGCAAAATAATTTCTGATTGCAGGACGAAACTTGAGACTAAGGATGCAGCTGCAGCAAAGCTTTATTACAACATTGGTCAATACAAAGCATCAGGCGTTGCCTACCAAATGGTAACCAGAAACTATCTTAGCTCTACTAAAATAGACTACTATCAGTATATGATCGTTAAGTCTTGGTTCAACTACGCAAAAGCCAGCGTAAAGAGCAAACAAGAAGAGCGTTTTGCAACTGCAATTGAAGCTTATAAAGAATTAGTTGATACATATCCAAAATCTCAATACCTTCGCGAAGCTGAAGAGTATAATACTCAAGCTGAGAATTACATAAAAAAAATACGTGATGAGCACAAATAAGAAAGCAATTGCAGCAGTACAGCCAATGGCAATTACGCAAGACGTAACAGCCATTAAGGAAAAAACTGGCAACCTATATGAGTCTATCGCTATCATAGCTAAACGCTCAAATCAAATTGCAGTGAATATGAAAGAAGAGTTGCACCGCAAGCTTGATGAATTCACTATCCATGCTGACAACTTGGAAGAAATTCACGAAAACAAAGAGCAAATAGAGATATCTAAGATATATGAGCGTATGGCTAACCCTGCACGTTTGGCTACTGCAGAATTTATGGATGATAAAATATACCACCGTAAGAAATAATACGTTCTTATTAAGATAAATTAAAGCTGTTTCGTTAATTCGAAGCAGCTTTTCTCTTTAAAATGCCCTAAGCTTTTGGAAATCATATATTTGTAATAATGAAGAAACAATACAAGCATCTCTTTTTTGATTTAGACCATACACTTTGGGACTTCGACAAAAACTCCAGATATACGCTTGAAAAACTATATCAGGAATATGAACTGGAGCAAAGAGGAATATATGACTTCGAAGAGTTTTTCACTAAATACAATGCTCATAACGACAAACTTTGGGACAAGTTTAGAAAAGGACATATAAAAAGAGATGAGCTGAGATGGAAACGCCTATGGCTGACCCTTATAGACTACAAAATTGGAGATACTGCTTTGGCTCACGAAATGAGCTCTGCTTATTTGGAAATACTGCCAGTACAAAAAGAGCTAACGCCTTATGCCAAAGAAGTTCTAGACCATTGCAAAGACAAATATCAAATACATATTATCACTAATGGCTTCCACGCTACTCAAAAGCTAAAGTTGCAGTATTCCGGCATTTCAAGTTATTTTTCTGAAATAATATCCTCGGAAGGCAGCAATAGCATGAAACCTCGTCCTGAAATCTATGAATTTGCTCTAAATGCAACTGGCGCTACTGAAGAAGACAGTATTATGATAGGAGACGCACTTGAAGTAGATGTAAAAGGTGCGGCCAATGCTGGTTGGGATCAAGTTTATTATAACCCACACCAAATAGAGCATAATAGTCAACCTACTTATGAGATCACCTCTTTAAAAGAGCTATTGACCATTTTCTAACTATTTCACTATAATATCGCGAATAGCTGTCTCTTCCAGATATTCATTGATATTATTTATAAGTTGTTGTTTACCAAGCTGTAACTCTTGTTTAAGGGGAGCCACATCAGTATAAATGGTCAATATGCCATTATCGTAATACATATTACGTGTATATTTAGCTATTGTTTTCCCCACTATCGTCTCCCATTCCTGTTTTAGGCGTAACTCTATTACTTTGGGCTTCCAGCCCGATTTTTGCATTAATAAATTGATAGCTTCGCCTATGCTATATTGCCCCATAGCTGCAAGTTACACAAAACCCCTGTCTGGTAATAGGATATAGTTATAATAGTTAAAAGAAATATTTAAAGAAAAAAAATTGTTCCTCAAGTCTTTTTCCTATCTTTGCGAACTGAAAAATAGTGTCGTTATATAAAAATTTGATGTAGATGTCATATTTAGCTGCCGATAAGAAGGCAAATATCTTTAAAACATTTGGTGGTTCTGAAACCAACACTGGCTCTATCGAGGGTCAAATTGCTATGCTTACAGAGCGTATCAATCACATTTCTAAACATTTGAAGCAGAACAAAAAGGACTATTCAACTCACCGTGGGTTGATGAAGATGGTAGGCCGTCGTAAGCGCTTACTACAGTACCTAAGCCGCACAAACCTTGAATCTTACCGTGCGCTTCTTGAAAAGCTTGGATTACGTAAATAACAACTTACTTTTATAGCTATTCCCAACTTCCTTAGTTGGGAATAGTCTTTTATAAACATATTTAAAAAATATCTTATGATTCCCAACCCCATTTCCGTATCCTTCAAAATGGGCGACGGACGTGAAGTTAGCATAGAGACGGGTAGAATGGCCCGCCAAGCCGATGGTGCTGTAGTAGTACGCATGGGCAATTGTATGTTACTCGCTACTGTTGTTGCAGCAAAAGAACCTAAACCCGGACAATCATTCTTCCCGCTAAGTGTAGATTATCAAGAAAAATTTGCTTCTGCTGGTCGTATACCAGGGTCGTTCTTTAAACGTGAAGGTCGTATTAGCGATTCTGAAATTTTAGTATCTCGTCTTGTAGACCGTGCTTTGCGTCCTCTATTCCCTAATGAGTATAGATGCGATGTACAAGTACTTATATCTCTTATATCATCTGACCCTGAAGTTGCTCCAGACGCACTAGCTTGCCTTGCTGCATCTGCAGCAATGTCTGTATCAGAAGTGCCTATTGAAGAAGTAATTTCTGAAGTAAGAGTAGCTCGTATAGATGGTGAATATGTTATTAACCCTAAGCCTTCTCAAATAGATGGCGCAGACATGAACTTCATCATTGCTGCTACTGAGAAAAACATCATGATGGTAGAGGGCGAGTCTAAAGAGTGTCAGGAAGAAGATGTCATCAAAGCTATCGAAATAGCACACGCTGCTATACGCGAGCAAATAAAAGCACAGCTTGAGCTTAGAGCAAAAGTAGGTGTTACTTCAAGACGTGAAGTGACTGTTCCATACGAAAACGAAGAACTTAAGAAGCGTATTGAAGAGTTTGCCTCTGCTAGGATATTGGAAGCTGCAAAAGCTGCTAGCCCTAAACATGAGCGTAGCGATGCTTTAAAAGCTATTCGTGACGACTTTGATGCTAGCATAGCAGAAGAAGAAATGAGCGAAGAAGATCAAGCTCTAGTAAGCAAATACTTTGGCAAAACGGAGAAGACAATAATCCGTAACATGGTGCTTGATACACGCAAGCGTCTTGACGGTCGTGAGCTAAACCAAGTACGTCCACTTACCATTGAAGTTGATCCACTACCGTCACCACATGGCTCTGCATTATTTACCCGTGGTGAAACGCAATCTTTAACAACAGTTACACTAGGTACAAGTGTAGATGAGCTACTGGTTGAAACAGCAGCTACATCTGACTACCAAAAATTCATACTGCACTACAACTTCCCTCCATTCTCTACAGGAGAAACAAGACCAATGCGTGGTCCTGGGCGTAGAGAGGTAGGTCATGGTGCTTTGGCAAGACGTTCTCTAGCGCAAATGCTGCCTAAAGACGAAGACTTCCCATACACTATACGTATAGTATCTGACATATTAGAATCTAATGGTTCTTCTTCTATGGCTACAGTTTGTGCCGGTTCATTAGCAATGATGGATGCAGGTATCCCTTACCCTAAACACGTAAGTGGTGTGGCAATGGGTATGATCGCCGAAGGAGATAAATATGCGATACTAACGGATATACTTGGTGATGAAGATCACTTGGGTGACATGGATTTTAAAGTAACTGGTACTCGTGATGGTATCTGTGGTATCCAGATGGATATTAAGGTAGATGGTTTAAGCATGGAAGTATTAGGTCAAGCATTAGCACAAGCTCGTGAAGGCCGCCTACACATACTAGATGCTATGTATGAGACCATTCCTTCTCCTCGTGCTGAATTTAAACCACAAACTCCAAGAATTGAACAATTGATCATCGATCGCGAATTTATCGGTGCTGTAATAGGACCAGGCGGTAAGATCATTCAAGAGATTCAACGTGAGACAGGTGCTACTGTAAATATTGAAGAAGTAGACAACAAAGGTGTTGTTAAGATATTCTCTTCTAATAAAGAGACTATTGACAAAGCACTTACTTGGATAAAAGGTATCGTAGCTGAGCCAGAAATTGGCGAAACTTATGAGGGTAAAGTAAAATCAATAGTTCCATTTGGTGCATTTATTGAGTTTATGCCTGGTAAAGAAGGGCTACTACACATTTCTGAGGTTAGCTGGTCTCGTTTAGATACACTTGAGGGTGTTATGGCTGAAGGTGATACTGTAAAGATCAAACTAATAGGTACTGATCCTAAGTCTGGCAAACTTCGCCTTAGCCGCAAGGTGTTAATGGAGAAGCCGGAAGGGTATGTAGAGCCTGAAAAGCGCGAGCGCAGAGGTGGTGATGACCGCAGAGGCGACCGTAGAGGTGGTGGTGATAGAAGAGGTGGTGACCGTCGTGACAATCGCAGAGGCGGTGACGACCGTAGAGGCGAGCGCCGTGAAAGACCAAGACCAGAGAACAATGGTAGCAAAGAACAAAAACCAGAGCAACCGCAACAAGACGACAACAACGATGCAGACATGAAACTGTAATCTTTGAAGTTAATATCACTAAGCCTCGCATTAAATGCGAGGCTTTTTTGTATCCATTCTCAATTGCCTATGTACTTCTTTTCAGTATATTGCTATTATGGAATCAAACGATGCTATTAGAGAAATCCTGTATAACCCAATGATACAAAAGGGTGTGGCTGTTTTTGTTGGTGTAGCTATTATTTGGGGTATCATAAAACTGTTGCAAAAGAACCTTGCATCTAGAATCAAGAACAATGAAGCCAGATATAAAACCAGAAAACTCACTTCATTTATTGGTTTTCTCCTTACTGCTTTACTCGTCACGATCGTATTTAGCGAAAGACTAGGCGGGCTTACCGTTGCCATAGGCGTTGCGGGTGCAGGTATTGCCTTTGCACTACAAGAAGTAATCGTGAGTGTTGCGGGATGGATGGCCATTATATTTGGCAACTTCTACAAAACAGGAGACAGGGTACAACTAGGAGGTATTAAAGGCGATGTAATAGACATAGGAGTATTGCGTACAACCATTATGGAAACAGGAGAATGGGTAGATGGTGACCTATATAATGGTAGAATTGTACTAGTAGCTAATAGTTTTGTTTTCAAAGAACCAGTCTTCAACTACTCCGGAGATTTTGGATTTCTTTGGGATGAGCTTAAGCTTCCCGTACAGTTTAGCAGCAATTTTGACAAAGCAAGGTCCATGTTATTAGCTATAGCAAAAGAAGCAGTTGGAGAATACACCGTTGGGGCTAACAAAGAATGGGAAGCTATGCTCAGAAAATACAGAATAGAGAATGCAAAAACAGAACCACAAGTATCATTGGCGATAATAGATGGAGGTGCTGTTTTCACGCTCAGGTATGTTGTAGATTTTAAACTAAGAAGAAGTATAAAGGACAAGATATATAGTCGTATTCTGGAGCAAGTAAAAACTGCTGACGACATTTTCTTACCTGCAAGCACCATACAAATAACTGATGC
This sequence comes from Flavipsychrobacter sp., assembly GCA_041392855.1. Taxonomy (NCBI): domain Bacteria; kingdom Pseudomonadati; phylum Bacteroidota; class Chitinophagia; order Chitinophagales; family Chitinophagaceae; genus Flavipsychrobacter; species Flavipsychrobacter sp. The sequence continues at coordinate 243,914 of JAWKLD010000002.1, forward strand.
TCCAGATATCAATGTAAAAATCAAAGAATAGACTCATACACTTCCATCACCTTAGCGGCACAGCTCTCAGGTGTAAAGTTTTGTGCATGTTGTAGTCCTTTCTCTATCATCGTAGATCGACGCTCTGCATTAGTGGCTATATCATACATTTCATTAGCCATAAGCTGCTCGTCCATAGGATCAATTAAACAGGCAGCATCTCCCCCTACCTCTACCAAGCTCGACTGGTCGGATGTAATTACGGGTATAGCACTCCATAAAGCCTCTAATACAGGCAGACCAAACCCTTCATATACGGATGGATATATCATGGCTGTAGCCATTTGATAAATAGCAGGAAAATCGAGCGAGTTTTTATAGCGAGGCTCGTTTGCAGCATACTCCTGTTCTGATAAGAAGATAATGCTTTCCTCCAGTCGGTTTTCAGTAATGTATTGTTTTACTTTTTGAAAATAACTCCCTCCGCTACCGATAACAACTAAAGGTATTGACAATTTGTTTTGGAGCAGCTTCATTGCTTTGCATATGGTCAGCAAATTCTTCCTATCTACTACGGAGCCAACATACAAGAAGTATTCCTTAGGCAGGCCATACCTTGCTCTCACCGCTTCTTTTTCTTCCTCTCTTAATAGCAGCTGGAAAATAGCATTGCAAGATTGATAACATACTTCGATCTTTTGCGGGTCTATGTTGTAAAACTCCACAATATCATCACGTGTCTGTTTACTTATAGCTATTACCTTGTCTGCTTTTTTGCATGCATATTTAAACTTGCTTCTGTATATAGCTGTATCTATTGCACCATCGTGGTGGGCATAGCGTTCAAAAATAAGGTCATGTATAGTAACTACTGTTTTGATACCCGTTTTATGTATCCCTAGTGGTATTTCATTACTCAACCCGTGATATAGGTCTATTTTCAATTTCTTTAGATCGGTCTTCATCAAGTTGGCACGCCATATAGAACGGAGACTGCTTGAGATACCTGAAGGCTCAATGATGTGTACATTATTGTATTGAGATGCATCAAACCTATCTGTTTTTTTAGGTGCCATGAGATAATACTCGTGCTCAGCAAACCCCTCAAAAATAGAAGTAAGTAATGTGCGGCTGTAGTGCCCTAAACCTGTAAAATTTTGAAACGCCCTTTTTGCGTCGAAAGCAATACGCATAATCGTTCTATTGCCAAGAAAAGTAGTAAATATTATACGCTTTGGCTAATGTTGATATCTAGTTCTTGGTTTCGTAAAAGATATTTACCTAAAATATCAAACTCTAAATTTACTCTATGACCTTGTTCCAATGCAAAGAAATTGGTGTGCTCATAGGTATAAGGAATTATTGTGACGGTGAATGTGTCATGTCCCACATTAAACAACGTAAGGCTAACACCATTGATACAAATGCTCCCCTTCTCTATAGTTAGTTTTGCAAACTCCTTAGGGAAAGAAAAGCTAAACAACCAGCTACCCTCAAGCTCCTTCTTTTCAGTACAAATTGCTACAGTATCAACATGTCCCTGAACAAAATGCCCATCTAGCCTATCACCAACTTTAAGCGCTCTTTCTAAGTTTAACCTATTACCTATTTGCCAATCACCTAGACTTGTTTTTTGCAATGTTTCAGCAACAGCTGTCACTTTATAAGCATCTCCGTCAATAGCTACTACAGTAAGACATACACCATTATGTGCTACAGACTGATCTATTTTCAGTTCGCCAGTAATAGACGACTTTACCCAAAAGTCTATATTAGTACCATTGGGTTGTATATCCTGTACTACACCTACATTCTCTATTATGCCGGTAAACATGCTTAGATTATTTTTTATACGCCGTTCCTAAGTGAAAATTAAGACCAGTGTCACTAGCTACTGTAATATTAACCGATAGCTTTGTGCTATCATTTTTATCTTTTATTAGATAGCCCGAAAGCGTATCTACTGTACGGCATACAATTTGCCCATCTAACACAACGGAATCATTTGTAATGGTAGAGTCCGCATACGATCTATAAAACCTATCTGCTGTCAAACGAATAGAATCAGTATTGCTACAAAAACCTGTTACTCTCAATATGTTATTGCTGTTAGCGTAAATAGTGAGTGTAATATCATTTACCTTTTTCAACTCAAGGTTTGCGTTATAAATGGAGTCTGAAAATGAATAAACGCCTACAAATATATCTTTTGGGTAAAAACAGGTAGTATTATCAGGCCTACCTGGGAACCCCCAATTATAATTAATAGCCTCAGGATCGTTACAATAAGGGTTAGTCAGCTTATCCGATATATCGGGTCCTTCATTATCCGACTTGCTACAAGCAGCCAGAAAGACTAAAAAGACCAATATTATTCCTTTACAATTCCTCATATCGCTTTATAATACAATACACTAACGTAAGATATTCCTCAAAATTATCTAGAATAAAACATATAAACATAAAAAGTTTGTACAAATAATGAATTATGCATAACTTTGCAGTCCTCAAAAAACCAAAAAGGGGGTATAATATTATGTTGATTATTGATTCAAAAGATTGTGAAAACATTGATAAGGCGCTGAAGAAGTACAAAAAGAAGTATGAGAAATCTCGTACCCTTAATCAATTGCGTGCACGTCAGCACTTTACAAAGAAATCAGTTAAGAGACGCCACGAGGTCTTAAAGGCTATCTATCTACAAGAGATAGAGTGTGGTATCAGAGAAAGAAAAAGATAAGCACAACTTTAACATAGTTGTACTAGCATAGCTATTGTGACTGGTATTGTAAATTGTTATATTTACAATACCAGTTTTTTATGATAGAACAGTGGCTAACGGACTTTTTACAATATCTCAAATTTGAGAAGCGCTACGCTGCTCATACGCTTACTGCTTACAGTAAAGACTTACAACAATTTACTGCATATATAGCCGGAGAGTTTGAGATAACTCACCCAAAAGCCATTAAGCATTTCCATATAAGGAGCTGGTTAGCCAGTTTAAAAGACGATAAACACACGGTTAGCACCATAAACCGAAAAATATCCAGCTTAAGCTCATTCTACAAATATTTACTACGCTTATCAATAGTAGAGCAGAATCCTGTGAAACTATTACACGCTTTGCGTAAAGAGGAACGCCTGCCATCCTATATGAAAGAGGAAGAAACAGACTTCCTATTACATGAAATACAATTTGACGAAGGATTTAAAGGTGCTACAGATAGGTTAATATGTGACCTTTTGTACCAGACAGGTATGCGTAGAAGCGAGCTTATACACCTAAAAGAGCAGGATATAGAGTGGTCGCTCAAGCAAATAAGAGTGCTAGGTAAAGGGAACAAAGAGCGTTTAATCCCTATTAGTGAAGAACTAAGCAGATCTATACGGTTTTATATAGAAGATAAAAAAGCTATAACCTGTGATACTAATGGAGAGCTATTAGTGCTTACCAGTGGCAAGCCGCTATATGCAGGATATGTGTACAAGATCGTACAAAAGTACTTAGGTATGTCAACCACGCTTTCTAAAAAGAGCCCTCACATACTGAGGCATACTTTTGCTACACATTTATTAAATAAAGGAGCCAATATACAAGCTATTAAAGAATTACTTGGGCATAGCAGTCTTGCTGCAACTCAGGTATATACACATAATAATATTGATAAATTAAAAGAAATACATAAGGAGCGTCATCCTAGGGGATGACGCTTCATTGATAACAATAAAAATGTTTTAATATGAATGTGCAAATCCAAAGCGTGCACTTCGACGCTGACTCTAAATTGTTGGAACATGTGAACAAGAAAATAGAAAAGTTAAGTACGTTCCATGATCACATTATAGGAGTAGAAGTATACTTAAAACTTGACAATGTAGCCCACACCATTAAGGACAAAGTAGCCGAGATCAAAGTATACGTACCTAAGCATTCTTTTTTCGTAAAACACCAGTCTAAAGGCTTTGAACAGTCTTTTGACCATGCTTTTGACTCTATGGTAAATCGTATAAAAAAGCAGAAAGAAAAGATGTTAGCTTAACATAAAATATTATCTTAGATGTAACAAATCCGGCTTTTTATAATAAATGCCGGATTTATTTTTCAATCATCTTGCAATAAAAGCCTAAAACGCCTATTTTGCATATCTAATGACTAATTATCGAATCATGGTGCAACGTTGGATAAAGAACATTGTTGTCTTTACAGCTGCGACTGTATTCCTTACTGCATGTACAGAAAAGGAATTTAGTAAGGATGAACCGTTGGAGAAAACCTATTATGCGTCTCTTTACATCAGTAGCCAAAATCAAGTATTATATGCCTTAAAGCCAAATTCAGGCGATAAGCTATGGGAAATCAACATAGGTACAAACCTTACCTCTAGTCCTTTAGTACTTGGAGATAAGCTTATATTAGGTACTGACAAAGGGTTAATGATAATTGATGCTAAAAAAGGCACCACTATTAGCACTATTGCAGAAGTAAAATCTACACAATCTTCTCCTACAGGTGAAGGCAATATCGTGTACATTGGTACAGATGACAGTAAGGTAGTAGCAGTAAATCTTGATGATAATACTATCAAATGGACATTTAACACGACAAGTGCTGTTAACTCGTCTCCTACCATATCTAACGGTCAAGTATTTGTTGCGTCTAGTAATGCTGTTTATTCATTAGACCAAGCATCAGGCACCAAAGTCTGGGAGTTTTTACCAACTGGCGGAGGTACTTTCTTTGCGTCTCCTGCAATTGAACTTCCTTATTTATACATTGGTAGCAATGATGGTAACCTTTACACATTGAAAGTAACAGACGGTAGCCTTGCATGGCAATATGCAACTACAGGTCCGATCAAGAGTTCCCCAATCGTTTATGGTGGTAATATCATATTCGGTAGTGATGATAATAAAATATACTGTATCGATAGTGCTGCTAAAAAAGAACGTTGGATATACACTACTACAGAGCGTGTAGTATCATCTCCTTATGGCTATGGCAACGTAGTATATGTAGGAGGTTTCGACCATACGTTTTATGCGCTTAACGTAATAGATGGTGAGGTTAAATGGCGCTACAAGACTAATGGACTGATCAAATCATCTCCTCTTGCACACGAGGGTACTGTATACATTGGAAGCTTTGACAAAACCTTGTATGCATTTGATACTTCAGGTGCTCTTAAATGGTCACGCGACATTGATGGTTCTATAGAAGCATCTCCAGTAATTTTCGACTTGCAAAAAGCATTCTATCCATCATTGAGTGGCAAGTCTCTGAACTAAATAATTACAACACTTTTATAATCAAAAAAGCACTGATAGTATTATCAGTGCTTTTTTATGTCTTGTTATAGCATTATTAAACTTAGCCCCCTTTGTTAACAGTAGACCTATGTTGCATGATATCTCTATCAAACAAATAAATACCACTCTTCTCATCACCTACTAGTTCCAACTTATCATTCAAGGTTCTAGCCAAGCGTTCCTCTTCTATTTGTTCTGAAACATACCATTGTAGGAAATTATGGGTAGCAAAATCCTTTTCAGTTAACGCAAGACCCACAAGAGCATTTATACTTTCAGACACTTTCACTTCATGATTTAAAAACTCCTTAAAGACATTATTAAGTGATTTAAACGTGATGATCGGCTGCGCCAGTGCAGGCACTATTGCAAAACCTCCACGCTCGTTAATATATCTTATAAGCTTCAACATATGAACTCTTTCTTCATCGGCCTGTTGATAAAAAAACTCCGTAACTCCATCTAGCCCTGGCTGTATTTCTGCCCAAGAGGCCATTGCCAAATAAGCCTGTGAAGACTCGGCTTCCATAGCTACTTGTTTATTCAATGCTTCTTGTATTGATTTTTCTAACATAGTGTAGTATTTATACTTAAAATAAGGAAAACAACAAGATAAATGAAATAAAAAAAGCGCTCTTGCAAAGCAAGAGCGCTGAATGTCTATTATTTATAAATAATTATTTACTTAATTCTTTTATTTTCTTGAACACTTCGTGTTCTGCACCCTCTTCATATCCCTGATGTGAATATGCTATCTTACCATTCTTATCGATAATAATAGTAAAAGGTACTGTTTGAAAGTTTAATGAACGCTTCAAATCAGAATTTGTATCAATGTAATAAGGAAAATCCCACCCTTGAGACTTTGCATAACCTCTTACTAAACCGGCAGACCTAGCCTCATCGATCGAAACAGTCATATATTCAAAATCCGCTTCTTTTTGCCATTCAGGCAACATTTTACGTACATTTTTGATCTCTTTCTTACAAGGCACACACCATGTAGCCCAGAAATTCACTAATGTAACCTTACCAGAGGTAACAGTTTCATTAAAAGCTACTTTCTTATTAGTTTTTACGTCTTTTATTTCTGTATCCGGCAGTTCCTTCTTCTGAGCAAATGCTCCGATAGTTAATAATACTGCTAAACTCGCTAGAATAATCCGTTTCATATCTATGTAATTTTTAATCCTATTTTAAAATTAAGAGGCTAAAACCTTGCCAAATTATAGTAAAGGTTCTAAATTCGGAAAATTTTATGTTAAAACAACAGTAAGTTGATGAAAAAAATTATCCTACTGTTAACATTTTCTATCTCTTCTACTCTTGCCTTTGCTCAAGGTCAGCTTTCTGGAGACTTAATGATGAATGTTAACTTCTTTCAAAGAGATTCAGCCATTAATGCTGCTAACAACCCATTGTACGACAACTTCTTAAGTGGAGGTGAAAGTTGGCTCGGGTTGCGATACTCTTACAAAGGGTTTACTGCCACTTTAAGAGCCGATGCATTTCACAATTCAAATAGATACAACCCTACCCAAGCACTAAACGGATGGGGACTAGGTGCATGGCAGCTTAGTAAAACCTTTAATGACTTAACCATCACTGCTGGTTATATCTACGATCAAATTGGTAGTGGTATTATGTTCCGTGCCTATGAAGATCGTGGTCTATTGATCGATAACGCACTTGTTGGTTTACATTTAAAGTATCAGCTAACAGACAATATCGAACTTAAAGGATTCACTGGTCAATCAAAATTCTTGTTCGATCAATACAAACCTGTCATCAAAGGCTTTGCAGCTGAAGGAAATTTTGCCTTAGGTAAAGAAGGTCAGGTATATATAGTACCAGGTATTGGTGCTTTAAATAGAACACTTGACCAAACATCAATGGATCAAGTGGTATCTACCATCAACAGCCAAGATAGTGCTACTCGTTTTGTTCCTATGTATAACATGTATGCGTTTACTGCATACAACACGCTTAGCGTGGGGAACTTCAACTGGTATGTTGAAGGTTCATACAAAACTCATGAGACAATCGTGAACCAAAATGGGCTTTTGGAAGATACGGATGGTAATGTATTGTTCTCAACACTTAGCTACGCCAAAAAAGGGTTTGCTGTAAACTTAACTGGTAAGCGTACTGAAAACTATGAGATGCGTACTTCACCAAACGAGGTGCTTATACGTGGATTAATGAACTGGCAACCGATTGTTGCTCGTCTACGTCCACAAAGACTATTAGCGCGTTACTCACCACCATCTCAAAACTTATCGGAGTTATCGGGAGGTGTGGATGTTCTTATCTCTCCTAACGATGATTTAAGCATTACATTAAACTATGCGCACTCTAACACACTAGACGAAGTTAAACTATACAGAGAAGTGTACTTCGATGCTGAGTATCGTGGTTGGGATAACTTTATAGTAATGGTGGGTACTCAGTATATGGAATATAACCAAGAGCTTTATCAAATAAAGCCAAGTGTTCCATTGCTATTCTCAACAACACCGTTTTTTGAGTTGACTTATAAGATCAGCAAGACAAAATCGATACGTACAGAGTGGGAATACCAAATGACAGATCAGGACTTTGGTTCATGGATCTTTGGTTTAATAGAATATAATATAGCTCCTCGCTGGTCTATATCAATATCAGATATGTATAACCTAAGTGCTGGACCTATAGCTGTAGATCAAGGTGCGGCAAAAAAAGTAGGAGAACCTGGTCAACACTACTACCAAATATTTGGCGCATACACAACAGGGCCACACCGTTTTACACTTTCTTACGTAAAACAAGTTGAGGGTATTAACTGTACAGGTGGTGTATGTAGATATGAGCCTGCATTCAGTGGTGTTAAATTTGGTGTAAGTTCTACATTCTAACAATGAGTATTTACTAAAAGTTATAAATTGCTAAGGTTCTCTGTATAGAGAACCTTTTTTCTTAATGAATAACTATGCTTAAAACAGATTTTCTTGTCATTGGTTCGGGAATCGCAGGGTTAACCTTTGCAGTAAAAATTGCGAAACAACATCCTGATAAAACTATCACAATACTAACAAAAGTTAATACCGATGAGACCAATACAAAGTATGCTCAAGGCGGTATCGCAGTTGTAAATGATAAAGAACAAGATAGCTTTGATAAGCATATTGAAGACACCCTCATATCGGGTGATGGACTTTGCAATAAGGAGGTAGTAGACTTTGTAATAAAAGAAGGACCACAACGATTGGATGAAATAATTAACTGGGGTGTTAATTTTGATAAAGATAAAGAAGGGGATTATCTTTTAGGTAAAGAGGGTGGACATTCGGAATCCAGAATACTGCACCACAAAGACATTACAGGCTATGAAATAGAACGCGCTTTAATAGCTGAAGCGCAACAATACAAAAACATACAGATACACAACCATTGGTTTGTTGTTGATATACTGACACAACACCACTTAGGGCATTTGGTTACCAAGTCAACAAGCAATGTTGAATGTTATGGTGTATATGCACTGAATCTAAAAACAAACGAGATAGAAAAAATACTAGCTGGCATAACTATGATGGCGGCAGGCGGCGTAGGGCAAGTGTATCGTAGTACTACAAACCCACGCATAGCCACAGGAGATGGCATAGCAATGTTTTACAGGGCTAAAGGGCGAATTGAAAATATGGAATTCATTCAATTCCACCCTACAGCACTGCACGAACCGGGAGCCAGTCCTTCCTTCCTAATTACAGAAGCAGTACGCGGAGATGGAGGCATATTGAGGAATAAACATGGCGAGGCTTTTATGGAACGATATGACCCTAGAAAAGATCTTGCGCCTCGTGATATAGTAGCTCGTGCTATTGATAATGAAATGAAGCTGAATGGTACAGAGCATGTATACTTGGACTGTAGCCATATGGATAAGGAAAAGTTCAAGCAACACTTCCCAAACATATTAGCTAAGTGTAATAGTATTGGCATTGACGTTTTTAAACAATTAATACCTGTTGCACCAGCCGCGCACTATTGTTGCGGCGGTATAAAAACAGATGTGAATGGCAACACTTCAATAAAACATCTTTATGCTTGTGGCGAATGTTCTAGTACCGGTTTGCATGGTGCCAATCGACTCGCTTCAAACTCTCTATTAGAAGCAATTGTTTTTGCACATAGATGCGCTGAAGATGCCGCTAAAAAGATAGATACGACATCTTTTCAAGAGTCAATACCAGACTGGAACGCCCTAGGCACAAGTGAACCAAAAGAAATGATTTTGATCACACAAAGCATAAAAGAGCTACAGCAAGTAATGAGCGACTATGTGGGTATTGTAAGAAATAACATTCGTCTTGAGCGAGCACTAAGCAGACTGGATCTACTTCATGAAGAAACTGAAGAACTTTACAGAACAACTACAGTATCTCCACAGCTAAGTGAATTACGTAATGCTATTACTGTAGGCTATCTAATTGTAAAAAGTGCGCAGTTCAGGAAAGAAAGTCGTGGACTACATTATAACACAGACTATCCAGAGAAAAGCCAACTACTGCAAAACATAATACTCTAGTTATACCATAGCTACACCGTCTTTACGCTCCCCTATTTGTTGGCGCCACATCGCATAATACAAGCCTTTTTCATTAAGCAAGTAGTCGTGCGTACCAGTTTCTACGATATGTCCTTTTTCCAGAACATAAATTCTATCGGCATGCATGATAGTAGACAACCTATGCGCTATCATAACCGCAATATGTTCCTTCTGTTCAGAAATTGTTCTTATCGTTTTAGATATATCTTCTTCTGTTAGTGAGTCTAGTGCCGATGTAGCTTCATCAAAAACTAACAGCTTGGGATTACGCAATAATGCACGAGCTATAGATAAACGTTGACGCTCACCACCTGAAAGCTTCAAGCCCCCTTCTCCTATTTTTGTATCTATACCATCTTCAGCTCTTGCCAATAAGTTTTCGCATGCTGCTTGGTGTAATACTTTATTCAATTCCTCAACAGAAGCGTTCGGATTAACAAACAACAAGTTCTCCTTTATAGTGCCAGAAAACAGCTGCGTGTCTTGCGTAACGAAACCAAGTTGCTGTCTCAGTTCATCATAATCAATGTTGACAGACTTATGATCATTATAATAAACACTACCTTCCTTAGGATGATATAAGCCCACCAATAGTTTCACAAGCGTTGTTTTACCAGAGCCTGACGGCCCTACAAAGGCTATAGTTTCCCCATTTGACACTTCGAAAGAAATATTGTCCAAAGCAGGCTTTGTCGCCGAATTATGCTTAAAAGTTACTCCTTCAAAACGTAGCTTCTTAATATCTCCCAACACAACAGGATTCGCAGGTTTTACTTCTACATCTTTTGCAAAAAGCTCTTTCACATTAGTTAGTGAGGCTTGCGCTTCTCGGTATGAGAGTATTACATTTCCTATTTCTTGTAACGGGCCAAAGATAAAGAAGGTATAAAATTGCATCGTCACCATCTGTCCAAGTGTCAACTCCTTATGGAAGATGAAATACAAAAGGAAAAACATTATCGTTTGTCGTAAGAAATTCACGAACGTACCTTGAAAGAAAGATATGGTACGTATGCTTCTGACTTTACGAAGCTCTAAACCTAAAATCTTTATGGTTGTGTTATTTAGTCGCTCCACCTCCTGACCTGTCAACCCTAAACTCTTTACTAACTCTATATTTCTTAGCGACTCTGTGGTAGAACCGGCAAGCGCATTAGTTTCAGACAATATGCTCTTTTGTATTGTCTTTATTTTTTTACTCAATACATTTATCAACAAGCTTAACACTACTGCACCCCCAAAATATATAGCCACCAACCATGAGTTGAGCGAGTAGGCATAGATCATCACAAAAACAATACCTACAATTGTTGTGAACAATACATTTACGAATACACTAATAAACCTTTCACAATCAGAACGTACCTTTTGTAGTATCGAAAGGGTCTCACCGCTTCTCTGATCTTCGAACTCTTGGAATGGCAACTGTAATGCATGTTGTAACCCATCTGTATATAACCTAGCCCCAAACTTTTGAATAACAACATTAACAGTATAATCCTGAAAGGCTTTTGCAATACGCGACACCATTGCCGTACCTATAAGCATAGACAATCCCAAAGCCACACCTTTTATAAACTCTGATTCTGTGTACTTATCAGGTTGCTTTGCAAAAGGATCAATAATGTATTGACCGAAAATATAAGGGTCTAATAAAGAGAAAATTTGATTAATAGCTGCCAGTACAAGGGCAAGCACAATTAACCATTTATATCGACTTAAATATTGTAGCAGTAATTTCATTGGTATCTAATCAGCAAAAAGCAAAGGTAACAGCTTCTGACATATTGATGTCAATACACGAGTAAGATATTTCTATAGTTATGAGGAACCCGCATTATCCATACTATTAGCCTTTCTTGCAGCTAGTTTTTCGGCAGGTGTAGGTTTTCTTACCCATGAATTATTGTATGGCTTGAATGCTTTACTATCAAGTATTTCTTTTAAGGTTACTTTGCCTTCCATATATCCACCGAGGGCTTTATAGGCTACTTTATTTTCTTCTTTAAAGATTAAGAGTGCGGCATTAGCTCCTGCTTTTGTTGCTATAGGCACTCCTCCTCCAAGCTCTGCCCAGTGCCCACCTAGCAATAAATGCTTTATAGGTGTTTTATAATGCGCTACTTTACTTTGCATATTTTTCTTACCTGGCCTTGCCCCCATCATCGTACCACCTCTATTACTTGTATATCTATAGTGTGTAACAGGTGTTGCTACATCATAAAACAAGATGTGCTCCTTCAAGTTAGATGCAACTTCTTTGGAAACTCTATTTATTATTGCTTCTGCTATTTTAAACTTATTGGCCTTGTAGGCTTCTCCCCTTATGTAATTGCCTTTTTCGTCTTTCTCCGTCTCCCATTCATTATACTGACTCATTAAAGCAGGCATAAATAAGGTAAGTGTTCCCTGACCTTCGGGAGCAAGAGTTTTATCTCTATGAGAAGGCGCCAATATGATAATTTCGCTTTTTTCAGGATCTCCTGCCCCATCATCGTCTCTCGTAGTAGCTTCACTACTTATATGCACCATTTCTTCACCAAACCCTAGAGCACTTGGGGGGCAATCTAACGCTATAGATACTGTTACTGATGAAGCATATAGCTCTGCATCTTTCAGTCTATCTTTTAACTTCTGCGGGATCGCATCAGCAGGTAACATCTTTTCATAAAGCGTTTCAACATCGCAAGCTGCCACTACATATTTGCTGGATACGGTGTACTCCTTGCCCCTACATTCAAACCGTACACCTTTAGCTTGTTTATCTTCTAACAAGACTTCTTTTACATCACATTTGAAGAATAGATCATTACCGAAATAAGTTATTACATGTTGTAACCACTCTGGTATAGCTTGCCCGCCTCCCTCAGGAGGACTTTGAAAGTCTTTATAATATGCCCAACCAATAGGCACTAAACAACCTAATAGTTCTGCCTCGGATGAAAATATTTTTTGCAACCCTTCATCTTTGAAAAACTTGTCCAGTCCTTTTTGCATCCCTTTGTCACCCTTATATGTGATGTAGGGAATGAAGGGCAAAGCAAACTGTAATAATCGGAATTTATTGGCCAACCGTTTTAGAGGTGACATTGTTTCTTCTGACCTGAATATATTTCCGAAGTTCTTGAACGACTTTCCTATCTTCTTTGCAGCTTTAAAAAACTTAATAATCCCGGCCTTACTATTAGGATATTCTTCTATTAGCTGATCTCTCCATTGGTCTGGATCATCGGTTAAAATATAGTCATGTTTATCCCCTTTGTAAAGCTTTATTCTTTTTTGAACTACCGCCTTCGGATAGTCATTACCAATAGCTGCAAACACTTTTGTAACCAAGCCATCAGGGCCGTATTGATTCAACCAATGTATTGCAGTATCGAAACGAAAATCTTTTCTTCTAAAACCTGCGAGGTACCCCCCTGCATGAGGTTCTTTTTCAAGCACACAAACTGACAATCCCGCCTTACTCAGTAGTGCTGCAGTTGTTAGGCCTCCAACTCCGGCACCTATTACTACTACATCGTAACTTGGTTTCAATTCAATTTTCTGCATAAGGGGAAAGAAAGATACTAATTATCTACAAACGTTGAGTATAAACGTTTGGCCACGATCTTATCTATTGGCAAACTAAATGTATCTTCTGTTATGTCTGCTATTTTCAACCAGTAACTATATTCATTTTCATTATTGTTGACGATATAGCTAACCTGTTCTTTTGCTTTTACCCAATAATAAATACTGATCACTTGAGAACTATCAAAAGCTGAAGGCTGAAAGAAATCGGTAGTATAAAAATGCTCTAAAACATCTATCTCTATGTTCAGCTCTTCTTTCCATTCTCGCTTCAAACCGTCAATAGCACCTTCTCCCAGTTCCATACCACCTCCGGGGAACTTCAGGTATTTATTTCCTCTTATTGTTTCTTCACTCACCAATACTCTTCCGTCTTGTACCCATATACCGTACACTCTTATATTGAAACGGGTGGGTAAAGCCATAAGTTTAGAACCAGCGTTTTTTGTTAAAGTAAAGTGTCATAACAACTGACACAATTATTGATAGCACTACAGGGATCGCAAAACTGTACATGCCTTTCTCGTAAGGGATATCTACATTCATGCCATAGAAACTGGCGATCAATGTAGGTAGAGAAATAAGAATTGTAATACTGGTCAAACGTTTCATGACCATGTTCATATTGTTATTGATGATGCTGGCAAAAGCATCCATTGTACTACTCAAGATATTAGTATATGTGTTGGCCATCTCCAAAGCTTGAGAAAACTCAATGATCAAGTCACCTAAGAATTCTAACTCTTCTTCGTCACAATTTAAAAAATTGGTTCGTTCCATCTTCATCAACAGCAACTCATTGCTACGCAGTGCAGTCACAAAATACACTAGGCTTTTTTGCACACGCATTAAGTAGAGGAGCTCTTCATTCCTGTTAGAATCATAAAGTTTTTGCTCCAAAATATTACGACGGTGATTGATGTCTTTCAACACCTCCATAAAGTCCATTACTACCTTCTCGAATATCTTAAGCACCATCATATTAGGGCGCTCCGGGTGGCGCTTGGCAAAGGTGTTAAGAAACCTGCGTATAGCTACATTCTCAAAAGAGTTAACTGTAATGACCTGATTCCGTTCTGTTTTAATTATAGAGATAGGAATGGTAACATAATCCGCATCACTTTCATTCAACGACTTGTTTTCTACAGGTGTTTTCAAAATCACCAACTTCACCCCATCTTCTTCTTCATAACGTGCACGCTCCTCTATATCCAGAGTATCTGTAAGCAGGTCTCTAGGAATATTTAGATTTTCTGATAGTTGGTTAATCTCATTTTCCTGAAAAGGGGGCGTGACATTAATCCAATTAGCACCTTCAGCATGCTCTATCTCCGATGTTTGGTGGTTGATATTTTTGAAATATTGTACCATTCTTGATGCTATCTTGAGCTTTACAAAGGTAGTAGGTATCTGTTAATATGGAAACCTTTCTCGATTTTTGCCACATTATATAACATAATCGTAAAAAAGCCTACTGTTTATTACTTTTGCTGCATTATTTATACATAAGATATTATGAATCCGGAAAGAAAATTAATGACCTTGGATGAGTTTACTATCCAAGAAACCAGAAAGTTTCCTAATGCAACAGGTGAATTATCTGCTATACTACGAGATATCGGCATTGCTTGCAAAATCATCAACCAACAGGTGCTAAAAGCAGGTCTTGTAGATATATTAGGCGCTCAAGGCTCTACTAATGTGCAAGGTGAGGAGCAAATGAAACTTGATGTTTATTCTGATGAGGCATTAATAAATGTACTAAGAGGTAGTGCTGATTGTGCAGGTATTGCTTCGGAAGAAAACGATGACTTTATCGCATTCGACGACCCATATTCTATAAATAGCAAATATGTTGTTCTTTTCGACCCATTAGACGGCTCTTCTAATATTGATGTTAATGCCTCTATAGGTACCATTTTCTCTATATACAAGCGTGTGAGCCCTCTAGGGGCTCCATGTACTGCAGAGGACTTTTTGCAACCAGGTAACAAGCTAATGGCTGCCGGTTATGTGATCTATGGAAGTAGTACTATGCTGGTATACGCTACTAAACTTGGTGCCAACGGTTTTACACTGGAGCCTTCAATTGGTGAATTCTGCTTATCTCACAGAAACCTAAAATGTAAAGAGGACGGAAAGATATATTCGATCAACCAAGGTAACACTTGTAAGCTTGATAATAAGATGAAAGCTTATCTAGACTATTGTATGGAAGAAGATAAGGAGACTGGTCGTCCTTACTCTCATAGATACATAGGGTCTATGGTTGCAGACCTTCACCGCACGCTTATCAAAGGAGGCATATTTATGTATCCAGCGGACATTAAAAACCCAAATGGTAAACTACGCTTACAATACGAGTGCAACCCTATGAGCTTTTTAGTGGAAGCTGCAGGCGGAGTAGCTACCACAGGCAAAGAAAGAATACTGGATATCGAACCTACAGAGCTTCACCAACGTGTACCTATTTTTATAGGCTCTAAAAACATGGTAGAAAAGGCTGTAGAAATGATCAACTAACACAGTTATTAATTATCATATTTTAAGCCCCGTTTTTGTTAACGGGGCTTATTTTTTTGGAAAACTAATCCGTTAATTAGATATTTGTCTAAATACCTAATTAACGTGAATACATTATTCAAAGCATTAAATGATCAAACAAGAAGGGAAATCCTTGAATTGTTGAAGGAAAAAGATATGACTGCAGGAGAAATTGCGGAACAGTTCGATATATCTAAACCTAGTATATCTCACCACCTTGACATACTAAAACAAGCAGAACTTGTCACCTCTGACAAACAAGGACAATATATCTACTATTCACTCAATACAACAGTTGTAGGCGAGATATTAAAATGGGTCATCCAACTTCAAAAAACAGAGGTTTCTTCAAAATATAATATCCATGGCATCAAAAAACTTTCTTAAACATTTTCCCATACTGCTCATATCTATACTTCCTTTTGGGTACCTATTAGCAATATGGAATAGCCTTCCTGAAAAAATAGCAATACACTATAACATGAAAGGGGAAGTAGACCGTTATGGAAGTAGCTTAGAGTTGGTTTTTGTAACACTGTTGCTTACAGTAATAGGCATAGGAACCTATATTCTATTGACCAATATTCATAAAATAGATCCTAAAAGGGCAAAGTCTGTTCAGGTAAATACTTACAATAAGATAGCTAGTGGTATTGTACTCTTCACCTCAATAATAAACCTTGTTATTATCATTAATGGTGCTAATCCAGAATCTTCTATAGCCAATAAGGTAGTACTACCTAGCATAGGTTTCTTATTCATGTTTTTAGGCAACTATATGTACACCATTAAGCCCAATCACTTTGTAGGCATACGGGTACCTTGGACATTAGAAAGCGACACCAATTGGAAAAAAACGCACCAGCTTGGAGGAAAATTATTTTTTCTAGGTGGCTTAACTATTACGATAGTAGCACTTGTAGCTCCATTTCAGGTAGCCAGTATAGTAATGCTCATTATTATTACGGTTATCAGTATTGCTGCCGTATATTACTCCTATTCAATTTTTAAGAGCGAGTCTAAATCAAAAAACATCTAGTATGAAAAAGACTTTGTTAGTACTAATAGCTGCGCTAATAACGGTAAATGGGCTTGCACAAGATCAATTTGTTGGCGACTGGTTTGGCAGTCTAAATGTTGGGCAAGAACTACAGATCGTCTTTCATATCTCAAACAACGAGGCACTTAAAGCTACTTTGGACGTTCCTAAACAAGGAGCAAAAGCTATTCCGTGCAATGAGGTGATAGCAAAAGGGAACACGATCATTATAAATATTGAGCTTATCAAAAGCAGATTTAGTGGCACGCTAAACAATGGAATAATAAAAGGCAACTGGATACAGAATGGAATGAATATCCCTGTAGAGCTATCAAAGCAAAAACCACAAAAGACCGTGCTCAAACGTCCTCAAACTCCTGAGCCTCCTTTTAGTTACAACAGTACCAATCTCATCTATCACAATAAAGACAAGTCTATACAATATGGTGCTACCATTACTGTACCTGCAATAGATAAAAAGCACCCCGCTGTAATCCTAATTACCGGTTCGGGAGCACAAAATAGAGATGAAGAAATAGAAGGGCATAAACCATTTGCAGTAATAGCAAACCACCTTACTAATAATGGCTATGCTGTATTAAGAATAGATGACCGAGGTGTAGGAGAGACGACTGGCAATACCAATGCTACTTCTGCTGACTTTGCAGAAGATATAATAGCGGGAATAGAGTACTTAAAAAGTAGAGACGATATAGACGCTAAAAAGATAGGCCTGTATGGACATAGTGAAGGTGGACTTATCGCTCCAATGGTTGCTAATAAAACTAAGGATGTCAACTTCATCATATTAGCTGCAGGACCTGGCATACCTGTCATTGACCTAATGAGTGAACAGAACTATGAGATATTACTAAAGATGGGCATAACCGATGAAATGGCAAAAGCATATACCCCACTGTATCGAGACATAATGTCTATACTTACTACTGCAGAAAATAAAAAGTCTGCTGAGATAAAAATAAACAACACTATCAACTCCTGGAAAACTAGAACGGACAAGCAAACTGTAGCTATAACAACAGGAATATCAGATGAGGCAACGCAAAAAGTTTTTGCCAATCAATTTTTAAAATTGTACGATAGTAAATGGCTGAAATACTTCATTAGCTACGATCCAACACCTGCACTAAAAAAACTGCGCTGCAAAGTCCTTGCGATAAACGGAGATAATGACATCCAGGTAATCTCTAAGTCAAATTTAGCTGGCATTGAATCGGCCTTAAAAAAGAGCAAGGTTAAAAGCTATGAAGTAAAAGAATTCAAAGGATTAAATCATCTATTTCAAAGCTGTAATACTTGCAATACTCAAGAGTATGGTAAAATTGAAACAACCTTTGAACCTGTAGTTTTGGATTATATAACCGATTGGCTGGACGAAAACGTGAAATAAACAGGGCCTAATAAGTCAACCCTGTTTATTCATAAACTATTTGTATTAGGGCTGCTTACTGAGTTTTACCCAATTAGAATTCGCTTTTGAAACTAACTTATTATGCTCTCCATCTAACCATAATTGCTGTGCATCTACTTCTAGATTATAAAGAAACAAAAAGTACTTTCCACCCTTCACTACAAATTTGTTTGGATCTGTCCTAAACTTGGCACCAACAGAAACTCCAAAGGCGCAATAACCACCGTACTGAGGTTGGTATCTGGCAGGGTTTGCTTCAAACTTCTTTTGCTGTTCCATATTAGTGAAATAGTAGACAAGATCATTATAAGTAGACTTAAATTCTTTTGATCCTTTTTGTGCTATCCCGAGATCAAGGTAAGAAACAGGACTATAGCCTTGTAAAGCAACTTTGCTATCGTCAACGTTATTGGCCGACTTTAAATTTTGTGCAAATACAGTAGTGGTCATTAGTACTGTTGCAATCAATAACAATGTATTTTTCATAGTATTTTTCTTTTTAGTTTTTAAAATATTGTTCGTTAACGATCTTGTTATCTTCCCATACCGATCTGATGATCTCATGCCAAAGTATAGTGCTACCATCCTTCATATCGAAATGAAAAGTATACTCAGCAAAAGATACATTCTCGCTAAAAGAAGAGTGATGGAGCGTTATTTCATTAACGTTTTTTATCGCTCCAGCAAAGCCCTCCATCTTTTTCAACATTTCAGTTTTATTACTTGTTTTGGCGCCGTCAAAATCAAGAGTAGTAGCATGATCTGCAAAAAACTTGTCAGTAGCTGCAACGATCAGCCCTTGTTTAATCATATCATTTTTTTCCGTTAAAAGTTGGTTTAAATCTTGTGTCATAAGCTTGTATTCGTTTTTGATTTACGATACAAAACTAGAAGCAGAGACACCATCCATCACTACAAAAATGTAGCTAAGTACTGTACTTTTAATTCGATGCGCGATAATGCATCGGTGTAATGCCAACATGCTTTTTGAAAAATGAAGAGAAATGATTTGACTCTTTAAAACCTAATTCATAAGCTATAGTAGTAGTACTGAACCCTTGCAGCAACATTTTTTGGGATTCATGGATTATTTTTTTAGATATCAGCTCATGCATACCCACACCTATTCTTTGCTTTACCTTCTTGGAAAACGACCTTGGTGTCATGCACAATTCATTAGCGTAGAACGAAAGCATATGTTTTTCCTTATAGTACTTGTCTATCAGTGTTAACACATCAGTTATAAAACTATCACGTCCATGCACTTCATATACACATCTAAATTCATGAGGTGCCATATTCGTATGTAGCTTAAAGAATTTATTGAAATATGCTGCATCTTTAAACCCCAACTCATAAGCTATTTCCTTAGTGCTCATATCTGTAAACACCACCTTTCGTTGTGCTTCTAATAGTATCTTTTTTTGCTTTAATTGTAATACTGTATAACACAACTTTTCTTTAGACAATGATTGTATGCGATTTGGAGCTTCGTTAAGAAAACCAGCAATATCTTTTAGTGTTATAGGTTCTCTAAATTTCACATCTACAACATCTTTTAAATCAAATAGTAATTCTACTTCACTCATTGTTGCAGAAAATGGATTCTGTTCCACCCATCTGTTAATAGCATTTGATAAGAGTACTACAGAAGACTGTTTTGTTTCCAGTTGTTCAAAATCATTGACCTTAACATACCCTACACTAACTAAATGCTTAAAGAGTAGCCTTGAATTTACCACTTGCTGTACACTATTTGCTGGAAAGTCTAAAACTTCTATCCTAAAATGGCCAGATAGCAATTGAAAGTACTGACCCGGCGAAAGAAAAATGGCTTTACCGGAGCTATAGCCGTAATTCTTAAAATCTATTTGAAATAGTCCATCTCCCTCTCTTATGAAAAGGAGGCAATATTGGTTAAAAGAGTATACTTGATAAACAAGAGGAGTAAATGATCTCATACTGATATCCTATCTCATATAGAGACGGATAAAATCAAAAATCATTTCATAAAGCATAAGTTTTTTTTATAAAGTTGCTTTTTGTTTCTGTCGCTCCACTGCTGTGTACAATTTGTAATACTCCCCTTTGGCAGTGATAAGCTCTTCATGATTGCCCTGCTCTATTATTTGCCCTTTATCCATTACCAATATGCTATCGGCCATACGTATTGTAGATAGCCTATGCGCTATAACAATAGACGTTCTGCCTTTTATCAAAGTATCTATGGCATTCTGAATCAACTGTTCACTTTCACTATCTACAGATGAGGTAGCCTCATCTAATATGAGTATTGAAGGGTTATACAATAAAGCTCTAGCAAAAGAAACTAGCTGGCGTTGCCCTTGTGACAAACTATTACCTCTTTCCATCACATCAAATTCGTACCCACCTGGCAAGGTCATTATAAATTCGTGAATGCCTAGCATTTGCGTAACGCGTTGTACTTCTTCTAATGGGATATCAGAATTACGCAATGTAATATTATCGTAAATAGTACCGGAGAATAAGAAGACATCCTGCAACACAATACCTATATGACTTCTTAATGTGTCAATATCATACTCCTTAATATCAGTACCGTCTATTAATATTTTTCCGTCTTGTATTTCGTACTGGCGGTTAATAAGGTTTATAATAGAAGTTTTACCTGCACCTGTATGTCCTACCACGGCCATTGTCTTACCCGCACCCAATTCAAACGATATACCTTTTAGAACAGGAATACCTTCTTTATAGCTAAAGTGTACATTTTTAAAAGACAATTTACCATCAATATGTTGAGGTTTGTAAACTCCTTCATTCTTTAAATGCTCTTCACTATCCAATACTGCAAACACACGCTCAGCAGCCACCACCCCCATCTGCAGTACGTTAAATTTATCAGCAAGCATGCGAAGAGGACGAAATAAAAGATTGAGGTACATCACGAAAGCAATAACAACACCAGGTGTAACATCATAATGCAACATACTTATTGCCCCCCACCATACTAACAAACCAAGAGAAACCGCTAAAATTATTTCTACAACAGGAAAGAAAACTGAATAGGCAAAAATAGCTCTAATATTAGCTGAGCGATGTTTCTTATTGATCATTTGAAACTTCTCTTGCTCTTTTTTCTCAGCAGCAAATGCTTGTACAATGTACATACCTACTATATGTTCCTGCACATAAGAGTTTAGGTCTGATACGGCATTACGTACCATTTGAAAAGACTTCTTTACACTTTCTTTAAAGTAGTAAGTAGCCAATATCATAAAAGGAAAAGTAGCAAGGCAGATCAAAGTTAATTTCCAATCGGTCACCAACATGACACCTATTATGGCAAGTATGGTCAATACATCTGCTATAATAGAAATAACCCCTTGGCCAAACACTTCGTTAACAGCCTCTATATCATTAATAGTTCTTGTCGTTAGCGTACCAATAGGAGTGCGGTCATAGTATGCAATATTCTGATTCAGTATTTTTTTAAATACTGTCTTACGCATATCATTGACGGTTGTTTGTCCTAGCCAGTTTATGCGGTACATAAAAACAAAACGGATCAAACTCTCTATCAATAAAACGCCAAGCTGTATCACACTTACCCATATCAAGCCCTCTAGCAGTTTATTATTAATATACTTGTCTATAGACAACTGTATCAAATAAGGACGTAATGGCGCTAGTGCTGCCAGTACTATAGACAGCGTTATTGATAAGTACAATGTACTTTTATATGGTTTCGTAAAAGAGAGAATCCTTAAAAGGACCTTCAAATTAAATACCTTCTTTTTGTTTTTCTCTTCAGTCACTTTTAGTCTTGTTCTTCTTTTATGGTCATCAAATACGCTTTGATAAATTCATCTATCTCTCCATCCATCACAGGGCCTACATTACCTACTTCATAATCTGTCCTGTGGTCTTTTATCATTTTATAGGGGTGGAAAACATAAGAGCGGATTTGCGACCCCCATTCTATTTTTTTCTTTGTAGAGTTGGTCGCGTTCTTTAACTCCTCTCTTTTACGCAATTCTTCTTCATAAAGTTGGCTCTTTAACATGGTCATAGCCTTCTCTCTATTTTCTCCTTGCGTACGCGACTGTTGGCATTCTACTACTATTCCTGAAGGTATGTGTTTTAAACGAACTGCGGTTTCTACCTTGTTTACATTCTGTCCTCCTTTACCACCAGCACGGAAAAAGTCCCACTCTATATCAGCGGGGTTCACCTCTATATCAATATTACTATCTACCAAAGGATAAACGAATACAGAGGCAAAAGAAGTATGTCTTCTGGCATTAGAATCGAAAGGAGAGATACGTACTAATCTATGCACGCCACTTTCTGCCTTCAATAGACCATAAGCAAAAGCTCCATCGAACTCCATAGTAGCTTGCTTTATACCGGCACCGTCTCCGTACTGCAGATCAAGCTCTGATATTTTCCAGCCTTGCTTCTCACCATACATACGGTACATACGAAGCAACATCTCTGCCCAATCCTGACTTTCAGTACCTCCTGCGCCAGAGTTAATTACCATTACCGCTGGCATCTCATCTTCAGGCTCACTCAATGTCGAGCGAAACTCTGCATCTTCAATATCAGCAATCGCCTTTTTGTAGGCTACCGCAACCTCTTCCTCCTCTGTTTCTCCTGCCTTCCAAAACTCAAAAAGTACCGCAAAATCTTCTACTGAAGTACTTACTTGCTCATAGAGGTCTACCCAAAACTTATTCAGCTGAATTTCTTTAAGAATACTTGTAGCACGCTCATTATCATCCCAAAAGCCAGGTGCTAATGTTAGCTGCCTATCATTTTGGATCTTATCATTCCTTTCATCAATTCTTAGAAAACGAGATAAATGCTGCACTTTTTCGCGCATCTCTTTCAGCTGTTCCTGCGTCATAATCTATGTAAAGGTAAGCCCTTCGTATTATTTGTTAGTGGAAATAAGTTGTCAAGATTCCACAGCTACCTCTTTCACTTTGAAGGTGAAATTGCGTTGTGAAATATAGCTAAACACAGCTACTATAGCTGTAGTGACAATCTTAGACGGTGTTGGGTACCAATGGAAGTATTCTACAAACAACTTGAGGAATACATAGTTGAGTAAAATACACATGCAGACCAATAATGCATACCTGAAGAGCTGTACCCTCCCTTTCAGGTTAGACTCAGGAAAAACTATGTATTTGGCCAAACCAAAACCTAATGGGAAACTGATACTAAAGGAGATGATAAATGCCGCAATATGTGGCGTAATAGCAATACTGCCAATAGGAACTGGCTGCTTCCCTAATATAAAGTTGTAGGCTACAAAATAAATGAGGATATCAAGCACAGTATTAGAACCTCCGCAAGCTATGTAACGAAAAGTTTGCTGATTGATCCACTTTGCAAAAGGCTTATGAAAAAAATCAATAACTGTGAGTACGATATTTCTAACTCTTGATAGCAACTATATTAAAATAGGGGTGTAAAAATACACTAAAATCCTTAAGGAAACAGCATATACATATGCAAATCTACCATTTGATCTTGCCCAAGCGCGTAAAAAAGTCTTTTTCTTTTGTTCCGCACACACGCAACATATCTGCCAGCTCATCGTAAGACACTAGGTCCGATGTCCTATTTTTCATTTGTCGTGCCGAATGATAGGCAAAATTCCGCCAATCATCACCGATCACTGTCAATTCTTCAGATAGTTCTTTTAAGTCGTCTCTTTGCAGCATTTCCCCTGCCTCTTGCAGAAATGCCGCATACAAGAATCTAAAACCTGCACCTCCTGTACCTATTTCCTCCTGCATACGTATTACATTTCCTAAGTATAATGCTGACTTTCTAGGAGTTAGTTTCTTAGGGTATTTTTGTATTTGATTAGCTAAATGAAATATACCCTTATTACCAAACCAAGGCAATGGAGGAGATAACATAAAGAAACAGGTTTGCTTAATACCTGCTTTAATTGCTTTAGGAAAATCCATCTCTTTAGGAGCAGACTTTACGTAATACATCAAGCCCTTAGGCTCGGGGAAACCTTTCGCAAAACGAGCTTTTGCCAAGTCTTCTGCCTTTATTCTTGATACGTCTTCTAGTATCGGATCACTCACTAAATATTCATCTCCCTCTTTACCATATACTACGAGATTATGCGCATTAAAATGAAAACGAAAGGCCTCGGGTAAATACGGCAAATAATAGACACTACTACCCATACCTACAGGCTTACCTTGCGCTAAAACATCATCTAAAGCTTGCATAGCAGCTTCCGGTGTGCGAAAACGCTGTTTCTCCATCTCTATATTCAAGCGTTTTGTTATCTGCTTAAATATTGTGCCCGGGAATGTTCTAAATGTAGAACCCGGAGTACCACTCACTTTTACAAAGGACAGATGCGCAAAGAAAATACCTGAACCTATACCAAATACCATAGGTTCACTTACATCTATACCTTCAAACTTCAACAAATTTGATGTTACGCCACTCTCACAATGAGCGTGCTGGTAATGCTTAAAATCAATTATACTCATTGTTAACCCTATTGACCAAAATTCTTTAATTCATCCACACTTATCTCAAACACTTCTGCATATTTTGCTATTAACCCTTCTTTCATTTTCCCGAATACCGACGGTTTGAAATGTCGTTTCACTTGCCACTGCCATTTGCCAACATATCTTGCCAGTAACGGTACATCCATCAAACATTTTTCCATATAGTATGCTATAGGACTCAACACACCGTTTTCTACCTTTTTCTTTGTCTCAGCTAGCGAATCATCTACAGCGTCCCAAGCCTGCTTTGTGGCAAAGTTTTCTGCTTCCCACCCTGCAGAATTGACACCAGTATACTTACCCTTATCATCTACAGCATACATTAACTTTTTCACCTTATCACCTTCTTTAAAATCTCGAGGCTCTTGTGGCACTTCGTTTGTCTTCATCTTATCAGATTTCGGTAGTGAAAATAATAAAACTAAGTGTTCTTACTGTCGACTTATTTTTCCTGTTCTAATTCTATTAATATAGGAAAATGATCACTATATCCCTTTATCCAATGTGTTCCCTTAAACGATCTATATGGATACCCCTTTGCATTCTTATAAGTATCCTTTAGAAATTCCTTATCGTAAATGATCGCCTTACTATACTTCCAGCCATTATTATCTAGCAAACCGTCAGATATAATTATCTGGTCAAAATGATCCCATTGACGCATATAAACAGAAGTTCCTTTGCCCGACTGGTGTTTCTCTGCCCAAGGATTATACAAAAAGCCCAGCCTTTTGATATATCTGTTACTAAAGGCACCTAGTGTCTTTTCTATGCTTTTGTCATTAGGGTTATCATTCATGTCTCCCATTATGATGATGTTGGCATGAATATTCTTTCCCCAAATTTTTTCTACGTTTTCTTTATTAATTGTAGCTGCCGCAATTCTTTTCGGTTCTGATTCTTTTTGCCCTTCTTTTCTTGAAGGCCAATGGTTAACCATAATAAATACCGTATCCCCTTCCAATATACCTCTAACAAAAAGCATATCCCTACTTGCTGCAAGCCTACCCTCATCCCTATAAGTTATAGGAACAGCAGTAGCCTTTAGTACTCTAAACTGTTTAGGATCATATAACATAGCTACATCAATACCCCTTGGGTCTGGACTATCATACCATAAGTATTGATAGCCTCTATCTTTAATTGATGGCTGGTTGGTCAAATCTCTTAGAACAGTTTTATTCTCTACTTCTGCCAATCCTATTATTGCCGGTCCATTAGGATATTTCTTACTAGTCATACTCTCTAATACCCTTGCAATATTTCTCAACTTGGCTCTGTATATTTTTTCGCTATACCTGTAAGCCCCATAAGGCGTAAAATCATCGTCAAGCTTTACAGGATCATCCTTAGTATCAAAGAGGTTTTCTACATTGTAAAAGGCAACAGCTACTTGCTTTGGCTTTTTAACCTCTTTCTTTTGAGCCTTACAACTCCCACCAACGAACAGTGTTAGTGACAATAATATCAAACTATACCTCATACTTTTCCTACTCATAAAAACTATATTGCTAATACCCTTATCATCTCCAACATGTCTTCTCTTATAGCTGTATTTTCTTTAACCACTTTAGCCAATGGTGTATATACTACCTCACCATTTATAACACCTGCCATCACTTGTGTTTTACCTGCTATTAGTGCGTTTACCGATGCATACCCCAATCTACTAGCCAATACCCTGTCAGCAAATGTAGGAGCCCCACCGCGCTGTATATGCCCTAGCACACATGTTCTTGCATCTTTTTTAGGAAAACGTTTTTTAACTTCTGCATATACTTCTTCCGCCCCTCCAAAGTCATCTCCTTCTGCTACAACTAGTATATGCACGGTCTTTTTACGCAGTTCATCTTCACCTATTCTATTCAGCACATTATCAATATTCGTTATTGTTTCAGGTATAAGTATATCCTCTGCCCCACAGGCTATACCACTGTTGAGTGCTATATATCCTGCATCTCTTCCCATCACTTCTATGATAAACAACCTATCGTGAGCTTCGGCGGTGTCTTTAATTTTATCAATAGCCTCTACTGCTGTATTTACTGCGGTGTCATACCCTATAGTATAATCAGTACCTGCTAGATCCTTATCTATTGTACCAGGAATACCCACCGCAGGTATTGTATATTTTTCAAAGAATTTTACCGCGCCTGTAAATGTTCCATCACCTCCTATTAGCACCAAGGCTTCTATGCCATTCTTCTGTAATTGCTCATAGGCCTTCTGCATTCCTTCTTCTGTTCTAAACTCTTCACTTCGGGCAGTTTTCAATATCGTACCACCTCTTTGTATAATATTAGAAACATTAGTTGCCTCCATTTTATAGATATCTCCCTCTATCATTCCTTGATAGCCTCTGCGTATGCCGTATACATCAATATTGTTGTATATGGCCGTACGTACTACAGCCCTTACCGCAGCATTCATGCCCGGGCTATCGCCACCTGAAGTCATGACACCAATTTTCTTAATACTTGTTTTCATTATTGAGCTCTTATATCTCCTACAAAGATGCCAACATTATTTTAGATACAAAAGCGGCTTTAGCAATTGCTAAAGCCGCTTTTTCAGCATAATTTCTATTTACTTTTCCTTGTCTAGCTCATCCATCAGACTATCAAAATCTCCTGATGAAACAACAGTACCATCATCGTTAACAGCCGCAGCTATATCCAGCTCCTTGCTGCTAGCTTTCGGTACTCTATAGGCTTCTTTAAAACCATTAAGAGACATCTTTATATTTCTATCTACAGCTTGAGTTTTATAGAACTCTCTTATCAACTCTAAAACATCGAAGTCAATATACTCTGTATTACTAGCATCCAATACAACGTTAGTATTAGCTGGCAGCTTCTCTAATGTTTGTTTCAATCTCGCTTTATTCAGAAAAGACACCTCTTGTGCTAAAGTTATTGTTATCACTTCCCCGTCCTGAGATACTTTTCTTTTATAAAAGAATGGGATTCTTGCATTTTGTCTTAAAATGTAGAAGATACCTATTGCCATACCAATACCCACACCTTTCAACAGGTCTAGCCCTACAACAGCCAACGTAGTCACTACCAATGGGATAAACTGTGTTAGCCCTCCATTCTTCCATATACGCACAAACATCGATGGCTTACACAACTTATAACCAGTATAGATAAGGATAGCTGCTAAAGACGCCTTGGGAATTAAATTTAAAATTACAGGAATAGTACCTACACATATCAGTAATAAGAACCCATGTATAATAGTGGACAACTTGGTTCGCCCTCCCGCGTTAACATTGGCCGACGAACGCACAATAACTGAAGTCATTGGTAGCCCACCAATAAGTCCACTTACCAAATTACCAACACCTTGAGCTTTCAACTCTCTGTTTGTTGGTGTATATCTCTTCTGCGGATCAAGTTTATCAGTAGCTTCTACACACAACAAAGTTTCAATAGAGGCTACAATAGCAATAACAACACCA